>DATNFJ010000059.1:0-35616 GCA_035606455.1 Sphingomicrobium sp.
CTCGATTTCCGCCGCGGTTTCCACCACGATTTCCGCCTCGATTGTTGGTCGCCATGTCACGCTACTCCTCTACTTGAACTCACCAAAGACAACGCCCGGAACGGGCGCGCGTTTCGAGGGAGCGGCGAGGGGAGGCGAGACAGCGGTCAGCCGTCAGGCGGTGGCAATTTGATCGAGCATATGTTCGGCGCTCGACGCCCGATATTCGCCCGGCGCCTCGACATTGAGCTGCTCGACGGTGCCGTCGTCGACGATCATCGAATAGCGCTGCGAGCGCTTGCCGAGGCCGAACTTGCTGCCGTCCATCGTAAGCCCGATCGCTTCGGCGAAGTCGCCGTTGCCGTCGGCGAGCATCGTGATGTCCTCGCTGCCGTCGCGCTTGCCCCAGGCGGCCATCACGAACGGATCGTTGACCGAAATGCAGGCGATCTCGTCGATGCCCTTGCCTTTGAGATCCTTGGCCTTGTCGACATAGGAGGGCAGGTGCCGCGCCGAGCAGGTCGGAGTGAACGCTCCGGGCACGGCGAACAGCGCCACGCGCTTGCCCTTGAAGTACTCGCCGATCGTCGTCGGCTTGGGCCCATCGGACGTCGCAACCGTGATCGGCACCTCGGGCAGCCGGTCGCCCACTTGAATGGTCATCGAATATCTCCTTCGCGTCAGCCGAAGCGGCAGATAGGCTCGGCGGAAACGCGCCTCAAGCCTTGCCCGCCGAGCGGCAGCGTCGCATTGTCGTTTCGGAATGGTCGCTCAGCCGAATTTCCTCTCCGGCAAGCTGCTGCTGGCGATGCCCGGAATGGCCGATCCGCGGTTTGAGCGGGCAGTGATCGCTGTCTGCGTCCACGACGAAAACGGCGCCGTCGGAGTCGGCGTGGGCCACAAGCGCGCCGGAATCACATTCCGCGCGCTGCTTCGGCAGCTCGATATCGATCCGGGCGCGGCGCCCGACTGCGCGGTTCATCACGGCGGTCCGGTCGAGCCGGGCCGGGGGTTTGTCCTCCATTCAACCGACTGGGGCGGCCAGGACAGCATCCAGGTCAACGGCGCCGATGGGCAGATCTTTACGATGACCGGAACGATCGACGTGCTGAAGGCGATTGCCGAAGGGCGCGGGCCGGCGCGGTGGATCGCGGCGCTCGGCTATGCCGGCTGGGGGGAGGGACAGCTCGACGAGGAAATGACCCGGCATGGCTGGTTCGCCGCTCGCGGCGATTCCGCCATTCTCTTCGATACGCCGACGGACGAGCGCTGGGCGGCGGCATTCAAGGCCGAGGGCATCGACCCGCGGTTGCTGGCGAGCGAGACGGGCGCAGCTTGAAAAACTGACCCTGTTGCACAACAGGGGACGGGATGGTCCCGGCGGTCTATATCATCGACGACTTCCTGAGCGATCCAGAGGCCGTTCGGGCGCAGGCGCTTGGCCTCACTTATTCGATCAAGGGTAATTTCCCCGGCCTGGATTCGGTGGAGCGGCTGGCGATCGATCGCCTCGACGATGCCGTTTCGGCAATCATGCGCCAGCAGTTTCGGGCTCAGACGCAAGAGGAATATGCGCACGGCAGGTGCCGGCTGACGCTGGCATCCGACGACGCTATCCCCGGCGTGCATGTCGATCCCAGCAACCTTTCCGGGATTCTCTATCTCAGCCGCCCGGAGGACTGCACCGGGGGAACCGAATTCTTCCGCCACATTCGCACCGGCACGGACCGATTGCCGATGAGGCCGGAGGAAGTGAGCGCGCTAGGCTATTCCTCTTATGGTGAACTGCACCGCGACATCGTCGTAAAAGAGGGTCGCGACCGCTCGAAATGGCTCCATACGATGACCGTGCCGATGCGCTTCAACCGCCTGGTCCTGCTTCAGCCGCAATATTGGCATACGTCGGGACCGGGGTTCGGCGACAGCCTCGAGAACGGGCGCCTCGTCTACCTCATGTTCTTCAAGGTGGCTTGAGGGTTCGGCCATTGCCGTCGCGTGGGCTGACCGCACATATAAAGCTTTCTTTATATGTCGGCCTGCGCTAGGGGGCCGGCCGAGTTCAGATGGTCGCTCATGACCTCGTCTTAGCTAAACTGGAGAATCTCGACGTGGCCACACAGGCTGAAACCCGTTTCGACGACTATGCGGTCAAGGACCTTGGCCTGGCGGACTTCGGCCGCAAGGAAATCGAGATTGCCGAAACGGAGATGCCCGGCCTCATGGCCCTGCGCGAAGAGTTCGGAACGACGAAGCAGCTCAGCGGCGCGCGCATCACCGGTTCGCTTCACATGACGATCCAGACGGCCGTTCTGATCGAAACATTGCTCGACCTCGGCGCCGAAGTGCGGTGGGCGAGCTGCAACATCTTTTCGACCCAGGACCATGCCGCGGCAGCGATCGCCGCGCGCGGTGTTCCGGTGTTCGCGATCAAGGGCGAAACGCTCGAGGATTATTGGAATTACGTGTGCCGGATCTTCGACTGGGGCCGCGATTCGACCGCCAACATGATCCTCGACGACGGCGGCGACGCGACCATGTTCGCCTTGTGGGGTTATCGCGTGGAGCGGGGCGAAGCGCTCTTCCAGCCGTCGAACGAGGAAGAAGAGATTTTCTGTACGACGCTCAAGCATTTCATCGCCGAGCGCCCCGGCTACCTCACCAGGACCGTCGAGAGCATCAAGGGCGTTTCGGAGGAGACGACCACCGGCGTTCACCGGTTGTACGACCTGGCGAAGCAGGGCAAGCTCCCGTTCCCGGCGATCAACGTCAACGACAGCGTCACCAAGTCAAAGTTCGACAACCTCTACGGCTGCCGCGAGAGCCTGGTCGACGCGATCCGCCGGGCGACCGACGTGATGCTCGCCGGCAAGGTCGCCTGCGTGGCCGGCTTCGGCGACGTCGGCAAGGGATCGGCGGCGTCGCTGCGGAACGGCGGCGCGCGGGTGATCGTCACGGAAATCGACCCCATTTGCGCGCTTCAGGCGGCGATGGAAGGATATGAGGTTGTGACGATGGAGGAGGCGACGAAGCGCGCCGACATCTTTGTCACAGCCACCGGCAACATGGACGTGATCACGCTCGAGCATATGCGCGCGATGAAGAACATGGCGATCGTCGCCAACATCGGCCACTTCGACAGCGAGATCCAGATCGGCGCGCTGGCGAATATGAAGTGGACCGAGATCAAGCCTCAGGTTGACGAAGTCGAGTTCCCGGACGGCAAGAAGATCATCGTGCTTTCGAAGGGCCGGCTGGTGAATCTCGGCAACGCGACCGGCCATCCGAGCTTCGTGATGAGCTCCAGCTTCACCAACCAGGTGCTGGCGCAGATCGAGCTGTGGACCGGTGCCGAGAAGTACAAGAACGACGTCTACGTCCTCCCCAAACAACTCGACGAAAAGGTCGCGCGGCTGCACCTCGACAAGCTCGGCGTGAAGCTCACGACACTGACCGACAAGCAGGCAGCTTATATCGGCGTGTCCGCTTCGGGGCCGTTCAAACCCGACCACTACCGCTATTAACTTCGGACAATCGTGCTCGCCTTCTGGGCGCGTCCGCAAGTGTCGGAAAGCCGACAGCCACCTGAATGTTGCATTAATGTAACAGCGGTGAGCGTTTTGGCGTTGGCTTTCAATTAGCTGGTTTCCTTTTTCGCGGCGTTCCACCACCCTCAGCAGGGGATTAATCCGACAACTACACCGAGGGGACCTGCGAGCCATGCGCCGATTTACTCCGTTCATCCTGTCCACCGTGTCGCTTGCGGCTCTTGCCGCAACTCCGGCATTTGCCGCTCAGCCGACTCAGCCCAACGCGCCGACGACGCCGCTTCCGGATCAGGCGAACCCGCCGCCGTGCCCGCCAGGAACGGTGTCGACCAATGGCTCGTGCGTGAACGGGCAGGTCACAACCGCGTCCGGCGCTCCGGCCAACGAGAGCAATTCGAACGCGATCGTGGTGACGGGTACCCGCATCCAGCGCCCGAACCTCCAGTCGCCCGTGCCGATCACCTCGATCAGCGCGCAGGAACTGACCAACCAGGGCCAGGTCAGCGTCGGTGACGCGCTGAACGACCTTCCGGCGCTTCGGTCGACCTTCAGCCAGCAGAACTCCGGCCGCTTCATCGGCACCGCCGGTCAGAACTTCCTCGATCTTCGCGGCCTCGGCACGAACCGCACGCTTGTGCTGGTCGACGGCCGGCGCTTCGTCACCGGCTCTCCGGGCGTCTTCGACGTCGACGTCGACGACATTCCGCAGGACCTCATCGACCGCGTCGACGTCGTGACCGGCGGTGAGTCGGCCGTATACGGTTCCGACGCCGTCGCCGGCGTCGTCAACTTCATCCTGAAGAAGAATTACGACGGCTTCACTATTCGCGGCCAGGGCGGCGAATCCAAATATGGCGATCGCCCGGTCGACTTCATCTCCACGACCTTCGGCAAGAACTTCGCCGACGGCCGCGGCAACATTGCGATCAACGCAGAATATACGCACGCGGGTGAGCTCTTCTTCCGTGACCGCGCGCATGCGTCGGATGTCTGCGGCTTCGAGCCGAATCCCGCGGACAACGGCGGCGCAAATGATCCAAGCGGCTTTGGCGTTGCGGACAGCTCGAACGGCGTTCCCGACAGCATCTTCGTTTGCGGCCTGCGCAATCCGTTTGTGACCAATGGCGGTTCGATCGGCGCCTTCGGCACCGGACAGACCCTCGCGTTCGCTCCGAACGGAAACCTGGTCATATCGTCGAAGCCGCTGCAGAATTTCGTCCCTTTCCAAGGCACCGTCCAGAGCAACGACCCGCTCGGCGGCTCGACGCTGCGCGAAACCGGCGATTTGGCCGTGGGTCAGAACCGCTATTCCGGGTCGCTGGTCGGCCATTTCGACGTTTCCGACGTATTGAAGCCGTTCGTCCAGGCGACGTTCGTCCGTCAGAAGGCGTTCGAGGAGTTCCAGCCCACCTTCTTCCAGGGCGATCTTCACACCTTCTTCCACCAGGCGTTCGGGGCCAACGTTCCGAGTCTCACCTGCGACAACGGCTTCCTCAATCAGCAAGCGCTGACGACCCTTCGCGGCTTTGGCATTTGCTCTGCACCTGACGTGAACACGGGGCTCAGCTCGGGCATCGTGTACATGAACCGTTTCAACGTCGACATGGGCGCCCGCAAGGAAGAGGACCTCCGCACGACATACCGCATCGTCGCGGGCATCACCGGCGACTTCAAGAACGACTGGCACTATGAAGTGTCGTTCAACTATGGCCACACAAAGCAGGATAACATCCAGCACAACGACCTGTTCGTGCAGAATCCCGACGGAACGCCGGGGCCGTTTGCATTGGCGGTCGACGCCGTTGCGGTCCTGAACGGCGTCGAGGTTGCGCCGGGCACGCCGGGTTCGGTCGTCGAGTGCCGTTCGACGCTGACCAATCCCAACAACGGGTGTGTCCCGCTCGACCTGTTCGGCGAAGGTGCGCCGAGCAAGGCCGCGCTCAGCTTTGTCAACCGCACGTCGCACCTTTTCCAGAACGCCACTCAGGAAGACGCTCTTGCCTTCCTCAGCGGCGACACCCAGCAGTGGTTCTCGCTTCCGGGCGGCCCGGTGGGCTTCTCGGTGGGCGTCGAGCATCGCCGGGAGACGGCCGAAAGTCATGCCGATCCGATCAGTTCGGTTCCGGGCGACACCTTCTTCAATGCGTTCCCGGAATTCAAACCGAACGCGTTCGTCGTCAGCGAGGCATTCGGCGAGCTCAACCTGCCGATCCTCAAGGACGTGCCGTTCGCGCATGAGCTGACGGTTTCGGGTGCGGCTCGCTATTCGCACTACAGTCTCGGGATCGGGAATACGTTTGCGTGGAACGCCAATGCGATCTGGGCCCCCACGCGGGACCTGAGGCTCCGTGCGAACTATTCGAAGTCGGTACGCGTTCCGACTTTGAGCGACCTGTTCACGCCGGCCACGGTGAACTTCGCCTTTGTCGCTGATCCATGCGATCAGTCCCGTATCAATAGAAACCCGAACTTCGCAGCGAACTGCGCGGCGCTGGGTGTCCCAACGACGGTCACCAGCACAGCCTCACCGTGCTTCGCTCCGACCCAGCAGGGAAGCAAGGGGCCGGTGAACAGCCCATTCCACAACTGTATTTCCAACGCGTTCACCCTTCAGGTGACCGATGTGGGTAACCCCGCGCTCAAGCCAGAAACCGGCCGGAGCCTCACGCTGGGCGGCGTGTTCACACCGCGGTTCCTTCCGGGCTTCAGCCTGAGCGTCGACTATTTCGACATCAAGATCGAAAACGTGATCACGCAGCTCGGCGCGAACACTCTTATCACTGATTGCGTTGCTCTTCCGAGCATTCAGAATCAGTTCTGCCCCTTCATCTTCCAGCGTGATCAATTTGGTCTTTTTGCCTCTCCGGCGGCGATTGAGACCAGCTTCAACTTCGCCAAGCGGACGTCGCGAGGCATTGACTTCGATCTCAACTACCGTCGAACCTTCGCGAACGGAAATCGGCTGAGTCTGCGCGGGATCGCGACCTACACGCTCAACCGCACGAATTTTGAAGATCCCGTTCACCCGACGATTGGTAACCGCATCCTGAGCGAGCTCGGCGATCCGGTCTTCTCGGGAACGTTGATCGCCGGTTACGGCGTCGGCAAGTTCGATTTCCAGTTGACCGAGCGTTACATCGGATCGATGACCGACTTCGCGTTCGAGGACACCCATTCGTTCGCACCGGCGTGCACGCCTCAAGTCAATCCGGCGAACGGCGCGACCGACACTGTCTGTCCGCCGTTCGACTCGGACGTGGCCGACCGTGTCAACACCGGCGCGGTCTGGTACACCGATCTCCGGGCGAACTACACGATCCACAACTACCAATTCTATGTGGGCGTGGATAATGTCTTCAACCGCCTGCCTCCGCTTGGTCTGACCGGCGCGGGTGCGGGATCGGGTATCTACAGCGACATCGGCCGCTTCTTCTACGCGGGCGCGGTCCTGACCTTTAAGTAAGCTGACTTGCCGAGCCTGCTTGCGGGCCGGCGATCGAGAGGAGGGCGGGAGGCCATTGGCTTCCCGCCCTTTCTTTTGGGCAGCTCTTAGCCCTATGAATTCATTGGAGAGGGATGGCGGGCGGCAGAGATGAGCGCTTTTGGCGCGACAGGCCTGATCATTGCGGCGCTCGCCGTCCTGTGGCTTGCGGTGGCCGTCGCGTTGTCACTCGCCGCGGCGCGCCGGTTTGCACTCGCCGAGCAGGTGCTGAGCGCCGCCCGGGCCAATGCGAAGCTGCTCGACATTTCCCCGGCGCGGGCGCTGCTCGTTCGAAGCGACGGACGCATCGAAACCGATCCGCACCTGCTTCGGGAACTCGGCCTCAAATCGTCGCCCAGGCGACTTTCCGATCTCCACGGCGACGGCACCGGATTGGTCGCCGAGGACCTTGATGAGCTGAGCCGTGCCATCGAGGCGGCCGCAACGTCCGCGTCGCGCCTTCAGGCAAAGGTCCGATTAGCCGGTTCTTCGCGCGTATTCGAGGTGCGCGGCGCTCCGGCACCGGCGCCGGAGCCGACCGGCACGTTGCTGCTGTGGTTCGTCGACACCAGCGCGGGAGAGGAGGAGCGTGCGAAGCTCGATCTTCGGCTTCGCCAGACGGAAGCTGCGCTCAACTCGTTGACGTATCTGATCGAAGCCGCGCCGTTCCCGATGTGGTACCGCGGTCCCGACCTGAGGCTCGGGCTCGTCAACAGCGCCTTCGTCCATGCCGTCGAAGGCAAGGATGCGCAGGACGTCATCGAGCGATCGGCCGAACTGGTCGACGCGCATGGCGACGATAGCGGGGCCGCCACTGCGCGCGAGGCGCAGGAAAGCGGCCGGATCGTCTCGCGAATGCAGCCGGCGATCATCCACGGCGAACGCCGCATGCTGCGTATCGTCAACGTCCCGCTGTCGAGCGGGGCGGTCGCGGGCTTTGCGGTCGACGTCCAGGACCTTGAGGACGCACGCACCGAGCTTGCGCGGCACATCGAATCGCAGCGCGAACTGGCTGACCGAATGACCGCAGGAACGGCGCAGTTCGACGCGGATCGCCAGTTGAGCTTCTTCAATCGCCCGTTCGCAGTGATGACGAGACTCGATCCCGACTGGCTCGCGGAACGTCCCGAGTTCGATCGGGTCATCGATCGGATGCGCGACAACCAGCGGTTGCCGGAAGTGCGCGATTTTCCGGCCTGGAAGGAAGAGCGGCGCGCGTGGTTTACGAGCGCTGACGAGGTGGTCGAGGAGGAATGGATGCTTGCCGGCGGCGACCACATACGGGTGGTCGCCCAGCCGCTGCCCGACGGCGGGCTGCGGCTGTTCCTGGAGGACCGAACGGAGCAGCTGCGCCTTGCATCCGTGCGCGATACGCTTCTGCGGGTGCGGGCTGCGACATTCGACAACCTGTTCGAAGCAATCAGCGTGTTTGCGAGCGACGGCCGGCTTTACCTGTGGAACCGCCGTTTCCTCGATGACTGGGAACTGGACGAGGGGTGGCTTTCTACCCATCCTCGCGTCGACGAACTGGTCCCTGCAATGGCTCGAAAGCTAGTCAACCCGACCGCGGCCGCCCAGGTCCGCGAGATGGTTCGCCAGACGACCAACGAGCGCCAGTCGTCGAGCGGACGGATCTCGATGACCGACGGACGGCACTTCCAGTTCGCCGCCGTCCCGCTCCCCGACGGAAATGCGCTATTCACCATGGTCGACGTCACGGACTCGAGCCGCATCGAGGCGGCTCTGCGCGAGCGCGCCGCAGCGCTCGAGGAAGCCGACCGCGTGAAAACGGATTTCGTCGCCAACATGAGCTACGAGCTTAGAACCCCGCTGACGTCGATCGGCGGCTTCGCCGAACTCCTCGGCGGGGGCTATGCCGGCGAGCTCAGTGCCAAAGCGAAGGATTATGTCGGCGCGATCGTTGAGTCGGTCGAGCGCCTGTCGAAGTTGATCAACGACGTCCTCGATCTCACGACCGGCGACGCGCGCGGAGTCGCGCTGGAGAGGGAGCGGGTCGATATTGCGGGCCTGTGCCGCGCCGCCGTCGACAAGGCGAAGCAGCGGGCCGCGGAAAAGGCGCAAAAGCTGGAGCTCGAGATCTCGCCCTCGGCTGGCCATGTCTTTGGTGATGCGCGCCGCCTGCGCGAGGCCGTCGAGCATGTCATCCAGAATGCGATTGCCTATTCCGACCGCAAGGGCCGCATCGAGGTCGCCGCGGAGGGTGACCCGAAGCAGGCGGTGATCCGTATCAGTGACAATGGTCCGGGCATCCCGCGCGAAGACCTGCCCAAGGTCTTCGAGCGTTTCCACCGGGTCGCCGACAGCGACTTTCGCGGCGAGGCGGCGCTGGGACTGGGCCTGCCGCTGACGCGCCAGTTCATCGAGGCGCACGGCGGCACGGTCGAGCTCGATTCCAGGAAAGGCAAGGGGACAACGGTGACCCTCGCCATCCCGCGCGGCTCGCGGTGATCCTGAAGGACGAAGCGGCGACGGCGGGGGTGGGCGCACGCCTCGCCGCCCTCGCTCGACCCGGTGACGTGATCACGCTTTCGGGTCCGCTGGGCGTCGGGAAGACATCGCTCGCGCGCGGCTTCATCGCGGCGCTGGGGCACGAGGGCGACGTTCCAAGCCCGACATTCGCGATCGTGCAGCCCTACGACGAGCTCCATCCGCAGGCGTGGCACGTCGATCTCTACCGGATCGAGAACCCGTCCGAGATCGATGAACTCGGACTCGATTCTGCGGTCGATGCGGTGCTTCTGATCGAATGGCCGGAGCGCGCCGGCACCCAACTGTGGCCGCAAGCACTCGCCCTGTCGCTCGATTTCGGCCCGGACGGCGAGAGAATCTTGACAGTCGACGTGCCCCCGTCATGGGTTGGCCGGTGGCCTCCGACATGACAAGCGCGACCATCCAACCTCCGGCCTATGCCGCTGAATTCCTTGCCTCTTGCGGCTGGACGGGGGCGCAGATCCTGCCGCTCGCAGGCGATGCTTCGTTCCGCCGCTACTTCCGCGTTCTGAAGGATGACCGAAGCGCGGTACTGATGGATGCGCCGCCGCCGCATGAGGATCCCCGGCCGTTCATCGCAGTCGCCGAGTGGCTGGTGTCGCGGGGGCTGAGCGCCCCCCAAATCCTTGCCCACGATCTCGACAGGGGGATGCTTCTTCTCGCCGATTTTGGCGATACGCGACTTCGTGAATCGCTCGATTCCAATCCCGTCCGCGAGCGCGAACTCTATGAGCTAGCGACCGACGTCCTCATTCACTTGCACCGGCATCCGCCGATGGATGGCCTGCCGGTGCATGGTCTCGACCAGTGGCTGGAGGAGGTGAAGCTGTTCACCGACTGGTATTGTCCGGCGGTCGACGCCGAGGTCGACCGCGAGGGATATAGACGCGCCTGGCGCGAAGTGCTGGAGCCGGTCGAGAGCGATGGGCTGGGCCCGGTCACCGTCCTTCGCGACTATCATGCCGAGAACATCATGCTGGTCGAGGGACGTGACGGAGTCGCCCACTTCGGCCTGCTCGACTTCCAGGACGCACTGTCGGGGCACCCTGCCTACGACCTCGCTTCGGTGCTGGAGGATGCAAGGCGCGACGTTCCGCCGGCGATCGAACGCGCGATGGTCGACCACTATATCGCCGCGACCGGTCACGGAGAGATGTTCGAGCGTGCTTATTGGGCGCTTGCGGCCCAGCGCAATACGCGGATCCTCGGAGTTTTCACGCGACTGTGGAAGCGCGACAACAAGCCGGGCTACCGCCGTTTCCAGCCGCGCATGTGGGGCCTGCTGGAGCGCGACCTCGAACAGCCACACCTTGCGCCGCTGCGCGAGTGGTTCGACACCAACATCGCAGCCGAGCACCGCCGCGAGCCGTGGAAGCGCGCCGCATGAGCCAGGCGAAGCGTGCGCTGCGCCTGCGCGCCGAAGTTCCCGCGGAGGTGCCGTGCACCGCGATGATCATGGCCGCCGGACTCGGCAAGCGCATGCGTCCGCTGACCGCCACCAGGCCCAAACCGCTGATTGAGGTCGGCGGCAAGGCGCTGCTCGACCATGTGCTAGAGAAGCTCCGCGCTGCCGGCGTCAGGAAGGTCGTGGTCAACGTCCATTATCTGGCCGAATCGCTCGAAGCGCATCTGATGAGCCGCGCGCACGGCCTCGAAGTCGTCATTTCCGACGAGCGCGACCTGCTGATGGAAACCGGCGGGGGGCTGGTCAAAGCTGCGCCGCTCATCGACTGCGATCCTTTTCTCGCCCTCAACAGCGACAATCTCTGGATCGACGGGCCCGCCGACACGCTGAAGCTGCTCGCTTCTCAATGGGACGAGAGCAAGATGGACGCGCTCCTGCTTCTCGTGCCGCTCGCCCGCGCGCTCAACCATCAGGGGGTGGGCGACTTCCACATGGATCGGACTGGCCGTGTCCGGCGCCGTGAGCGAAGTCATGTCGCGCCGTTCGTGTTCACCGGAATCCAGATCGTCTCCAAGCGTCTCCTTCGCGATCCCCCCGAAGGGCCGTTCTCGACCAACCTGCTGTGGGACCGGGCAATTGAGGAAGGCCGCTGCTTCGGCGCCGTTCACCAGGGCCTGTGGTTCGATGTCGGCACGCCACAATCTATCCAGCTGACGGAAACGGCGCTCGAGAATGTCTGACCCGAAGCGGGTCAGCGTCTATACCATACCGTCGCATCGCTCGTTCGCCGACGCCCTCGCCGCCGGCCTGATCGCCCGTTTCGGCAACGACCCGCTGGGTCTCGCGCGCGGACGCGTCCTTCTCCCCAACAACCGGGCGGTGCGTGCGGTCACCGAGGCTTTCGTCCGAGCGAGTGGCAGCGGCCTGCTGCTCCCCCGACTCATCCCCATTGGCGATCCGGACATCGGCGAGCGTGTCGGCGGTGCGCTCGAGCCCATGGACGGGGAGTCCGTATCCCCAGCGGCCGATCCTACCGATCGATTGCTGCAGCTCACCTCGCTCATTGGCGGCGAGGGTTCGGCAGAAGGCCTGCGATTTGCAGCAGATCTGGCGCGAACGCTGGATGCCCTGCTCATCGAGGAAGTCGCCCCGAGGGCGCTCCGCGACGCGGTCGGAGAGGCGACGGACCTGGCGAGGCATTGGGAAGTGTCGTTGGCCAAGCTTCAGCTGATCTACGAGCAATGGCCGGCAATCCTTCGCGACCAGGGCGCGATTGATCTCGCCGAACGCCGCAATCGCTTGCTCCATCGGCTTGCGGAGCAGTGGGCGGCCGATCCGCCACCGGGCTTCACCGTGGCAGCCGGGATCACGACCGCGGCGCCCGCCGTCGCTGCATTGCTGCGGACCATTGCCCGAATGCATGGCGGAATGGTCGTCCTGCCGGGCCTGTGGCTCGCCGAGCTGTTTCCTAAGCAGGAGTGGGAAGCGCTCGGCCCTGACGAGAAGGGACGCGGTGAAACGGCGCACCCGCAATTCCACCTGAAGCTGCTCCTGGATCGCATGGGCATCGGCCGCGACGAGGTGCGGCGCTGGCGCTGGTCTGGGCGCGCGGCATCGCCGCCGGCGCGGTCCCGCGCGGTCGCCAACGCGATGACCGCGCCCCATTTTTCGCACAAATGGGAGATTCTTCGGCCCGCCCAACGGCGTCTCGGCGGCATTCGTCTCGCCGAATTTCCCGACGCCGCGGCCGAGGCGCAGGCGATCGCCCTCGCGCTTCGCCACGCATTGGTGACGCCCGGCAAGACGGCCGCACTGGTCACCCCCGATCGTCAGCTGGCGAGACGTGTGGCCGCGCTTCTGCGGCGATGGGATATCCAGGCGGACGACAGCGCCGGACAGGCGTTATCGCAGGTCGCGCCGGGTACCTTGCTTCTTGGGATAGCCGCGGCCGCTGCCGAGGAACTTTCTCCCGTTCCGCTGCTCGCGCTCCTCAAGCACCCGCTGCTCGGCGGCGAAGGCGAGGACAGGGCGCAGTGGCTCGAGCATGTCCGGTCGCTTGATCGCGCGCTTCGCGGACCGCGCCCGCCGCCGGGCCTAGTAGGCCTCGACTCATGGTTCGTGGAGAAGAACGCCCTGCGCGCATGGAGTGCCCTGCGCGAATCCGTCGCCGCGCTCGACGGCATGTTGCGGGAACCGCTGCCGCTGTCGCATTTCGCGGCGACGCTCGGCAAAGCCGCGACAGCGCTTGGCGGCGATGCCGCCTGGCGAGGGCCCGACGGGCGCATGGCGGCGGAGCTAATCGCCGAGCTTGGAGCTTCCGAGGTTGCCGCTCGGTTGATGATCAGCGCGGACGACGCCGTCGCGCTGCTCCGCCAGTTGCTCGACGAGCGGGCGGTTCGGCCTCCATACGGCGGGCACCCCCGGATTTTCATCTGGGGCCTGCTCGAGGCTCGGCTCCAGCGCGCCGACCTGGTCGTGCTCGGCGGGCTCAACGAAGGCGTGTGGCCCGCGCTGCCCGCGCCGGACCCGTGGCTTCCGCCGAAGGTGCGGGCAAGGTTGAAGATGCCGACGCTGGAGTTCCGGATCGGCCTTGCAGCGCACGACTTCGCGAGCGCCCTCGGCGCCCCCGAAGTGCTGATCACCCGGGCGAGGCGCGACAGCCGCTCGCCGACCGTCGCTTCGCGATTCCTGTTGCGGCTTGATGCGATCAGCGGGGGGTTGCCGCGCGATCGCGCGCTGGAGCGCATCACGAGAGCGCTCGACAATCCCGGCCGGCCACACCCTGTCGATCGCCCCGCGCCGGCGCCGCCGGCCGACCAACGCCCGAATACGATCTCGGTCACCCAGGTCGATCGGCTCAAAGCCGACCCCTTCGCCTTCTACGCCAATGCCATGCTGAAGCTTCGACTGCTCGACCCGGTCGATGCCGATTACTCGGCGCGGTGGAAGGGCGACGACGTGCACAAGGTCTTCGAAATCTGGCTACAGCACGACGAGTGCCACCCCGACAAGCTGCGCGCGCGGGCGGAGCGGCTGCTCGCCGATGAGGCCATTCACCCGATGCTCCGCGCACTTTGGGCGCCGCGCCTGTTGGAGGCGATCGACTGGGTCGCGGAGCTGGAACGGAGCAACCAGGCCAGCGGCCGCAAGCCGCTGAAGGCGGAGATCACGGGCGAGGCGGTGCTCGCCGGGATCGCCGTCCATGGCCGCGCCGATCGCATCGACCGGCTGCCCGACGGCGGTCTTGCAATCGTCGACTACAAGACCGGGAAGCCTCCCGCGAAGAAAGCGATCGACGCTGGCTTCGCGCTTCAGCTCGGCCTCCTCGGATTGATCGGCCGCGCCGGAGGGTTCGACGGCGTCAGCGGCGAACCGGAAGTGTTCGAATATTGGTCGCTGATCCGTGACCGCGGCGGGTTCGGCAAATGTGTCCGCGCTGACAAAGACATGGAACAGGGCGAGTTTCTTGCCCACGCCTATCGCAATTTCTCCGAGGCTGCGGAAAAATGGCTGACGGGCGACGAGCCGTTCACCGCCAAGCTCAATCCGGCCTACGCGCCTTATGGCGATTACGACCAGCTGATGCGGCTGGAGGAATGGTACGGCCGCAAATGAGCCTAGCTGCGCGGCTTTTTCTTGACCTTGGACGCATAAAGGAGCGCGGCAACGATTGCGGCCGAGCCGATTCCGACCGCAACGCCCGCCTTCACCAGCTTTGTCCGCCGCTCTTCGCTCGCTTTGTCGCTGTCGTCGCTCATGGTCCTTCATCTATGGCGTTCGGCGCCGCTTTGGAAGCCGCATGAGCAGGCGTTTCACCCTGCTTCCGCAACTGGAGGGCGATCAGGCGCGGGCCGCCGATCCGAAGGCGCACGCCGCGCTCTCGGCCTCCGCGGGGACTGGCAAGACGCAAGTGCTGACCGCGCGCGTGCTGCGCCTCCTGCTCCAGGGCGCGCGGCCGGAGTCGATCCTTTGCCTGACCTTCACCAAGGCCGCGGCTGCCGAGATGGCCAATCGTATCGGCGCGCGGCTCGCGGCATGGGTCCGGCTCCCCGACAAGCTCCTGCGCAAGGATTTGTTCGCACTCAACGAGCGCGATGATCCGCGAACGATGGAGCGGGCGCGTCAGCTGTTCGCCCGGGTGCTGGACTGTCCCGGCGGCCTCAAGATTCAGACCATCCACGCCTTCGCGCAATCGCTGCTCGCCGCCTTTCCCGCCGAAGCGGGAATCACACCCGGTTTTCAGCCGATCGAGGGCAGGGCCGAGCAGGAGCTAGTGCGCCGTACGCTCGCGGATCTGATGGTCGACGCGGAGGCCCGCGGAGACGAGCAGCTGATGGGCGATGTCCAGTCTCTCAGTCGGCGTCTCGGCGAGACCGGCGCGGTCGAATATCTCCAGGCCTGCGCCCGAAAAGCCGAGGCAATGCGGAGAATGGGGCCTCCTGGCTCCATCGAAGCGATGATCCGTGCGCTGCTGCGCCTGCCGAATGGATCGATCGACGATTATCTCGCGGCCCAGTGCGCCGATGACGGATTCGACTGTGACCTCCTGCGAGCGATTGCCGGCGCCAATCGATCCTGGGGAACCAGCACGGGCGCGAAGATCGTCACAGACATAGAGACCTGGCTCGAGATGGCGCCGTCCGCCAGGGCCGGGGCGCTCCCCGACCTTTCGTCGGTCGTGTTCACGGGCAAGGGCGAGCTCCGCAAGACGCAGGCGGGCCAGCTTAAGGCCGATCCGGCTTACGACGGCCATGTCCAACGGCTCGCGGAAAGAATGGCGGAGCTGCTCCAGGTCCAGCGCGCATCCCGGCTCGCGGCGGACATGGCGGCGGGCCTCCGCGCCGGGCAAGCTTTCGCCGAAGCATACACGCGAGCCAAGCGCGCCGCGGGCGTTGCGGACTTCAACGATCTCATCGACTGGACGCGCCACCTGCTTGCGCAGCCCGGGATCGGCGACTGGGTGCGCTACAAGCTCGACCGTGAGGTCGACCATGTCCTCGTCGACGAGGCGCAGGACACCAATGCCGCCCAATGGGAAATCATCGAGGCCATCGTCGAAGAATATTTCAGCGGTTCGAGCGAGGCGGAACAGCGCCGGCGCACCTTGTTCATGGTCGGCGACTTCAAGCAGGCGATCTTCGGGTTCCAGGGCACCGACCCCCAGCGCTTCCGGGAGGCCAGGGAGCATTTCAGGCGCAAGGCCGACGAACTGGCCGAAGCCGAGGCGGCGACGGAGTTCCGGGATCTGTCCATCGCGGCCAGTTTCCGATCCAGCCAGCCGGTGCTCGATATCGTCGATGCGGTGATCGATACGCTGGGGGCGGAGGCGCTGGGACTGGCCCGCCGTCCTCCGCCGCACCGTGCCTTCCACCGAGACCGGCCGGGCCAGGTCGAGCTGTGGCAGCCGTTCGCGCCCGAATTCGATGAGAACGGCGACGAGGGCGAAGAGACCTGGGTATCCCTGCGCGCACGGCAATATGCCGACGCGCTCGCCGAGCGCATCCGCGAACTGGTCGAGGAGGCGCCCCATCTTCCTTCCACCCAGCAGACCCTGACTCCGGGCGACATCCTCGTACTCGTTCGGAGCCGCGGCGAGCTCGCGTCGCTGATCGTCGCCCGGCTGTTCTCGGCGGGCGTTCCAGTCGCCGGAGTCGACCGGCTCCACCTCCATGAGCCGCTCGCGGTCCAGGATCTGCTCGCCGCGGTGAAGTTCGCGGTTCAGCCAGACGACGATCTCAGCCTCGCGTGCCTGCTGGTTTCGCCGCTCATCGGCTGGGACCAGGAACAGCTGCGGGTGCTCGCCTTCGGTCGGAAAAGCTCGTTGTGGCGCGAGCTTCGCCAGCGGGGCGGCGAATTCCCGGAGGTGTTTGAGGTGCTATCCGAACTGCTGCGGATCGCCGACTTCACTACGCCGTCGGTGTTCCTCGAGACGATCCTCTCGGGCCCGATGCAGGGGCGCCGCAAGCTCTACGGCCGGCTCGGGATGGCGGCGCGAGATCCTATCGACGAGTTGCTCAACAGCGCCCTCGAGTTCGAACGCAACGAAACCGCGTCGCTCGACCGCTTCCTCGCCTGGTTCTCACGCGGGACGGTGGACGTTCAGCGCGATCCCGGGCGGCCAGGCAACGAAGTTCGGGTGATGACCGTCCACGGCGCGAAAGGGCTCGAGGCGCCGGTGGTGATCCTCGCCGATGCTACGGCTGATCCGGCGCGGCTCGGGCGAACGCCGCTAACGCTCGATTTCGAGGTCGTCGAAGGTGGCGGCGCCGCGCCGCTGCTCCGCCCGAAGAGGGAGGAACACACGCCACCCTTCGAGCAGCAGATCGTCGCCGAGGAGAAACGCGATCTCGAAGAGCATTGGCGGTTGCTTTACGTGGCCCTCACGCGCGCCGCCGATCGGTTGATCGTCGCGGGGGTTGCGCCCAAGCCGAAGAAGGACGGGTCCGAGGCGCGACCGCTCAATTGCTGGCACTTCGCCGTCGAACGCGCGATGGAATCGCTCGGCGCGGAGGGCTCGGCACACGGGAAATGGGGCGCGGGCCTCTTCTATGGCAGCCCTGCGCCGGCGGGGAAACGCCGCCCGGAAAAAGCCGCACCGTCCGAAACTGCCATCCCCGGCTGGGCCCTAACCCCGGCGCCGCCCGAGGCGCGTCCGCCGCGTCCGCTCGCTCCGTCGGCGATCGCCACCGACGACGAAAGCGCGCCGCCGCCGAGCGAAGCCACGCGCGCCGCAGCGCTGCGCGGGACCTGGATCCACCAGCTGCTCGAACGTTTGCCGGCGGTCCCGCCGGCGTACCGCGCCGCCGCGGCCGATCGTTGGCTCGAGCGGTCGGCTGGGCTGACCGATGCGGCTGCACGCGCCGAAATCGTCGATCAGATCTGCGGAATTATCTCCGACCCACGATTCTCGGCCTTGTTCGGTGAAGGCTCGCTCGGCGAGGCGCCCCTGGCAGCGACGCTGCCGGACGGTCGCGTAATCGCCGGTACCGTCGACCGGCTGCTGGTCGAGGAAGCGCGGATTTGCGTGATTGACTTCAAGACCGGCCGCGTTCCCGCGAGCGATGCCGACATCCCCAATGCCCACCGGGCGCAAATGGAGGCTTATGTCGATGCGCTGCGGGTCATCTTCCCCGAGCGACGGATAAGCGCTTCCCTCTTGTACACAGCCGGCCCCAAGCTCATCGAACTCTTGCCTTGAGTGCGGTTACGCCAACCCCCATATGGCCGTTAACTTTTGCGAGGAGAATCGTCCGCCATGGCCACCAAGACGGTCACCGATCAGAGCTTTTCAACCGACGTACTCGGCGCCGATGGGCCGGTGCTGGTCGATTTCTGGGCCGAATGGTGCGGTCCGTGCCGGATGATTGCGCCGGCGCTCGAGGAGATCGCCAACGATCTCGGCGACAAAGTGACCGTGGCCAAGCTCAATATCGACGAAAATCCCGACACGCCGGGCCGTTACGGCGTGCGCGGAATCCCGACCATGCTTCTGTTCAAGAGCGGCCAGCCCGTCGCCCAGAAGGTTGGCGCGGCGCCGCGCAGCCAGATCCAGCAGTGGCTGGAAAGCAATCTCGCCGCCTCCTCCGAGGTGCGCCAGGCCTGAAAGTCTATCCGGGCGGCTCGGTCCCCTTGAGCCCTCGCGTGTCCGGTCTGAACTTCTCGTGCCGCGGGAGCTCATCCTTCGGCGCGAACCAGCCTATCCGGCTTCCCCAAAAGATATGGAACTCCGGAGCGATCACTTCGGGATCGTCGAGCGTCGCGACGCTGAAATCGACCGTTTCCGGTTGGTGATCGACCTTCATCAGGAAGGGCGTGCCGCACGCTCCGCAGAATAAGCGGTGCCCGAAGCTCGACGAGGCGACCGACCGCACCTCGTCCGCGCCCTTGGTCCACGCGAAGTCGCCCTCGGGCACGCTCGCGAACACCATCGCGGGGCTCCCGCTGTTCAATTGGCACGTGCGGCAGTGGCACCACCCGCAATCGAATGGCGCGCTTTTGAGCTCGTAACGCACTGCTCCGCACAGGCATCCGCCGGTCAAACCTGTCATCTCGTTCACGGCCCCTTTAATTGACTACGGCTAGGGCGCTCCTTACATCGCCCGCGACAGTTTCCCGAGAGCGTTGGCGAGAGCTTTTCCGGCCTGGTGAACGCGCGGATTTTAAAAGGATTTCATGTGTTCGCCGCAGTGGCAAAGAGCATCTTCGGATCGGCCAACGACCGCTATGTCCGCGGGCTTGGCAAATATGTCGACGCGGTCAACGCGCTCGAGCCTTCGATCCAGGCGCTGTCGGACGACGAGCTGCGCGCGCAGACCGAGAAATTCCGCGAGCGGCTGGCGAACGGCGAAAAGCTCGACAGCCTGCTTCCCGAAGCATTCGCCACCGTGCGCGAGGCCGCGATTCGAACGCTCGGCCAACGCCACTATGACGTCCAGCTAATCGGCGGAATCGCGCTTCACCGGGGCGAGATCGCCGAGATGAAGACGGGCGAAGGCAAGACCCTGGTCGCCACCCTGGCCGTTTATCTGAATGCGCTGGAGCGCAAGGGCGTCCACGTCGTCACGGTCAACGACTATCTCGCCCGCCGCGATGCCGACTGGATGGGCCAGATCTACCGCTTCCTCGGGATGACCGTGGGGGTGGTGGTTCCCAATCTTTCCGACGAGGAGCGGCGCGAGGCATATAACAGCGACATCACCTACGCGACCAATAACGAGCTCGGCTTCGATTACCTGCGCGACAATATGAAATATTCGCGCGAGCAGATGGTCCAGAGGCCGTTCAATTTCGCGATTGTCGACGAAGTGGACTCTATCCTCATCGACGAAGCGCGGACTCCGCTGATCATCTCGGGCCCGACCGACGACAAGTCGGAACTCTATATCGCGGTCGACAAATTGGTGAAGACGTTCCAGCCAACCGATTACGAACATGACGAGAAGCAGCGGACGGTCGTCCTCACCGAGGAGGGCACCGAGAAGGCCGAGCGGATGCTCGAGGAAGCGGGCCTGATCGAGGGCCGGAACCTCTACGACATCGCCAATACCCAGGTCGTCCACCACCTGAACCAGGCGCTCGCCGCCAATGTCCGGTTCAAGAAGGACATCGATTATATCGTGAAGGACGGCAAGGTCGTCATCATCGACGAATTCACCGGCCGGATGATGGAGGGGCGCCGCTGGTCCGACGGACTTCACCAGGCGGTCGAGGCCAAGGAAGGCGTGGCGATCGAGCCCGAGAACCAGACGCTCGCCTCGATCACCTTCCAGAACTATTTCCGTATGTATCCGAAGCTGTCGGGAATGACCGGCACGGCGATGACCGAGGCGCCGGAATTCTTCGACATCTACAAGATGAACGTGGTCGCCATCCCGACCAACGTGCCGGTCCAGCGCAGGGACGAGGATGACGTCTTCTACAAGACGATGCCCGAAAAGTTTGCGGCGATTACCGAAGAGCTCAAGGAAAAGCAGCAGACCGGCCAGCCCGCGCTAGTGGGCACGATTTCGATCGAGAAATCGGAAATGCTGTCCGAATATCTCGAGAAGGCCGGCGTCAAGCACTCGGTGCTGAATGCCCGCTTCCACGAGCAGGAGGCGCATATCGTCGCGCAGGCCGGCCGCCTCGGCATGGTGACGATCGCCACGAACATGGCCGGACGCGGGACCGACATCCAGCTGGGCGGCAACATCGAGTTCCGGATCAACGATGAGCTCGCAGATATGGACGACGGCCCCGATAAGGAGGCCGCGATCGAGCGTATCCGGCGCGAAGTCGCTGAGGAAAAGCAGAAGGTGCTCGAAGCGGGCGGTCTCTACGTTCTCGGGACCGAGCGCCACGAGAGCCGCCGCATCGATAATCAGCTGCGCGGCCGCTCTGGCCGCCAGGGCGATCCCGGCCTGTCCAAATTCTACCTGAGCCTGGACGACGACCTGCTGCGCATCTTCGGGCCGCAGACGATGTTCTCGCGCCTGATGAACAAGAATCTCGAGGATGGCGAAGCGATCGTATCCCCGTGGATTTCGAAGGCGATCGAGACCGCCCAGAAGAAGGTCGAGGCGCGCAACTACGACATCCGCAAGCAGGTCGTCGAATTCGACGACGTGATGAACGACCAGCGCAAGGTCATCTACGAGCAGCGCGCGGACATCATGGACGCCGAGAGCGTCAGCGACGTGATCAACGACATGCGTTCGGAGACCGCTGCGGCAATCGTGGCGGTGAATTGCCCCGCGGGCACCTATCCCGAGCAGTGGAACATCGACAGCCTCAAGGAGAGCGTTGAAGCGGTGTTCGGGCTCCAGCCGCCGGTCGACGAATGGCTCCAGGAAGATTCGGTCGACCCGCTGATGATCAGCGAACGGCTGCAGAAGCTGGCCGAGGAGGCGATGACCGCCAAGCTCGAAGGATTCGACCTTGAGCATTGGGGCTATGTCGAAAAGCAGATCCTGCTGCAGGTCCTCGACCAGCACTGGAAGGAGCATCTCGCGACGCTCGACGCATTGCGCCAGGTGATCCACCTCAGGAGCTATGCGCAGAAGAAGCCGATCGACGAATATAAACAGGAGGCCTTCCTGCTGTTCGAGCGGCTGCTGGTGTCTATCCGTGAGGACGTGACCCAGAGGCTGATGCGGGCGCAGGTCCAGCTCGAGCCGGCGCCGCCGCCGGTTCTTCCGGACTTCATCACCCAGCATCTCGACCCCTTCTCGGGCGACGACGACACGGCCGACATCGATGCGTCGACCGGCGCGGTGCTGTCGAGCATCCCGTTCGGGATCATTCCCCAGCAGCCGCTGCCGCAGCGCGAATTGGAAGGCGGCGTGGTCGAAGCGCCGATCAGCCGCAACGCGCCGTGCCCGTGCGGCTCGGGCAAGAAGTACAAGCATTGCCACGGGCAGCTCGCGTAGCTGCCCCCGTCGTGGAGGCAGTCGACCGCTCGGCATTGAGGCGCGCCTACCGGCCTGACGAGGAGCAGGTCGCGAAGGAGCGCGTCGACCAGGCGCGGCTGGGCCCGGCCGAGCTGGCCGAAGCCGCGGCGACGGCGCGGGCGCTGGTCAAGGGCGTCCGGGCACACAAGCCGTCCGGCGTCGACGCCTTCCTTCACGCTTACGACCTCGGCTCAGATGAGGGCATAGCGATGATGTGCCTCGCCGAGGCACTTCTGCGGATCCCCGACGCGCATACGGCCGACGAACTGATCGCCGACAAGCTGTCAGGGCCGGATTGGTCGGAGAAGCTCGGACGGTCTGGATCGGCCTTCGTCAACGCCGCGACCTTCTCACTTCTGCTGACCGGCAAGGTGCTCGAAGGCGCACAGGACCGATCGGACAATTGGAAGGCAGCGCTGGGCCGTGCCGTGGGCCGTCTCGGTGAGCCGGTCGTCCGCACCGCCGTCCGCGAGGCGATGAAAATCCTCGGCCGCAACTTCGTGTTCGGCCGGACGATCGACGAAGCGCTGCAACGCGCGAAGCCGGAGCGGGCGCGCGGGCTCAGCCACAGCTTCGACATGCTTGGCGAGGCCGCCAAGACCTATGCCGACGCTGAGCGCTACGCCGAAGCCTACCGGAGCGCGCTCGACCGCATCGCTACCCAGGCAATTGGAGGATTCAGGCGGTCGCCTGGAATTTCGGTGAAGCTGACCGCGCTCCATCCCCGGTTCGAATACACGCACCGCGAGGAAGCGCTGGCCCAGGTGGTCCGCGTTACGCGCGACCTCGCGCTCCAGGCGGCCAAAGCTGACGTCCATTTCACCATCGATGCCGAGGAGGCCGACCGGCTCGAGCTCCAGCTCGACGTGTTCGAGGCTTTGCTCGCGGACGACGAGCTGTTCGCCGACGGTTGGGGCGGTCTGGGGATCGCGATCCAGGCCTACCAGAAGCGCGCCGCGCCCCTGTGCGACTGGGTGATCGAGGCGGCTCGGGCGCACGGCCGCAAGCTGATGGTGCGGCTGGTCAAGGGTGCGTACTGGGACACGGAGATCAAGGCTGCGCAGGTCGGCGGCCTCACCGACTATCCGGTTTTGACCCGCAAGGTCGCGACGGACGTTTCGTACCTTGCGTGCGCGAAGAAGCTGCTCGACGCCGGGGATGTGATCTATCCCGCCTTTGCGACGCACAACGCCAATACCATCGGCCAGGTGAAGGCGCTCGCGGGCTCTCGCGAATTCGAATTCCAGCGTCTCCACGGGATGGGCGAAGAACTGTACGAGGAGCTCGCCAAGCTGGAGCGGCACATCGGCGACGCGGCGACCCCGGTCCGGATCTACGCTCCGGTCGGAAGCCACAAGGAGCTGCTTGCCTACCTGGTCCGGCGCCTGCTCGAGAACGGCGCGAATTCCAGCTTCGTCAACCGGATCGCCGACGAGCAGGTGTCGATCGACGAGCTGGTGCGCGATCCCGTCGCCGAGCTCGCGGCGCTGGAGCCAAAGCGCAACCCGAAGATCATCCTTCCGCCTGACCTGTTCGGACCCGGCAGGCGCAACAGCGCCGGAGTCGACCTCAGCGATCCGCTGGTGCGGGAGCCGCTGCTGGAGCGGTTGAAAGCGCTCGAGACGCGCAACTGGACTGCGAAGCCAGGTCTCGGGAAGGGCGAGCCGCGGGCGATCGTGTCGCCCTTCGATCACCGGATTACCGTCGGAACCACCTACGAAGCGAGTGCGGGGGACGTCGATCGCATGGTCCGCGCCGCCCATGCCGCGCAGGTCGAGTGGGACGCACTTGGCGGCGAAGCTCGCGCGCGCCTGCTCGAACGCACCGCCGACCTCTATGAAGCGCATGCCGAAAAGTTTTTCTCTCTGTGCATTCGCGAGGCCGGGAAGACCCTGATCGACGCGATCCTCGAGGTGCGGGAGGCGGTCGATTTCCTGCGCTTTTATGCGTCCGAGGCGCGGCGGCAGTTCACGAGGCCGCTACCGCTGCCCGGTCCGACGGGTGAGCAGAACGAGCTTCGTCTCCACGGCCGGGGCGTGATCGCGAGCATTTCGCCGTGGAATTTTCCGCTCGCCATCTTCACCGGCCTCACGTCAGCGCCGCTCGCGGCCGGCAATGCCGTTATCACCAAGCCCGCAGGGCAAACGCCTCTGATCGGCGCCCTCGCAGTCGAACTGATGCACCGGGCCGGCATTCCGAAGGACGTCGTGCAGCTCGCCCCCGGTTCAGGAAGGATCGTCGGCGGAACGCTGACTGCTCATCCGCTTCTTGCAGGCGTCGTCTTCACCGGCTCGACCGAGACTGCACGGCAGATCAATCGCACACTCGCAGAGCGCGACGGCCCGATCATTCCGTTTGTCGCAGAGACGGGCGGCCAGAATGCGATGATCGTCGACAGCTCGGCGCTTCCCGAGCAGGTCACGCGCGACGTCATCTCCTCGGCCTTCCAGAGCGCCGGCCAACGCTGCTCGGCGTTGCGGGTGCTGTTCGTCCAGGAGGACGTCGCCGACGGCATGATCAAGATGATCGCCGGAGCCATGGAGGCACTCAATGTCGGCGATCCGCGCGAGCTTTCGACCGATGTCGGCCCGGTCATCGACAAGGCTGCGAAAAAGGTGCTCGACGAGCATCTCGACTGGCTCGACAAGAATGCGAAGAAGATCTGCCGATTGGAGCCGCCGAAGGAGGCGGCGAACGGCTGTTTCGTCGCGCCGGCCCTTTATGAGATCCAGTCGCTAAGCGAATTGGATCGGGAGAATTTCGGCGCGATCCTCCACGTCATCCGCTTTGCGGCGGACGAACTCGACAAGGTCGTCGAGGCGATCAACACGACGGGGTACGGGCTCACGCTCGGGCTCCAGAGCCGAATCGACACGGTGCGCGACTATGTCGAGGAGCATGCCCGCGTCGGCAATTTCTACGTCAACCGCAACCAGATCGGCGCGGTTGTCGAAAGCCAGCCGTTCGGCGGCGAGGGGCTCAGCGGCACCGGTCCGAAAGCCGGCGGGCCGCATTACGTCGCGCGGTTCGCGATCGAACGGGTGACCTGCATCGACACGACGGCCGCGGGCGGCAACGCCTCGCTGATGGCGTCCATCGACGGCTAGCCTTACGGCGCGCCTACAACTTCGTCCGCGCGACTTTCGAGCCTGAGCTCGTCTTCCAGATTCTCGCGGTCGCGCCCGATGGTCGCGGTCGCGCAGTGCGTCCCTTCGATGAAATAACGGGCGACGAAGGATCCGCTGTCGAAACCGCCTTCGCAGGTGACCGCGTCCCAGCCGCTCGCGCGCCCGACATAGCGGATAGAAACACCATATTGCTCGGTCCAGAAGAAGGGCGCGGAGTCGAAGCGCTTGCGTTCGCCGAGCATGTTGGCGGCGACCGCTTCGCCCTGCCGCTCGGCGACGACCCAATGCTCGATTCGCGCCCGCTCGCCCGAGATGGGCTCGGGATAGGCGGCGATGTCGCCGGCGGCGTAAATCCCGGGGACACTCGTTTCCAGGAATTCGTCGACCACCACGCCATTGTCGACCGCGGCCCCGGCGCTCTCGGCAAGGCCGGTCCGGGGGTGCACGCCGATACCGAGGAGAACGAAGTCGCCGCTCACTCTCCCGCCGTCGGCGAGCGTGACGGCCTCGCCATCGAACCCGGTCACGACCGAGCTGAGGTGGAAGCGCACCCCGTTGCGCTCGTGCAGCGCCTGGAGCTGCTGGCCGACTTCCTTGCCGAAAACGCGGTCGAGCGGCACTTCTTCGACCGAGACGATGTCGACCTCTACTCCGCGGTGGCGCAGCGCCGCTGCGGCTTCGAGCGCGATGAAGCTCGCGCCGATGATCACGGCGTGCGCGCCGGCCTTCGCCTGCTCGATGATCGTTCGGGCATCAGCGACGGTGCGGAGCATGTGGACGTTGTCGCGGTCGAAGCCCGGCACGTTGAGGTGGTTCGGTTCTCCGCCGGTCGCGATCAGCAGGCGGTCGAACGGCAACTCGTCGCCGGAAGCGCAGCGGACGGTCTGTCCCGCGGCGTTCACCTGGTTGACCTCCGTCGAAAGGCGAAGGTCGATGTTGTTCTCGCGGTACCAGTCGTCGCCCCGGAGCCACAGCCATTCTTCCGGCATTCCGCCGGCGAGATAGTCCTTGGACAGGTTCGGGCGATCGCACGGGGGGTCGGAATCGGCGCTGAGGATGGTGATGTCACCGTCAAAGCCGATCCGCCGAAGCTCATGCGCGCAAGCGAGGCCGGCGGCGCCGCCGCCGACAATCACGACCTTGCGGACGTCGGTCTGTACCTGAGGGGACTGGGGCTCAGCCTCGACCTTGCGCCTGACGAACGCCTTGTCGCCTTCGACCTCCACCTGCCACCGATCGACCGGATCGAGCGCCGGGGCGCGAAGCGCGGCGCCTGTTCGAAGGTCGAAACAGGCGTGGTGGAGCGGGCAGCGGACGCTGGTGTGTCCGATCACACCGTCGGCGAGATTCCCGCCATAATGGGTGCAGGTCCCGCCGACCGCGTAGAACTGGCCGTCGATGTGGGACAGCAGCACTGCATCGTCGCCGACCCGGCCGGCCACCGTGGCGCCGTCGGCAACTTGGGAAAGGCCGATCCCTTCGGAGAAGTCGGGACCGGTAGCGCTTGCTGCTTCACCCACCTGCGTTCGCCTTCTGCTCAGCCCAGCTGTTGGATAGCAGAGCGCGGCGAAAGGTTCCTAGTGGTGAGAAATGGCTCCCCGGGCCTGATTCGAACAGGCGGCCGTCCGATTAACAGTCGGATGCTCTACCGCTGAGCTACCGGGGAGCAGCCCATCAGGGCGCCGCGGCTAGATAGCGTAGCACACCTTAAAGGCAAGTATTCAAGTCGCGAACTGCTCCATGGCAATGCGTTCATCGAGCGCGTGCTCCGGATCAAAGAGGAGGGTCAGCGATCGGTCGCGATCCAGGCGGATCTCGACCTTTGCGACGTCGCGCACCTCGGTCTGGTCGGCGACCGCCGAGACGGGCCGGTTATGAGCCTCCAGGATCGCCAGGCGAACGGCCGTATCGTCGGGCAGGATCGCGCCGGACCAGCGGCGCGGGCGGAAGGGGCTGATCGGGGTCAGCGCGAGCATTCGCGCCTGAAGCGGAAGGATCGGCCCGCGCGCCGAAAGATTGTAGGCGGTCGAGCCCGCGGGCGTCGCGACCAGCACACCGTCGCAGGCGAGCTCCGGCAACGCGACGCGGCCGTTCACCGAAATCTCGATCTTGGCTGTCTGGCGGGTCTCCCTCAACAGCGAGACTTCGTTGATCGCGGCGTGCGTGAAGCTCTTGCCCGCAACGGTCGTCGCTTTCATTTCGAGCGGCGCCACGCGGATTGCCTTCGCTTCTCCGATCCGGTCCGGAAGGCGATCGATCCGCCACTCGTTCATTAGGAATCCCACGGTGCCGCGGTTCATCCCGAAAACGGGCACGCAACGGCGGTTCCCGTCGAGCATTTCGTGCAGAGTCTGGAGCATGAAGCCGTCGCCGCCAAGCGCGACCAGCACCTCCGCCCGATCCGCCTCGGCGAATGTGAATCGCCGCCGTAGGAGAGCCTCGGCAGCCCTGGCGACGTCGGTATGCGAGGAGAGGAGGCCGATGCCCCGGCTCGACAGGTCCAATGGCGCCTTTCCGCCTGACTGGGCTGCGTCCGCGTTCAACCGTCGCTCCTAGCGCCGTTCCCGAAGACGCGCAGGATAGGAGAATCGGCGCTCGAGGTCACTGTCCCGATTCGGGGCGCGCCGACTGCAGCCGGTTCCGTGCCGTTCGGCGGGGCGTTAGCGCCTCGACCATGCTGAAGTGGGACAGCATCAACGTTTGGGGGAGGCGCGCGTCCGACGGGGCAACGGTGCCCGTCGCCCCCATTCGCGACGTGATGCTCGAGGCGGTGATTTCGCACGAGCAGATCGATCTGCTCTACCAGCCGCTGATCGACGTCCGTTCCGGCGCGATCGTCGGCGCCGAAGCACTGGCGCGTTCCAGCGTCACTCGGGACGCCGAAAGTCTTTTCGAGAGGGCACATTCGGCAAAGCTTGCCGAACGGCTTTCACGCCTCGTCCAGCGCAAGGCGCTGCGCTGCGCGGCAGTCTGGGAGGGACCGCTCAAGGGCCTCAAGGTCTCGATCAACCTTCTCCCGGCGGACATCAGCCGGTCGGGTTACGAATATTGGCTGCTCGAGGAGGTCGAGGCCGCGGCAATCGACCCCGCCCGAGTGACGCTCGAGATCACCGAAAGCGCGCTCCTCACCGACCGCGAAAGCGTCGCGGCGCGGCTGGCGACGCTGCGCGAGACAGGATTTCGGATCGCGGTCGACGATCTGGGGACGGGCTATTCGAGCCTCAATTACCTGACGACTCTTCCGCTCGACACGGTCAAGATCGATCGCGGTCTTGTCGCCCATATCGTCGAACGCGACCGCGACCGGATCGTGGTCAGGACCCTGATCCGCCTCGCCCGCGAGCTCGGCCTCCAGGTTGTCGTCGAAGGGGTTGAGACGGCTGATCAGCTCGCGCTGATCAGGGACTGGGGCTGCGACCTTTACCAGGGCTTCGTCGGATCGGCGCCGCTCAGCCACGAAGAACTGACTCGGTTCGCCAGCGCGGTCTAGGCTGCCTGCCTTTTCTCTCCGCTCGCCGCTACGCGTGCGAGCCCGCGCGATAGCTGCAGGGCTCCGGTCAGCCGGGCCTCGGGGGTGGGCCAATTGCGGGTGATCGTCATCTTGCTGTCGGGCCTAAGCTTCGCGGCGCCTCTTAAGCGCTCGATATAGGAGAGCAGCGCCGAAAGATCCGTGAAGCCGCCGTCGGCAAAAGTGACCACTGCGCCCTTCGCGCCGATATCGAGCTTCGCGATCATTGCCTCGCGGCAATTGAGCTTCACCTCGACGATCTTCATCAGGTTGGCGGTTTCCTCGGGGAGCGGGCCGAAGCGATCGATCAGCTCGGCGGCGAAGGCCTCGATCGCGTTGCGGTCCTCGAGCTCGCCGAGACGCCGGTAAAGGCCCATGCGAAGGTCGAGGTCCGGCACATATTCCTCCGGGATCATGATGGGCGCATCGACGCTGATCTGCGGCGAGAATTCTTCCCTGGGCGCGATTCCGTCGGCTTTCAGCTCCAAGATCGCGTCCTCAAGCATCGACTGGTACAGCTCGAACCCGACCTCTTTGATGTGGCCCGACTGCTCGTCGCCGAGCAAATTGCCGGCGCCGCGGATGTCGAGGTCGTGGCTCGCGAGCTGAAAGCCCGCGCCGAGATTGTCGAGCTCGCTCAGCACCTGCAGCCGCTTCTGCGCCGCCTCCGTGATCGACCGGTCGGCGGGCATGGTGAGGTAAGCGTAGGCGCGCGTCTTCGCCCGCCCGACGCGCCCGCGCAGCTGGTAGAGCTGGGCGAGGCCGAAACGGTCTGAGCGGTACACGACCAGCGTATTGGCGCTCGGGATATCGAGGCCGCTCTCGACGATCGTCGTCGACAACAGGACATCATATTTGCGGTCGTAGAAGGCGCTCATCCGCTCCTCGACCTGGGTTGCGCTCATCTGCCCGTGGGCCGTGATGAACTTCACCTCGGGCACGTTCTGACGGAGCCATTCTTCCATGTCCGGCAGGTCGGCGACGCGCGGAACGACGAAGAAGCTCTGTCCGCCGCGGAAATGCTCGCGCAGCAGCGCCTCGCGCAGCACCACGCCGTCGAAGGGCGTGACGTAGGTCCGGACTGCCAGGCGGTCTACCGGTGGAGTCTGGATCACCGACAGCTCGCGCAGGCCACTCATCGCCATCTGTAGCGTGCGCGGGATCGGCGTGGCGGTCAGCGTAAGCACATGGACGTCGTTCTTGAGCGCCTTCAGCCGCTCCTTGTGAGCGACCCCGAAATGCTGCTCCTCATCGACGATGACCAGACCCAACCGCTTGAAGTTAATCGACTTCGCGAGGATGGCGTGGGTGCCGATCACGATGTCGATCTTGCCGTTTGCCAGCCCTTCTTTGGTCCGCTTGGCCTCGGCCGAAGGGACGAGCCGCGACAGGCGTCCAATGTTCACAGGATAGCCGTGGAAGCGCTCGACGAAATTCGCGTAATGCTGCCGGGCGAGAAGTGTCGTCGGGCAGACCAGCGCCACCTGCTTGCCCGACATCGCCATTACAAAGGCGGCGCGGAGCGCGACTTCGGTCTTTCCGAAACCGACGTCGCCGCACACGAGGCGATCCATCGGCTTGCCCGCTTCGAGGTCCTGCAGGACGTCGGCGATCGCCCGGTCCTGGTCGTCGGTTTCCTCATAGGGGAAACGGTCGACGAAGGTGGGATAGCTCGAGTCCGTTTCGGCAACCACGCCGGGGCGGGTCGCGCGCACCGCCGCCAGCTTGATGAGCTCGCCCGCGATTTCGCGGATGCGCTCCTTCATCCGGGCCTTGCGCCGCTGCCACGCCTCGCCGCCGAGGCTGTCCAGGCTGACCCCCTCGCTCTCGCTTCCGTAGCGGCTGAGGAGCTCGATATTCTCGACCGGGACGTAGAGCTTGTCGCCGCGCGCATATTCGAGCGCGACGCAGTCGTGCGGTACCTTGCTGACGGGAATTTGCGTCAGCCCTTCGTAGCGCCCGATGCCATGATCAGCGTGGACAACCAGGTCCCCGGGTGAGAGCGTCGCCAGCTCCTCGAGGAAGGCCGCCGCGGCCTTGCGCTTCTTGCGCCGGCGCACGAGGCGGTCGCCGAGCATGTCCTGCTCGGTGAGCACCGCCACCTCGGGGGTGGTGAAGCCGTGGTCGAGCGGCAGGACCAGAAGCGCGGGCTGGGTCTTCGATCCAAGCGCTTCCTGCCAGCTGTCGGCGAGCTTCTGCGCCTTCAGCCCGTGCTCTTCGAGCAAGCCCGCCAGCCGCTCGCGGGCGCCCTGGGTATAGCTCGCCAGCACGACCTTGCGTCCGCTCCGGCGGAGATCGGCGATGTGGCTAGAGACGGCTTCATAGACATTCGCCTGCTTTGCGCGCTCGGGTGCGAAATCGCGCGCGGCCCCGACACCGAAATCGATGATTTTGTCCGACTCGGGTTCATTGAACGGCGAGGCGAGGTGAATCGGCCGACCGGCTTCAAATCCTTCCCATTCCTCCTTCGAGAGATAGAGCGCGTGGGGGTCGAGTGGACGGTAGTTGCCGGCTTGCGCCTCCATCGCGCGAACGCGGTTCTGATAGTAATCGTCGACGGCCTCGAGCCTCGCTTCGATCGCCTGGTCGGCCGCCGCGTCCCGCAGGACGAGATCGTCCTCGGCCAGATGATCGAACAAGGTCGCGAGGCGCTCCTCGAGCAGCGGAAGCCAATGCTCCATGCCGGTCATCCGCCGCCCCTCGGACAGCGCCTGATACAGCGGATCCTGAGTCGCGGTTGCGCCGAACTTCTCGCGATACGCGGAACGGAAGCGCTTGATGCTCTCGGCGTTGAGCAGGGCCTCCGATGCCGGCATCAGCGTGAATGCCTGTGCCTTGTCCTTCGACCGCTGGTCGGTCGGGTCGAAGCGGCGGAGCGTGTCGATCTCGTCGCCGAAGAAGTCGAGCCGGAGCGCGAATTCCTCGCCGGCGGGGAACAGGTCGATTAGCGAGCCCCGCACTGCATATTCGCCATGCTCGGCGACTGTATCGACGCGCTGATAGCCTAGCGCATTGAGTTGATCGACGAGCGACTCGCGTTCGATTCGCTCGCCTTCAGCGATTCGGCGCATCAGCTGACGGATTCGGAAGGGGGTGAGGAGCCGCTGCGATGCCGCGCTTGCGGTCGCAACCAGCAGCTGCGGCTTGTCGCGCTTGACCTGGAGTGCGGCAAGCGTCGCCAGCCGCTCGGCCATGACGCGCAGGGCAGGGGAGGCGCGATCATAGGGGAGACAGTCCCAGCCGGGCAGCGTCAGGACCTCGACCTCCGGGGCGAATAGCGGGACGGTGTCGGCGAGCGCCCGCATGGCCGCCTCGTCCGCGACGATCGCCACCGCACGCCCCGCCGACACCCGAGCGAGATCGGCCGCGAGCCACGGCAGGAATCCCGTCGGCACGCCGGCTAGCGTCAGTGGCTGTTTGGCACGCAGGACCCGCTGCAGCGGCTCGGTCATCGGCTGATCCGAATGTAATCGAGCTTCTTCAAAGCCTCCATGACAGGGCCGGCGAACCGCTCCGGCGGCTCGGCGGTTCCGTGCGCCCAGGCCATGATGTCGACGTCCTGCTCTTCCAGCATCTGATCGAACAGTGCGCATTCTTCCGCGCCCCACGCGCGATGGTTTGCGTCGAAGAAGCCGCCGACCAGCATGTCGGCTTCGCGCGTGCCGCGATGATGCGCGCGCCAGGCGAGGCGCTTCAGGTCCGGGTCGGAAGGCATGACGCGCATGTAGTAATATTGCGCGCTCATTGCGAGCGGCGAGAGAGGCGCTAACAACCGGTCATGCGGCCCGAGATCCTCAATCCGCTTTTCGCCGAGGTCGAGACGCTGAAGGGCGTCGGGCCTCAGGTGTCGAAGCAGCTGAAGAAGCTCGGCATCAGCCGCGTCGTCGACCTGATTTACCATCTCCCAACGGGCGCCATCGAACGGATCAAAGCGCCCTCCGCCGATGCCGCGCTGCTCGGCCGCACCGTGATCCTGGAGCTGACGCCGTTCGAGACACGCGAGAGCCGGTCGGGCCGCGGTCCCACCCGCATCTTCGCGACGGATTCAGACGGCAACTCGATCAGTCTCGTCTATTTCAACAATCCCGGCTGGGCCAAGCGGACCTTGCCCGCCGGCCAGAAGCGGATCGTGTCGGGCAAGCTCGAGCAGTACGGCGACGAGTGGCAGATCATCCATCCGGAAGTGGCGGAGCCGGGCAAGGGCCCGCCGCCGCTGATCCGGGAGCCGGTCTATCCGCTGACCGAGGGTCTCACCAACCGGCGCCTGGGCGAGTTGGTGCGCGACGCTCTCGAGCGGGCGCCCGAGCTTCCGGAGTGGATCGAGCCGTCGCTCGCGGCGCGTGAATGCTGGAGTACATGGCGTTCGTCGCTCGCCCTCGTCCACCGCGAGCCTCGAGCCGAGGACGCGCGGCGGCGACTCGCCTATGACGAGATTTTCGCGAACCAGCTCGCCCTCCAGCTCCTGCGGGAATCGCAGCGCCGTCACCGGACGGTATCCCTCCCCGGAACCGGTGAGCTGATCCGCAACCTCAAGCTGCCTTATCAGCTGACCGATGCCCAGCGGCGGGTAATCCGCGAAATCCGCGGCGACATGGCGCAGATGACGCCGATGCTCCGCCTGCTCCAGGGCGACGTCGGCTCGGGAAAGACGCTGGTCGCGGTGGCTTCTATGCTGACCGCGGTCGAGAGTGGCGCGCAGGCGGCGCTCCTCGCTCCGACCGAAATCCTTGCCCGGCAACACCACGCGACCTTGCTCGGCCAGCTCGACAGCCTCGGGGTGCGCGTCGCAATTCTCACCGGCCGCGAGAAGGGGCGCGCACGCGACAGCGTGCTGATGGGCCTCGCCGACGGCTCGATCGACATCCTCGTCGGCACTCACGCGATCTTCCAGGAGAAGGTCGCGTACAAGCAGCTCGGTCTTGCCGTGATTGATGAGCAGCACCGGTTCGGCGTGTCGCAGCGCCTTCTGCTCGCCTCGAAGGCGGAGCATCCGCCGCACCTGCTGGTGATGACCGCCACGCCGATCCCGCGAACGCTGACGCTGACCCAATATGGCGAGATGGATGTCAGCCGGATCGACGAAATGCCGCCGGGCCGAGCACCGGTCGAAACGCGCGTCATCAGCGAGGAGAAGCTGCCCGACGTGATCAACGGGCTCGGCCGGCATATCAGCGGCGGCGGGCAGGCCTATTGGGTGTGCCCGCTCGTCGAAGAGAGCGAAAAAAGCGACGCCTCTGCTGCCGAGGAGCGCGCGCGCGTGCTCAAGCTGCGCTTTGGCGAAGACAAGGTCGGGCTGGTCCACGGACGCTTGAAAGGCGCCGAGAAGGACTCGGTGATGGAGCGCTTCGCTTCCGGCGACCTCGCCGTGCTCGTTGCGACGACGGTGATCGAGGTCGGCGTCGACGTTCCCAATGCGACTTTGATGATCGTCGAAGGCGCCGAGCGGTTCGGGCTCGCCCAGCTGCACCAGCTGCGTGGGCGTGTGGGGCGGGGCAGCGGCAAGAGCACCTGCCTGCTGATCCGCGGGCTAAGCCTGACCGACGTGGGCCGCGCGCGCCTGTCGCTGATGCGCGAGACCAGCGACGGCTTCCGCATCGCCGAAGAGGATTTGCGGCTTCGTGGTCCGGGCGAAATCCTTGGCACGCGCCAGTCGGGCGAGGAGGCGTTCCGTGCGGCAACGCCACAGGACGTCGAAGGCCTCGCACCAGTCGCGCAAAGCGATGCCATGCTCCTCCTCGACCGAGACGGGGGACTATCCGGCCCGCGCGGACAGGCGGCGCGCGTCTGCCTCTATCTGTTCGAACGCGATCAGGCGGTCGGGCTGATCAGGTCGGGATAGGGCCGACGTCCGGCGCGTGCGCCAGACAGGTCGGATAATGAGGCCGCGCCTCCTCCACGTTCTCGCGGACGAACGCGGTGTCGAGCTTCAATCTGTTCAGGCGCATGTGCTGCAACGCGAAGCGCGCTTCCCGGCTGATCGCGTCATTGTCGACCCGAAGCGCTTCGATGGCCGTGACGGCGGCAAGCCTTTCGGGCGTTTGGAGCGTGCCTCCGCTATGCGAAAGCGCTCGCAGGCGCGATAGGTCGACGAGCTCCCTGTCCGAGAGGCGGTCCATGTCCGGAATGACTTCGTAGATTATTCGATATTGAAGCATACGCTCGTGCGGCATGTGAGAAGCGACGTCGGATGCCGTCGCCGCCTCGCGCGCGAGCGAATCGTACGTCCGTTCCGGGAGCCAGATCCTGTCGATGAGCGCTGCACTTTGAGGGCGATCGCCGCGCTCGACGGCTGATCGAATGAGGTTGAGCCGCCTTGCGAGGCAGTCGTGCATCGCAAGGCGCGCATAGGCCTGCGGACCGTCTCCCGAGCCGAGCTCATTGTCCATATCGGCGATCGCGGCGTCGACCTTGTGCCTCCATGCAATCGACTGGACCGCCTGTTCCGCGAGTAGCGCGGTGAGCACGCCGAGCACGATGATGCCCCACTCCTTGAAGAGCTCGCGCCAGTTGGCGACCAGCTTCGGCTTGTGCACCTCCATCCGCGTCCCCCCAAACCAGCTATTTCACCAGTAGTGCGTGCCTCTTTTTCCCAAGGCTAAGCTTCAGCGGCTCTTCGCCTGCGGTCAGCATCAGCCCGGGATCGGTCACCGTCACGTCGTCGAGCCGAACCGCGCCCTCGGCGATCTTGCGCTTGGCTTCCTTGTTCGACGGCGTGAATCCAAGCGCTGTGAGCGCGTGGACGATGTTCATCCCGTCGCCGAGCGAGAGCGTAGGCAAATCCTCTCCCATGCCACCACCGGCGAATGTGGCTTCGGCGGTGTGCCGAGCCGTATCCGCGGCTTCGCGGCCGTGGAGCAGGGCCGTGGTCTCGGTGGCGAGCACGATCTTGGCCTGGTTGATCTCGGCGCCTTCGAGCTTCTCCAGCTTGCCGATGTCCTCGAGGGACAGGTCCGTGAACAACTTCAGGAACGTCCCGACGTCCGCATCCTTCGTGTTCCGCCAGAATTGCCAGTAGTCGTAAGCGCTTAGAAGTTCGTCGCTGAGCCACACCGCGCCTTGTGCGGTCTTGCCCATTTTCGCGCCGTCGGCCGTGGTGATGAGCGGCGTCGTCACTCCGAACAGCTCGGTCTT
>DATNFJ010000060.1:0-5634 GCA_035606455.1 Sphingomicrobium sp.
TCGATCTCGCGAAGGAACAGGTCGCGGTTGCGGATTCCGGTGCCCAGCCGACCCGTCGAGCGTGCCTCGGCGAGGGCTCGCTGCATTCGATTCTCGCTAAGCGGGTGGGTGCTCGCCCATTCCGGCGTTCGACGATTGGTACGGCCCTGGACCCGAAGCTGCAGCGCGGTGTTGCGCGACAGCGCTGCGAGAATTTCCGGGGCCCCGGCGGGATCATACCCCGCCGCGATCATGTACCGCAGGCCCAGCGTATCGGCCTCATACTCCTGCTCGCGCGAGAAGCTCAGAATATCGAGCGCGGAGCGCGCCTGGAGAATGTCCGCCGCGCCGGGACCAAAGATCGCGCCGATGATTTGGCCTAAAACACCGGGCGTGTTTCGCTCCTCATATTGCTCACGAATGTGGGCGTGGTTGGCGGCGACATGGCCGACTTCATGACCGAGCGCGAAGGCGAGCTCAGACTCGTCGTCCATCAGCCCGATCAGCTGGCGAGTGATGTACACATAGCCGCCGGGAACCGAGAAGGCATTTTCGACCGCCGAATTGAGGGTCGTGAAATGCAACTCCTGACCGGGATTCGCAATTTCCGACACCGCCCCGACGCGGCGACCGACCGACTCGACATAGGTGGCTCGCGGGCCGGTCTCGGCGCCGCCGAGTTCCTGGACCAGCGCGGCGTGGTAGCGCTGAGCCTCAGCGACATCCTGCGGATTAAGGGTACGCAGGCGCTGCGCCGCGGCAGGCGTGATCGCCAGCGCCGCGGCGGCAAGCAACAGGATGGTTCTACGCATGAGCCCGACCCACTCTCCCGTTTCGCTCCCGAACTAAGCGCCGGGATTTTGAACGGTGGATGACTGGCTCGGTTCCGCTCCTAGCCGATGGCGAGGAACTTGGCGCGGCGCTGGGCGCGCAACTCGTCGGGTCCGAGCCTCCCGCACCCGTCGAGCTCCTCGACCAAAGCTCCCTTCAACGCCCCGATCGCCGCATCCGGATCGCGTTGAGCACCCCCGAGTGGCTCGTCGACGATCCGGTCGACGACTCCGAGCGCTCGCAGGTCAGCGGCGGTGATCTTCATCGCCTCGGCGGCGTCGGCGGCCTTGTCCGCCGTCCGCCACAGTATCGAGGCGCAGCCCTCGGGCGAGATAACGGAATAGACTGCGTGCTCGAACATCAACACTCGGTTGGCGGTCGCGATGGCGACGGCGCCGCCCGAGCCGCCTTCCCCGACGATCACTGCAATGATCGGCACGCCGAGGCGCAGGCATTCCTCGGTCGAGCGGGCAATCGCCTCGGCCTGGCCGCGCTCTTCTGCCTGAACTCCTGGAAAGGCGCCGGGTGTATCGACCAATGTCACCACGGGGATGTTGAACCGGTCGGCAAGGCTCATCAGCCGGATGGCTTTGCGATACCCTTCGGGCTTGGCCATGCCGAAATTGTGTCTGAGTCGAGACGCCGTGTCGTCGCCCTTCTCATGGCCCAACAGCATCACCCGTCGGCCATCGATCCGTGCCAGCCCGCCGATGATCGCAGGATCGTCTGCGAAGGATCGATCGCCGGCCAGCGGGAGGAAGTCATCGGCAATACCGGCCACATAATCCTTGAAATGCGGCCGGTCAGGGTGTCGCGCGACCTGCGCCTTCTGCCACGGAGTAAGCTTGGCATAGGTGTCACGCAGCAGCTTGCTGGCCTTGGTCTCGAGCTTCGAGACCTCGGAGTCGATGTCGATCTCCTCCGAGCTCGCCGCTGTTTCGCGAAGTTCAGCGACCCTCGCCTCGAGCTCGGCGATCGGCTTTTCGAAGTCCAGGTAGGTTTGCATTCGGGAGCGGGGCCTAGGCGGAAGCTGCCGTGAAGGTCAACGAGAACGCGTCGCCAGCGGATGACGGGCGTTGACCAACTCGACCAGGCGGGCGCTGTCGACGTGGGTATAGATCTGGGTCGTCGCGATGTCCGCATGCCCGAGCAGCGACTGCAGGACGCGCAAATCCGCGCCACCGGACAGCAAATGCGTTGCGAAGGCGTGGCGAAGCACGTGCGGGCTAACTCGCTCCGGCGCGATCCCCGCATCCGCCGCCATCGCGCGAACGATCTGGAACAAGCGCACGCGGCTGAGATGGCTCTTGCCGCTTGGGAACAGCCAGATCGATCCGCCGGGCGCGATCTCCAGCCATTTGCCCACGGCGGCTTGCGCGCGCGACGAGATCGGCACCAGCCGCTCTTTCGAGCCCTTGCCGCGGACCATCAGGAAAGGCTGGCCGGATCGGACCGCCCCGCGCGGAAGGCTGACGACTTCGCTGGCGCGAAGACCCGAACCATAGAGGAGTTCGAGCAGCGCGAGATTGCGTAGCGCGATCAACTCCCCGCTGGAGGCCCGGTCTTCGGCGGCTTCGAACATGCGCTCGACCTCGCTCGCCTCGAGAATCCGGGGGAGTGGACGCTCGAAATGCGGTCGAGGCAAAGCCGCCGACGGATCATCCTTGCGAAAGCCGTCGTCGACCATGAACCCGAAGAAGCGACGGAGCGCGGCGGAGCGGCGCGCCACCGTCGACGGCGCCAGGCCCGCCCACTTGGCACCGAGCGCGGACAAATCGTCAGCCGATGCCGCCCCGAGCGACGGCATGCTTTCCGAAGCCCGTTGGAGATCGTTTTGATAGGCGGCCAGCGTGTGACGCGATGAACCGGCCTCCGCCGCCATCATGTCGAGGAAACGATCGACAAGTGCTCGATCGTCAGGGCTCACGTCCGCGACAGGGCCTCCGCGGCGATCATCCGGGCGGTGAAATCCTGTCCCGTCCGGCGAAGCGCCGACACGGAATGGTACATGTGCGCGGCCGGCACTCGATCGAGCAACGGTGTCTGGAACGCGGTCCCGGTCAGCACGAGCACCGTTCCCCCCTCCCCGCGTCCGGCGGCGGCGTCGACTGCCTCCGTCCAGCTAGTCACGTGGCCCAATCCCAATCCATAGCGTTGATTCAGCGAATTGGCCGTGTCGGTGGTGATCCGGCCGAGGCCGGCGAGGCCCGCTACCAGCAGCGCGCTGCGGGAGCGGTCACGGCTGGTGTCGCGCTTGATGAAGCTGGTGATCCGACTGGTGCCGACGTCGGCGATGTTCGGCGCCGCCAGCGCAAGCATTGCCCAGCAACGATCGCTGTCGGCATCGTCCATGCGATTCACCGCCGGAATCCATCGAGCCGCGGCTTCGTCATAGCCACCCGCGAGCATCGCCGAGATCAGGTCGGGCGCGTCCTTTGCGAGCTTTGCGTCGGGTGTGATGAGAGTCGCCGCCCGCGCAACCGCCGCCCGCGCCGCCTCCCTGGTCAGCGTGTCCTTGCCGGATCCCAGCACCTTGCGAATAGCCGCAATACGCGCGTCCTGGTCCTTGCCAACGAATGCCTGACGGATCTGCCACGCATCCGTGTCGGGCAGATCGCCGGGATCCGTCGAATCGTAGATCGCCGAATAGAGGTCCACCATCGTTTGCGACGAGAACACGCCAAGCCCAGCCGCGACGGCGGCGGACGCGAGCCGCTGCTGCGGCGTTAACAGCGGCGCACGCGCCTGGAACGCCCGGAGCTGCGGAGAGGCGGCGTTGATCAACCGATCCGGCGGCAGCATTCCAGTGCCGGTCGCCAGGCCAAAACGCCAGGCGGTAAGCGAATCGACGGGATCCCATTCGATTGTCGAGGCTCGGCCGCTGCCGCCGGCTCCGACCACTTTCTCGGCAAGCGCGAGATCGACTCCGCCGATTCGGCCAAACCGCCGTGCCTGGTCGATCATCCCGGAGGCCTGGTCGGCTTCGCCCGCAAGCGACGCGCACATTGCCTGGACGAGCCGGATCACTCCGGGATCGTATTTCTTGATATTGTCCTCGAGCGGGCACAGCGCCGGCGGGTCGGCGTTGGCGAGCGCGCTTTGGACGGCGACCTGCGTCATCTTCGGAGTGAAGCGGTCGACGTCGACGTTCGCTACCAGCATTCGCGCAGCGTCGGCCTCCCCCATCCGGAGCAGCAGCCACGCGCGCTCTCCAACCCAGTCGACCGGATTGACGTCGGCAGGCGCCCGAAGCTTCGCCAGGAGCGCATCGCGCAAAGCGATATGCGCCCAGCGAGATGCAATTGGCGTCTGCATCCGGCGCATCAGCGTCGACAGGAAGGCACCGTTGGACCCACCCCAGGCGTCGCTGGTGAGCCGCGCATCGGCGGGCTCTATCGCTCCCACCGTCCATGGGTCGCGCCGCGCCCAGCCTGGATATTCGACCGGCGGAGTCGGTGGTTGAAGCGTGTTGCCGGAGACTTCCTCGACGGCGGTTTCGTCCGTTCCACCTTCAGGGGGTGTCGACTCCACGGTTGAGGGCGTCGTCGTTGGCGCCGTCACTCCCTGCGCTGCCGGCTGCTGAGGTGCAGCCTGCTGCGCGATCGCCGGCAACGCGAGGATGACCGCCGCCGATGCGACCAGGATAAGCTTAGTGCGCATTGCCTCCGGGCGCCGGCACGGCGACCTCGATGGCGTGGGTCGGCTGCTGCTTCGGCAGCGTTGAGAGGAGGAAGAGGGCGCCGATAACGATCACGGCAATAATGATGAGCACGAGTGGTCGCATGACCCGGCTTTTGCCGAGCGGGAAAGGCGCTGTATAGCCCTTTAAGCAATGGATTTGGGCAAGCGTCTCGATCGGCCCATCGTGCTGGTCGGGCTAATGGGGGTCGGAAAGTCGACGGTCGGGCGGCGCCTGGCCCGGCGCCTCGGGCTGTCCTTCGTCGACAGCGACGCGGAAATCGAGGGCGCCGCCGGCTACCCCGCCGCCGAAGTGTTCGAGCGCTACGGGGAGCGGGATTTCCGCGATGGCGAACGGCGGCTGGTCGCGCGCCTCGTCGAGGGCGAAATCCGGGTCATCGCCACCGGCGGCGGCGCCTATGTCGACCCGGGGACGCGAAAATTGCTCAACGAGCGGGCGATCACCGTCTGGCTGGATGCTCCCGTCGACATCCTCGCGGAACGCACGTCGCGCCGGGATACCCGTGCGCAGCTTCGGAACGGCGACCCGAAAACTGTCCTGGAGAAGCTCGCCGAGGAGCGCCGCCCCTCCTACAGCGAGGCGCACATCCACGTGAAAAGCGGCGACGGAGCGCACAAGAACGTGGTCGAAGCCATCGTTGATGCGCTGGAATGCTATCTCTCGGCCAGGGGCTGAGGAGACGCGGCTTCATCCTCCTGCTCGTCGGGTAGCGCGCGCTCAGCGCTGAACGACAATGCTAGTCCCGCATGCAGGTCGCCGGTCGCGCTCTGCCGCTCGAGCCGCTCGCAATCGCGCATTCGGTATTCCCGTTCAACGCGGTCGACCTCCGGCGGATCGACACCATTCGCTTTCAGCGCCGCCCGTCCCATCGCTACCGCGCTTTCGAACAGCTCACGTTCGGCGAACGCGATATCCAGGCCGTCGAGCTCGATCATGTGCACCCGATCGAACGCCCTCACCATGACGGCCGCATGGGGGAAAGCGTCGAGCACAGCCTGGACGGCGGTGCTGCTAAGCTCACCGCCTTCATTGTCGTTGCAGAAGGCGATCACGCGAGCCGTCGCCGCCCCGGCCGTCCGCAGCAGATCGATCCTCAGGCCGTCTCCGTAATAAACCTTGGTCCC
>DATNFJ010000061.1:0-33844 GCA_035606455.1 Sphingomicrobium sp.
GCCTATCTCGACGTGACGGAGGATCGCTGCGGCCTCGGGACCGCCCGCGCTGTCGCCGAGGACATCCGGCGCCGGATCCGCGACGAGACCGGCCTCACCGCCTCTGCCGGCGTCTCCTACTGCAAGTTCATCGCCAAGCTCGCTTCCGATTACCGCAAGCCGGATGGGCTAACCGTCATCACGCCCGAGCGCGGGCCGGAGTTCGTCGCCTCGCTACCGGTGGCGCGCTTCCATGGAGTCGGTCCGGTCACGGCGCGGAAGATGGAGGCGCTCGGTATCTTTACCGGCTCGGACCTCAAGGAGTGGAGTCTTGCTGCGCTCGAAGCGCAGTTCGGCAGCTCGGGCTCGTGGTACTATCGCATCTGCCGCGGAATCGACGAGCGCGACGTCAAGCCGGACCGCCCCTACAAGTCGGTCAGCGCGGAGCGGACTTTCGACGAGGATCTGCGCGATCCTGACCGGCTGGCGTCCGAGCTCGAGCGGATCGCCGGCTACGCCTGGGACCGGGTGCGGCGCGCCGACGTGACCGGCCGGACCGTGACGCTGAAGGTCAAGTTCAGCGACTTCACCCTGATCACCCGCTCCAGGAGCTTCCCCGATCCGGTCGCGGATCTGGCGGCGTTCGCGGCGACGGGCCAGTCGTTGCTGGCGGGGCTTCATCCCCTTCCAAAGGGCATCCGGCTGTTGGGTCTCGGCCTCCATAACTTAAGTGAAGGGGGAGCAGAGCAGCCGCTCCAGCTGGGACTCGCAATTTGAGGTCGGTTCTGTTATACAACCGTTAGACGGGGCCGCGGGCGATTCAGCTGCGGCCTTAAATTCATAGGGAAGCCAAGACACAGGCATGGAGCCGCGACCGCTGGTCGTTTTGGGGGGCGCTTCGGATGCGTCGGCTCCGGTGCCGCAAACGGAAAGGTTAGCAATGGCTACAAAGGCGCTCAGCTTCGATGTCGGCGATTATGTTGTTTACCCCAAGCATGGCGTTGGCCGGGTCGTCGAGCTGCAAAGCACCGAAATCGCCGGGACCCGCCTCGACCTCTATGTCCTGCGGTTCGAAAAGGAGAAGATGACTCTCCGCGTTCCGGTCAACAAGGCGGACTCGGTCGGCATGCGCAAGCTTTCGTCGGACAAAACGATGAAGGATGCGCTCAACACGCTGAACGGCAAGCCGAAGGTCAAGCGCACCATGTGGTCGCGCCGTGCCCAGGAATATGAAGCGAAGATCAACTCGGGCGACCTGACTTCGATCGCCGAAGTGGTCCGCGACCTGTTCCGCCCCGACGATGCTCCGGAGCAGAGCTATTCCGAGCGGCAGATTTTCGAGGCGGCCTCGTCGCGTCTCGCACGCGAGCTCGCGGCGATGGAGCAGACCGACGAGAAGTCGGCACTCGCCAAGATCCTCGAGATCCTCAACAAGGCCGCGCTGATCCACCACAAGAAGGCGGAAATCGCTTAAGCTTTTCCGCGCTTCGAACATCAAAAGGCGCCCCCAGCGGGCGCCTTTTTTTGTGCATTGCAGACTCGTCTCCGCATGAGTATTAGTGTTCTAATACACTAATGAGGAGGTCGGCATGCCGAGATCGTTGGCGATGGAGATTCTCTCCGCCCTCGCATCGTCTCATCGCACCCGGACCCATCACGGTGACGGGCCGTCGGCCGAGCGCGATTTCGAGGTCGAAGAATTCGACCGGCTGGAGGTCGCGGGCCCTTTCGACGTGACCGTCGAAACCGGTTCCGCCGCAAGCGTTAGAGCCAGCGGCCCGGAGTGGGCGCTCGACAATCTTCGGGTCGAACAGGACGGCGACCGGCTGTTCATCGGCTGCGACGGCGATAGCGATGACGATCTCGAGATCGTGGTGACCGTTCCCCGGCTGAGGGCGGTGGAATCGTCCGGCTGCGGCGACATGTCGATCGACCGAATTGCAGGGGAGCAGTTCGAATGCGCCAACAGCGGTTCCGGCGATCTGTCGATTGCAACGATCGAGGTCGAGGATCTGAAACTGGCCGGCGCGGGCTCGGGTGACATCAGCGTCGACAAGATTCGCGCGAAGACGTTCGAAGCCTGCCTGATGGGTTCGGGCGACCTGTCGCTGGACGGCGTCAAGGCTGCGCAACTCGACCTCGCGATGAATGGCTCGGGTGACGCGCAGATAGAAGAATATCAGGGCAAGGATTTTCGCGCCGTTCTCGCCGGCTCCGGCGATCTTGCCGTCGAGTCACTCGAATCGAAGACGCTTCGCTGCGCGATCCACGGATCGGGCGATATTTCCATCGGCTCGGGGGCCGCGGCGCATGCCACGCTCCAGATCGCCGGCTCGGGCGACATGAGCATCGAAGGCGTCGAGGCCGAGCAGGCGACTATATCCATCTGCGGGTCCGGAGACGTCTCCGCCTGTGTGACAGGCGATGTCGAAATCGCGATCATGGGCTCCGGCGACGTCGGGCTCACGGGCGGCGCGAAATGCACCGTCCGCGGCAGCGGATCGGGGGAGGTCCACCGCTCCTGAAACCCGGATTGCGTGCGCGGCCATTTGCCGTATCGTTCACTCAAGACAGCGCTCAACAGGAGAAATCGAATGCGCAAGTCCATCGCCGCGGCCCTGATCGCCGCTTCCGCAGCAACCGGGGCGTGCGGGCGCATGCACCATGAGGGCGCTGGCCCGACGATTTCGCGAAGCTACCAGGTGAGCAACTTCCAGGAAATCGAGACCGCCGGACCTTATGATGTCAGGGTACGGACCGGCGGCACCCCCGGCGTTTCCGCCCAGGGACCCCAAAAGCTGATCGATCAGGCCGTGGTCGAGGTGCGCGGCGACACGTTGATGATTCACCCGCAGAACAATCGTAACTTCTTCAACTGGAGCTGGGGCTCGCACGGGCGCGCGGTTTTCACCGTCACCGTGCCCCAGCTGCGCGCCGCAACCGTCGCTGGATCGGGCGACATCAGCATCGACGCCATCAAGGGCGATCAATTCGCAGGAAAACTTGCCGGCTCGGGCGACCTCACCGTCGACTCGGCGCGCGTGCAGTCGCTGAAGCTTTCGCTGGCCGGCTCCGGCGATGCGAAGGTCGGATCGGGTGACGTGCAGTCCGCCGATTACGGCATCGTCGGTTCCGGCGATATCGACGCGAGGGGAGTGCGGGCGCAGCAGCTCACGGTTTCGATCGCCGGGTCGGGGGATGTCGACGCGCAGGCGACCGGCATGGCGAACGTCAGCGTCATGGGCTCCGGCGACGTTACGGTCACCGGCGGCGCCAAGTGCAACGTGAGCAAGGCCGGCTCCGGCGACGTCCACTGCTCTTAAGCCGGTCTTAACTACGATCGGGGAAGCTGCGTGACATGCGCAGCTTCCTCTTCATCGCAGCTCTCTCGGCGGCCGCCGCGCCCGCGTCCGGTGCGACCCGCAACTTCGAAATCACCAGCTTTTCCAAGGTCCGCGTGGACGGCCCGTACAAGGTCACCCTGAAGACTGGCGTCGCACCGTTCGCCTCGGCAACCGGATCGCAGGCGGCGCTCGACCGGATTGCCATCGACGTGCGCGGCGACACGCTGGTCATCCGCAGCAGCCTCGATTCCTGGGGCGGCTACCCAGGCCAGGACGTCGGGCCGGTCGAGATCAGCCTTGGCACGCACGACCTCAGCGCGGCATGGCTCAATGGTTCGGGCGCGCTGTCAATCGATAAGGTGAAGGGTCTCTCGTTCGACCTGTCCGTCCAGGGCAGCGGCGTGGGCACGATCGCCGACACGAATGTCGACCAGCTGCAGGTCAATGTTGTCGGAACCGCGAGCGCCCGCCTCGCCGGTCAGGCGGCCAAGATGACCGCGGTCATCCGGGGCATCTCGAGCCTCGATGCAGCAGCGCTCTCGACCAAGGACGCAAATCTCGCCGCCGACGGCGCGGGGACGATCGCCGCGGACGTCACCAACTCGGTGACGGTCAATGCGACCGGCCCGGCCACGGTGCGGCTTACCGGCGCTCCGTCATGCACGCTTCGGGTCGCCGGTTCGGCGATCGTCAGCGGCTGTCATTAGACCAGGGCCAGCGAGGCCAGCTTTCCGTACAGATACGGCGGCAAGGCGCCAAGGCCGCTGCCGTCGTCCTCCGTACTTGGCGCGTCGGAATCCTCGAGATAGCGCCACCCCTGGTGGGCTCGGCGCGGGATGGGCGAAACGACGACGAGGTCGGCCGAGCAGACGATGTCGATCCGGCCGTCCTGCCGGTCTTCGAAGCGAAGGATCTCGAGGCCCGCAACCAGCCGGTGCTTGACGATCCAGTAAAGATTGCCGCCGACGAGCTCCGCGGACCGTTTGGGAGGCATGCGCGTAACCACCCGCACTTCGCCCGATATGGCCCGATTGGCGATCCGCTGCCTCAGCGCGTCGACATCCCGGCAGGCGAACGCGACCTTGGTCAGGTGAAGCTTCGGCACAATTTCGAGATCGCGCGAGGGCGCAGGGAAATCAAGGACTTATCCGTGTAGCTGGAACAAGGCCGCAAGACCGAGGAAGAAGAAGAAGCCGAGCGTGTCAGTCATGGTGGTGACGAACACCGTCGAGGTTACGGCAGGGTCAATCCGCAATTTCTCGAGGCCCACGGGGATCAGCACGCCCGATAGCCCGGCGTTGAGGCTGTTGAGCACCATCGCCAGGAACAGGACCAGGCTGAGCCCGGCGTCGTGGTAGATGAGTTGACAGCCGATCGCCATCAGCACCCCCAGGCCGAGGCCGTTGGCGCTGGCGATCCACCATTCGCGCCCGATCATCCGCCACGTGTTTGACGACGTCAGCTGGTTGGTCGCGAGCGCCCGGACGGTGACCGCCATCGTCTGGGTCGCGGCGTTGCCGCCCATTCCGGTGACGATCGGCATGATCACCGCGAGCGTGACGAGTCGCGAAATGGTGCCCTGGAAGGCAGCGACCACGCCAGCCGCGACGATCGCGGTCCCGAGGTTGATGAACAGCCACCACATGCGGGTCCGGATGGTCTCCCGGAGAGGCGCGTTGATGTCGGTGTCGCCGGCCTGGCTAAGGCGCAGCACGTCCTCGCCCGCCTCCTCCTGGATGATGTGGACCACGTCGTCGACCGTGATCATTCCGACCAGCCGGCCGGAATCGTCCACCACGGCCGCCGAAACCAGCGCATATTTCTGGAACCGGAGGGCCACGTCCTCCTGGTCCATGTCGACCGGGATCAAGGTCTGGTCGCGCTGCATGATGTCGGTCACCGGCGTCGTCCGCGGGGTCCTGAGGATCGTCGAGAGCTTGCACGTGCCGACCGGATGGTGGCTCGTATCGACCACGAACACTTCCCAGAAATCGGTCGGCAGCTCGGGGGTCGAGCGCAAGTAGTCGATCACCTGCCCGACTTTCCAATGCTCGGGTACGCAGCACAGGTCGCGCTGCATCAGGCGGCCGGCAGAGTCTTCCGGATATCCGAGCGCCTCTTCGACCGCTGCACGGTCGTCGGGCTCCATCCGCTGAAGCACCGCCTGCTGCTCGTCGCGGTCGAGGTCCTCGATCAGCGCGACCGCGTCGTCGGTCTCCAGCTGGCCGGCGATGTCCGCGACCTGCTGCGGCTCCATCTCGTCGAGCAGGCCTTCGCGGACATAGTCGTTCATTTCCGCAAGGACGTCGGGGCTGATGGTTCCGGCGAGCGCCTTGACCAGGCCTTCGCGCTCGTCGTGCGCTGCAAGCTCGATCAGGTCGGCGATGTCGGCCGGGTGGAGCGGCTGCACCAGTCTGCGCGCAGTGTCGTCGTCGCCCGCGTCGACGGCATCAAGGACCCTCTCCACGAATTCCGGGCGGAGACGGTCTTCTTCGTCGATAACGCTGCTGTGGGCCGGGTTCGACTCGGCCAGCTCATTCGGGGCGATGTGGTCGTTGTCGGCCATGACGCTCCCCTCGATTGGACCCGGTGCCGCCCTCCTATGGGCGGGGCCGGTCTGGCGCAACCACCGGCGTGTCCCTAAATCGCCCTCCTTTCGAACCCTTCATCCGGAGTCCACGTCATGGCCGATGCCGACCGCCTGCACCTTCAGCTTTCCTCCGGCGGCGAGGTCGTCATCAAACTCCGGCCCGACCTCGCGCCCAACCATGTCCAGCGGATCACCGAGCTCGCGAACAGCGGCTTTTACGACAATGTGCCGTTCCATCGCGTGATCCCCGGCTTCATGGCGCAGGGCGGCGACCCGACGGGCACCGGCACCAGCGGATCCGGCCTACCCGACCTCAAGGCCGAGTTCAGCCGCGAACCGCATGTCCGCGGCACGGCGTCGATGGCGCGCAAGCCCGATCCGGACAGCGCCAACAGCCAGTTCTTCATCTGCTTCGACGACGCCCGCTTCCTCGACGGCCAATATACTGTCTGGGGCGAGGTCGAGAGCGGGATGGATTATGTCGACGCTCTTCCGGTCGGCGAGCCGCCGCGGGAGCCCGGGCGCATCGTGAAGGCGGAAGTTCGCAGGGCCGGATGAGGCCATTGCCATAAGCCTCCCTCGCGTTGGTCGAAACGGGGCGTCCCGAGGGTCCGCGTGTCTGTAACGCATTCGCGATCAGGAGGAGATTCGTGGATGCGACTTGTCACCCTTCCGGCTCTCGCGCTCGCGCTCGGCGCGGCAACTCCGCCCGCCCCGACATTGAGCGATTCTTTTGTCGGCAAATGGAGACTCGACGTTTCGCGAAGCACGATCGTCGATGACATGCGGGTCCAGCATCTCGGCCGGAATAGATACGCGTTCAACTTCGAAGGCGGCCCCACGGAAACCATCGTTGCTGACGGAACCGACCAACCAGGGCTTCCGGGAACGACACTTGCCATAACGACCGAGGGTGCACGCACGCTCCACGTCGTTCGCAAACAGGATGGTCACGTAATTGTCGAGGCGGCCTGGAAGCTGTCGCCGGACGGACGCACTCTTCGGGATAGTTTCACCAGTCAGCAAGCGGACGGCACGACCGCGACGACGAACTATCTCTACAGGCGGATGGGCGCTGGCAGGGGCTTTGCGGGTTTTTGGGAAAGCACGACCAGTCCCGTCGGATTGAGTCTTGAGCTCACGATTCAACCATTTCTGAACACCGGACTTTCCTTCGTCAGCCCCGGCTCCGAACGGAATCTTGTTTTCGATGGGCGCGAACACCGGCTCTCCGGCGGGAACAATGGGAGGACGATCTCCGGGAAAAGACGCGGTGCGCGCGTCGTGGAAACCACGGAGAAGGATTCTGGCAAGGTCCAACGCTCTCGCCGCTTCGAGCTTTCGCTTGACGGACGAACCCTGACCGAAACGCTGCGCACCGCGGGCCAGCCAACGCCGGAAGTGTTGGTCTTCGAACGCGAATAGGGCATTGGCGCCGGTTGAGACGAAAGACCGATGCCGAAAGCCAATTCTCGAAGATCAGCTACGGTCGCGCTCGTCACCGGCGCGTCGGCCGGGCTTGGAGTCGAGTTTGCACGCCAATTGTCGAAGCGCGGGCACCGGCTTGTCCTCGTTGCCCGGCGCAAGGACCGGCTGGAGCAGCTCGCAAAGGAGCTGGGCAACGCGCGGGCGGTCGCAATAGACCTGTCGAAGGGCGATGCGGCCGCCAGGCTGATGGCCGACGTCGAGGCGAACGGCGAGATTGTTGGCCTCCTCGTCAATAATGCTGGGTTCGGGCTGATCGGCCGCTTCGCCGAGCTCGACGCCAAGCGCGAGCGGCAGATGATCGATCTCAACGTCGGGGCGCTCACCGAACTCTGCCGAGCGGTTGCCCCTGCGATGATCGAGCGCAAGTCGGGTGCCATCCTGAATGTCGCGTCGACCGCCGCCTTTCAGCCGGGGCCGAAGATGGCTGTCTATTTCGCCACCAAGGCATTCGTTCTGTCGCTCACCGAGGCGCTTCATGAGGAACTCAAGCCGCACGGGATAAAGGTCAGTTGCTTGTGCCCCGGCCCGACCCGCACCGAGTTCGGGGACGTCGCGGGCTTCGGCGGCAATGGCTTGTTCGACAGGGTGGCGATGAACGCTGCCGAGGTGGTCGAAATCGGACTTAAGGGCCTGGACTCGAACCGCGCGGTTGTGGTGACCGGCTGGCTCAACAAGATCGGCGCCGCGAGCACGCGCTTCGCGCCGCGCTCGATGGTTCGCAAAATCGCCGGGTCGATCAAATATTGACCGGGAAACTGAACCGGCGAGACGTGCCTGCCGTTGCACAACCGGGACGGGCCCGCCACAGGAGAGACGATGCCTGAAGCCGACATCATCGATCGCGTGAAATCGCGCAGGGTCCAGGTCGCGAGCCTGCCGCCAGCCGACAGCGGCCGCGGCTTCGCCCGACTTCCGGACAAGCTGATGGACGACCTTGGCCTGGCCGAGGGCGACGTGATCGAGATCGTCGGCAAGCGCTCGACCGCCGCGCGCGCGATCCGCCCTTATGGCGAGGACGAGGGGATCGACATCATCCGCCTCGACGGCCTCCAGCGCGCAAACGCCGGGGTCGGCTCGGGCGATTTCGTCCAGGTCAGCAAGGCCGCGTCGAAGCCGGCGACGAAGGTCGTCTTCGCGCCCGCCCAGCCGAACGTCCGCCTGCAGGGCTCCGCCGACGCGCTCAAGCGTACCTTCGCCGGACGGCCGCTGGTCGAGGGCGACGTGGTCTCGACCACCGGCCACCAGCGCGTCAACGCCGACATGCCCGAGCATGTTCGGCAGATGCTCAATGCACCGGCATTCGCGCTTCAGGAGCTGCGCCTTGTGGTGGTGTCGGCGACCCCCAAGGGCATCGTTCACATCGACGGCAAGACCGCGGTCGAGCTGCTTCCTGAATATATCGGCGCGGCCGACGGCCAGCGCCGCGCGGACGTCACCTATGACGATCTCGGCGGGATGCGCGACACGATCGACGCGCTTCGCGAAATGGTCGAGCTCCCGCTCAGGCACCCGGAGCTGTTCCAGCGGCTTGGAGTCGATCCGCCCAAGGGCGTTCTGCTCCATGGACCACCCGGCACCGGCAAGACCCTGCTCGCCCGCGCTGTCGCCAATGAAAGTGCGGCGAGATTCTTCCTGATCAACGGGCCCGAGATCATGGGCTCTGCCTATGGCGAGAGCGAGCGCCACCTTCGCGAGATTTTCGAGCAGGCCGCGCAGGCCGCGCCGTCCATCATTTTCATCGACGAGATCGATTCGATCGCGCCCAAGCGTGGACAGGTGACCGGCGAGGCCGAGAAACGCCTGGTCGCCCAATTGCTGACCCTGCTCGATGGAATCGAGCCGCGCCAGAACACGGTCGTGATCGCAGCGACCAACCGCCCCGAAGCGATCGACGAGGCGCTTCGCCGACCCGGACGATTCGACCGCGAGATCGTCGTCGGCGTGCCCGACGAACCGGGACGGCGCGAAATCCTCGGAATCCACACGCGCGGCATGCCGCTCGCGTCGGACGTCAATCTCGATGAGCTGGCTCGGCGCACCTATGGGTTCGTCGGCGCCGACCTGGCCGCGCTGTGCCGCGAGGCTGCGCTCGAGGCGGTTCGGCGGATCATGCCGCGGATCAACCTCGCCGACCCGGTGATTCCGACCGAAATCCTCGACCAGCTTTCGGTCGAGCTCAACGATTTCGATAACGCGCTGAAGCGGGTCCAGCCCTCGGCGATGCGCGAAGTGATGGTCGAAGCGCCGCAGATCCGATGGGACGATATCGGCGGCCTCGACCAGGCCCGCGACCGCCTGAAGGAAGGCGTCGAACTCCCGCTCAAGCATCCCGACGCGTTCCGGCGCCTGGGAATTCGTCCGGCCAAGGGCTTCCTTCTCTACGGGCCGCCGGGAACCGGCAAGACGCTGCTGGCGAAGGCCGCGGCGCGCGAGAGCGAAGCCAATTTCATTGCCACCAAATCGTCCGATCTCCTGAGCAAATGGTATGGCGAAAGCGAGCAGCAGATTGCCCGCCTGTTCAACCGAGCCCGCCAGGTCGCGCCGACGATCATCTTCATCGACGAGCTCGACAGCCTTGTACCGGCGCGCGGCGGCGGCCTCGGCGAGCCGCAGGTCACCGAGCGGGTCGTCAACACGATTCTCTCCGAGATGGACGGGCTCGAAGAGCTGCAGAATGTCGTCGTGATCGGCGCGACCAATCGACCGACGCTGATCGACCCCGCGCTGCTTCGGCCGGGACGTTTCGACGAGCTGATCTACGTCGGCACGCCGGACACCGCGGGACGGCGCCGGATCCTTGCCATCCACACGCGCGGCATGCCGCTTGCGGGCGACGTCGACCTCGAGAAGATCGCGCAGCGGACCGACCGCTTCACCGGCGCCGACCTCGAAGACCTGGTGCGCCGCGCCGGGCTGACGGCGCTTCGCCGCGGCCTCGACACCGGGAGCGTCACCATGGCCGACTTCGAGGTCGCTCTCGGCGAGACGCGCGCCTCGGTCACGCCCGAAATGCTCGAGGAATATTCGCGCATCCAGGAGACTCTGAAGAGCGATGCGACCCGGCCGCTCGGCGGAATCGGCTTCGTCCTCCCGGGCATGCTCCACCCGCGCGAGGGAGGCAAAGACTGAATCCCTTCGTCGCGGAAACGGCGCGGTTCGCAGAGAGCGGTTAGGCCTTGTCAGCCTAATAACGTTGGAAAACTTGCCAAGCGGCGGTGCATTTGCCAACGCTCCGCCCTTCCTTGCCCAGGAGAATCCATGTCGACCTCACCCGCGCGCACGCTGAAGGGCTCACGCCGCCTGCAGCGCCGCCGCGACCGCCGAAGCCCGAGCCCGCAGTGGCAGTTCCTGCGCGGGTTTCTGAAGAATCCGGTGATGGTCGGGTCGATCATTCCGTCGAGCCGGGTGCTCATCGAAAAGATGCTCGCGCCGGTCGACTGGGCGAACACGCGGTTGTTCGTCGAATATGGCCCGGGAGTGGGAACGTTCACCCGGCCGGTGCTCGATCATCTTGGCCCGAACGCGACACTGGTGACGATCGACACCAACCCCGACTTCACCCGCTTCCTTCGCGAATCGATCGACGATCCACGATTGGTGACGGTGAACGGCTCCGCCGCGGACGTTGAGATGATTCTCGCGGACCACGGTCTCGGCTCGGCGGACTATGTGCTTTCCGGCCTGCCCTTCTCGACGCTTCCGGCGGGGGTCGGCGAGGATATTGCGGAGGCGACGGCGAACGTGATCCGGCCGGGCGGCGCTTTCCTGGTCTATCAGTTCAGCCCGAAGGTCCGCGATTTTATCGAGCCACACTTCGCGCCGATCGAGCGCGGCTTCGAGTGGGTCAACGTCCCCCCGGCGACCCTGTTCTGGGCGTACAAGGGTGAGCCCCAGGCCTGACCTCAGGCGCGGAAGTTGAGGCGCCGAGTCACGGAATAATCCATTACGTTGACGAGGAAGTGGGAGGCCGCCCACTTGATGCGCCGCCACAGCGTCGCCCGGCCGGCGTGCACTTCATGCGTGATCCACCGGCAATCCTTCAGCTCGCGGTCGAAATAGCCGCGCATCGCCTCGGCGAACGCCGCGTCCTTGATCCGCAGCATGATCTCCAGATTGATGTAGAAGCTGCGGTAATCGAAATTGGACGAGCCGATGTGGACGGTATCGTCGACGATGGCGAGCTTGGTGTGCAGCTTGGCAGGCTGATATTCGTAGATTTCAACGTGCCGGCGAATGAGGCGGCTGTAGCTGTGCCGGGCTGCACCGACGGTCGCGATATTGTCCGACTTCGCGGCATTGATGATCCGGGCGCGGCCGCGCCGGCCGACCCTGCCGATGCGCCTGATCATCGCCCCCGGCGGGGCGAAATAGGCGAACACCAACTCAAGGCGGTGCGCTCGCTTCATGTCGCGCCCGATGCTCCGCCACCAGCTGTTGCGGACGCTCAGCGGGCCGCTGAACTTCCACTGCAGCGGACCGCGCCATTCATTATATTCGGCGACCATCCGCCGCAGCGAGCGAAGCGTCGACTTCGGTCGTTTCGACCAGCGGAAGAGGCTGTCGAAATAACGCACCGGAAGCGCGGCCTCGGGCCCGTCGAGGCGAAGCCACAGGTCGCGCCAATGGCCTGAGGCTCGGTCATCGAGATAGGTCGCATCGATGTTGGCGCCGCCGATCAACACCGTCTGCTCATCGATGATGATCAGCTTCTGGTGGTTGCGGAGCAGGTAGCGGCGTCCGTAGCACGGGTTGAACACGCAATGCTCGCCGCCTGCATCGCCAAGGTCGTCAAAAAACTTAGGCGGCGCGGCCGATCCGAAGCCGTCGATCAGCAGCGTGACTTTCACCCCCCGCGCCGCCGCGGCGGTGAGCGCGTCGCGCACCGCGTCCCCGTCACGGTCGGGATTGAACATGTACATCAGCATCCTGATGCTGCTCTGAGCCTCCGCGATCAGCTTGAGCAGCAGCCGGAATCGCTCCTGCCCCGTCTCGATCAGCTCGAGCCGGTTGCCGGCGATCTCGGCGCGGATCGGCGCTTCTGTCGCGGCACGGGCTGCCTGGTCGGCCATTGCCACGCTTTCCTTGACTTTCGAAGCGCCTGCAAGCTATTGGCGCGACCTTCCTGACATCCCATATACCCGGCGAGCGAATAGCTCGTGGAATGGCTTTGCGGAGCTTTTGAATGGCGCGCGTTACGGTTGAAGATTGTGTCGACAAGATCCCGAACAGGTTCGATCTCGTCCTGCTCGCGGCCCAGCGTGCGCGGCAGATTTCCGGCGGCGCCGATCTGACGATCGACCGCGACCGCGACAAGAACCCGGTCGTGGCGCTGCGTGAGATCGCCGAAGTCACGGTCAAGCCTCGCGATCTCGAGGAAGCGGTCGTCAGCAACCTGCAGAAGGTGCGGATCGACGAGGAGGACGAGACCGAAGAGCTGGCATCGCTGAGCGAAGCCGCCGAAGCGCTGCGGCTCACCGCCGCCGCGCCGCCCCGTCCGAGCCCGTCGGGCGGCGATTACGAGTAACAGACGCGCCGAGGCTGTCCCGGCGACATCCGGGCACGGTTATGATCTAGCGTGGCGTTTCGGCCGGCGTTAGACCGGCCCCATGGTTCCCTTTTCGTTCGCAGGCGAAACATTCTTCGCGACCGCCTCCGGCGCGCTCTATCGGCCCGAGCATACGTCGCTGTTCGTTGCCGACCTGCACCTTGAAAAGGCGAGCTGGTTCGCTCGGCTGGGCCAATTCCTTCCCCCCTATGATTCCCACGCGACGCTGACCGCGCTGGCCGAAGAAGTGGAGCGAATCCGCCCCAGCCATGTCTTCTGCCTCGGCGACAGCTTCCACGACAATTTCGGCTGCGAGCGGCTGCCTGCCGATGCGCGGTCGCTCCTCCAACAGCTGATGGATCGGGTCGCCTGGATCTGGATCGTCGGCAACCACGATGCCCGCGGCATCGACCATTGCGGCGGGGTGATCGAGCCGGCGGTCGAAATGGGCGGCATCGTCTATCGGCATGAGGCTTTTCGCGCCGAACCGCTCCCGGAAATTTCCGGCCACTTCCACCCCAAGCTGCGGGTCAATCTGAATGGGCGGCACATCTCGCGTCGCTGTTTCGTGGTTTCACCGAGCAAGATTATCATGCCGGCATTTGGCTCGCTCACCGGCGGCCTCGACGCGCACCACCCGGAAATCCTGCGCTCGGTCGGCGCGCACGCCGCCGCGCTCGTCCCGGTCTCCGACCGGCTCCTGCGCTTCCCGCTCGCCGCCTAGAAGGGACGGACCTCGATCGCCATTGCACCGGTCGGGCTGAGCAAAAGCCGAGCGACGGCGCGGCGGGTCTTGCCAAATGTCGCCGCCTGCAGCTCGTTGCGCGCCGCGTGCCGGTCGAACTTGAACCCGCGATTGTCAGCCTGCCGCTTCAGGCCGTCGAGGTGATGTTCGAGGTTGGGGATGCCCTCGTCGGGGTCGAAATCCATTCTGACTTCAAGATCGGACGACGGCGCCATTCGACTTATGCTTCGCTGCTTGAGTGGCGATGCGCAAGCCCCCGCGATTGCGTGTACCGGCGGCTGTTCCTAAACCCGCTGCCATGAGACATTTGCTCCTCCTCGCAGCAGCGCTGGCGATGATGCCCGGTGTCGCCGCGGCCCAGTCGATCGATCCAAAGATCCAGGCGCGGATCGACCGAATCCTTAAAGCGACGCCGCTGATCGACGGTCACAACGACCTCGCCGAGCAGCTCCGTGAAAATTACGGCATGAGCGTCGAGGGGCTCGCCAGCGAAACGGACAAGAGGCCGGGCCACCCGATGATGACCGATATGGCGCGGCTGCACCAAGGTCGCGTCGGCGGACAATTCTGGTCGGTTTACATCCCGTCGGAAGTGACCGGCGATCGCGCGATCCGCGACACGCTCGAGCAGATCGACATCGTCAAGCGCTTCGTCAAAGCCTATCCGCAAGACCTCGAGCTCGCGCGAACCGCCGACGATATCGTACGAATCCACAAGGCCGGGAAAATCGCCTCGTTGATCGGCGTCGAGGGCGGGCACCAGATCGGCGGAAGCCTCGCCGCGCTTCGCCAGTTCTACGACCTCGGCGCGCGCTACATGACTCTTACTCATTTCAAGGACAACGAGTTCGCCGATAGCGCGACCGACGACCCCAAGTGGCACGGGATCAACGATTTCGGCCGCATCGTCATCCACGAGATGAACCGGCTCGGAATGCTCGTCGATCTGAGCCACGTCTCGCCCGAGACGATGCGCGCCGCGCTCGACGTGACCAAGGCGCCGGTGATCTTCTCCCACAGTGACGCCCGCGCGCTCGCCGACCATCCGCGCAATGTGCCCGACGACGTCCTCAAGCGCCTGCCGGCAAATGGCGGCGTGGTGATGGTCAATTTCTATCTCGGCCATTTGTGGGAGCCGTACCGGCAGTGGGACGCCGACCATACCGCGGAGGAAGCGCTCCTCGGCGATCTCTACACCGGCCAGCCGGATATTCGGAAGGCGAAGCTCGCCGAATGGGAGCAGGCGCATCCCGCGCCGTCGACCGGCGTCGGGATCATCGCCGATCATATCGAGCACATCGTGAAGGTCGCGGGTTACGACCACGTCGGAATCGGCGGCGATCTCGACGGGATCCCAGCCGATGGAGCGCCGCCCGGAATGAACAGCGTCAGCGGCTATCCCTTGCTGTTCGCCGAGTTGATCCGCCGCGGCTGGAGCGACGAGAATCTGGCGAAGCTCGCGGGCGGCAATGTGCTCCGAGTGCTGCGTCAGGCCGAGTCAGTGGCCGCATCCATGAAGGATGAGCCTCCCGCAACGGCGAGGCTGCAGCCGATCGACCCCGCCAACGTCTGGAAATGAGCGACCCACCCCTCAAGGCGGCTATCATTCCCGTCACGCCGCTGCAGCAGAATTGCACCTTGCTGTGGTGCACCGCGACGATGCGCGGCGCGTTCGTCGATCCCGGCGGCGACCTGCCGCGGCTCAAGGCGGCGGCAGAACAGGCCGGAGTCACGATCGAGAAGATCTTGCTGACCCACGGCCACATCGACCATTGCGGAGGCGCCGGGATCTTTGCCGAAGAGCTCGGGGTTCCGATCGAGGGGCCGCATCGCGACGACATCTTCTGGATCGAGCGGCTCGCACAGGACGGGCTCAAATATGGCGTGCTCGGCCGTCCGTTCGAGCCGTCGCGCTGGCTGGACGACGGCGACCGGGTGACTGTCGGCGAGCTCACCTTCGACGTCCGTCACTGTCCCGGCCACACGCCGGGCCACATCGTGTTCCACCACCCGGAATCCAGCCTGGCGCTGGTTGGCGACGTGCTGTTCAAGGGATCCGTCGGCCGCTGGGACTTTCCGCGCGGCGATCAGCAGCAGCTGATCCGATCGATCACGGGCAAGCTTTGGCCGATGGGCGACGAAACGGCATTCGTGCCGGGCCATGGCCCGATGTCCACTTTCGGCCAGGAGCGGCGCACCAATCCCTTCGTCGGCGATCACGTCACGCGTTTCCGCGAAGCGCAAGCGTGAGCGGCGAGCACGCTCCGAAGTTCACGCGCTCGCTCTCGGGCCTCGGCGTGATCATCCTCACGCTTTCGGTGCTGTCGCCCGGCGTGTCGGTTCTCGTCAGCGGCGGCGCGATCATGACCGAAGCCGGGACCGGCACTGTGCTCGCTTTCGTGCTCGGAAGCCTCGTTTGCTACTGCCAGACCTCGATGGCGGCGGAGCTTGGCGCCGCCTATCCCACTGCCGGCTACGATTATGCCGCGATCGGCCATGCCATCGGCGACTGGGCCGGGGCCACGACTTATATCGCGAGCATTGCTTCCATCCCCCTGTTCCTCAGCACCTCCGCGGTCGGAATCGCGATTTATCTGCAGCCCTTCGGGATTCGCCTCAGCGCGAATGAGATCACGTTCATCACCGTCGTCGTGATCACGATTCTCTCGCTGCTGAACATCCGATCGAACGAGGCGATCACCGGCATTTTCATGTTGATCGAGGGGACGGCGCTGCTGCTCATCGCCATCGTCGGAGTTGCGCATTGGCAGCCTGGCGCGGGAGCGGCGATGATCCACCCGGTGCGGATCGATAACGGCATGTGGGTCGCGGCCGGGATCGCCATCACCGGGATCGCGATCAACAACGCCTCATGGGCGCTCGCCGGAGCATCGCAGGCGCTGATGTTCAGCGAGGACATGAAGCGGCCCAAGACGGTCGGCCGGATCATCATGCTGGCCTTCGCGATCACGATCGTGCTCGAGACGGCGCCGATGATCGGCGTGATCGTCGGGTCACACGACTTGAGGGCGGTCCTCAGCAGCGACTCGCCGTTCGAGACCTTCCTTGCCTTCTATCTCCCGGATTTCGTGCTCAAGCTGGTATCGCTGTCGATTGCGATTGCGATCTTCAACGCCTGTCTCGCGGGTTTCGTCGGCATCGGCCGGAATGTCTTTTCCATGGCGAGGACGAGGCTGTTCGCGCGGCCGATCAACCGCGTGCTCCTCCATCTCATCCCGAAGACGGACGCGCCCTGGGTCGCCATTCTGCTGATCGGCGGCAGCACCGCGCTCGCGACCTACATCCCGCTCTATTTCAAGGTGCTGGTCCTGTCCGGGAATTACACGATCCTGACCGCTTTCTACGTCTGGGGAGTGCTCGCCGGGCGACGCAGCGGACGGACAGGGATCGGCCGCTACAAGACGCCGATGTGGCCGCTGATCCCGCTGATCGGGATCGCGATCGTCGCCGGCGAGGTCGTCGTGCTGTGGCTCGACCCCGACTCCGGACGCAAGTCATTGTTCGTGTGCAGCGGCATCTACCTGCTCGCTTATTGCTATTACCGCTTCGTCCTCATGCGCCGCCCCGGCGGCTGGGTGATGACGGGTCCGGAGGACATTGACGCCGAAACCGCGAGGCGTTCGGCGCCGGCTCCCTTGCAACAGGAGCCGGTTTCGCTATAGGGGCGGCGGTTCGCGACGATCCGGCCGCCGCCGCGGGGCCTGCCCCGCCGATGAGGCGCAGATCGTCGCCATTTTTATTGATGTCATTTGAGTTGAAGGTGCCGCAATGGCTGTTCCCAAGAGAAAAACCTCGCCGTCGAAGCGGAACATGCGCCGCAGCCACCATGCGCTGAAGGCGACCAAGTTCCAGGAATGTCCGAACTGCGGCGAGCTCAAGCTTCCGCACAACATGTGCCCGGCGTGCGGCCATTATAACGGCCGCGAAATCGTCTCCACCGAGGCCTAAGCCTTTCGGCCCATGGAAGCGGGCCCGCACATCGCAATCGACGCCATGGGGGGCGACAGCGGCGTCTCGGCGATGATCTCGGGCGCCTCCCGGGCGTTGCGGAAGGATCCGTCGCTGCGCTTCACTTTCTATGGCGACGAGCCCCGGGTGATCGACGAGATCGAGGGACATAAGGGCCTGCGCGAGCGGGTCGCCGTCATCCATTCGCCCGAGGCGATCGATCCCCGCGAAAAGCCGAGCCAGGCGATCCGCCGCGCCCGCACGACGTCGATGGGCATGGCGATCAACGCGGTCAAGGAAGAGCGCGCCGACGCTGCCCTGTCCGGCGGCAACACCGGAGCGCTGATGGCCATGTCCAAGCTCGCGCTCCGAACCATGCCGGGGATCGACCGGCCCGCGCTCGCCGCACTCCTGCCCACACTCGGCGAGACCGACGTGATCATGCTCGACCTCGGCGCCAACACCGAGTGCGATGCCCAGAACCTCGTCCAGTTCGCCGTGATGGGCGCGGCCTATGCGCGGTGCGTCCTCGGTATCGCCGAGCCGCGGGTCAAACTGCTCAACATCGGCACCGAGGAATTGAAAGGGACCGGCGAGCTCAAGGACGCGGCGGCGCTCCTGCGCGAAGCGGATTATCTGCCGTTCCGGTTCGACGGCTTCACCGAAGGCGACCAGCTGTCGCGCGGCCAGGTCGACGTGGTCGTCACCGACGGCTTTTCGGGCAATATCGCATTGAAGACCGCGGAAGGGACGGCGCGGTTCGTCACCGACCTTTTGCGCCGCGCATTCAAGAGCTCGCTGCGTTCGAAAGCGGGCTTCGCGCTGTCGCAGCCCGCGCTCAACCTGCTCAAGGTCCACCTCGATCCCAACAATCACAACGGCGCCGTCTTCCTTGGGCTGAACGGCCTCGTCGTCAAAAGCCATGGCGCTGCGAGCCCCAAGGGGGTTGCCAATGCGATCCGCGTCGCCGCGAGCATGGTCCGCAACGACATCACTCGGCGGATCGGCGAGGACCTCGACAACTTCCGCGCCCACGCTTTCGCCAACGGAAGCTCGCTGTGAGGCGTTCGGTCGTCCTTGGCGCCGGAAGCGCTCTGCCGAAGCGCCGAGTCACCAACGAGGAGCTCGCCAAGAGCGTCGACACCAGCGACGAATGGATCGTCGCCCGCACCGGAATCCGCAGCCGTTATGTCGCCGGCGAAGGCGAGACGACGGCGAGTCTTGCCGTAGAGGCCGCGCGCCGAGCGCTGGATCATGCAGCCGTCAAGCCGGAGGACATCGACCTCATCGTGCTTGCGACGGCGACCCCCGACCAGACCTTCCCGTCATCCGCGACGAAGGTCCAGGCGACCCTTGGCATCAAGGACTGCATCGCCTTCGACGTCCACGCCGTCTGCACCGGCTTCCTCTACGCCCTCTCCGTGGCCGATTCGATGCTGCGCTCGGGCAACGCGAGAAAGGCGCTGGTGATCGGGGCCGAGACATTCAGCCGGATCCTCGACTGGGAAGATCGGGCGACCTGCGTGCTGTTCGGCGATGGCGCCGGGGCGTTGGTGCTGAGCGCTGAAGAGAGCGAGCGTGGCGTGCTCGCCACCAAACTCCACGCCGACGGGCGCCACAACGACCTGCTGTTCGTCGACGGCGGACCGTCCACGACGGGGACGGTCGGGAAATTGCGCATGAAGGGTCGGGAAGTGTTCAGGCACGCCGTCATAAACCTCGCCGACGTGCTCAACGAAGTGCTCGAGGATGCGGGTCTTAGCGCCGCCGACGTCGACTGGGTCGTTCCGCACCAGGCGAATGCCCGGATTCTCGACGCGACAGCGAAGAAGCTGGGCCTTCCCGCCGAAAAGGTCGTGGTGACGGTGGACGAACATGCGAACACCTCTGCCGCATCGGTCCCGCTTGCTTTCGATACGGCCGTGAAGGACGGGCGAATCAAGCGTGGCGACGTCGTCGTGCTGGAAGCGATGGGCGGCGGCTTTACATGGGGGGCGGCAGCGCTCAGGTATTGAAAAAATTGGAATATCCGGCGAAGAGTCGAATTGCCGACGGCACGGAATTCCGTTACGAAAGTGTAATTGATACGGCGGGGGCACGCCGTCCACTCGGGGAGACAATCATGGCCGATCTCGGGATCGCGCGAATCAATAATGACATGGACGCGAGCGGCACGCTCACCCGCGCCGACCTCGCCGATGTCGTTCATCGCCGCCTCGGCCTGTCGCGCGCGGAATCCGCGGGCGTCGTGGAGCGCGTCCTCCACCACATGTGCCACGCGCTTGCGGTCGGCCAGAACGTGAAGGTGTCCGGGTTCGGCACCTTCATCCTGCGCGACAAGGGGCAGCGCATCGGCCGCAATCCGAAAACGGGCGTCGAGGTGCCGATCGCGCCGCGGCGGGTGATGACCTTCCGCGCCAGCCAGATCATGCGCGACCGGATCGCGAAGGGCTGACCTTTAAGTGCCGGCCGAAAAGGAGCCCGGCGCTCTCCTGACCATCGGTGAGTTGTCCCACCAGCTCGGCGTTCCGCAGCATATTTTGCGTTACTGGGAGACTCGCTTCCCGCAGCTGAAGCCGATGCAGCGCGCTGGCAACCGCCGCTATTACCGGCCTGCAGACGTCGATCTCGCACGGCGGATCAACCGCCTTCTCAACGAAGAAGGCTATACCGTGCGCGGCGTGCAGAAGCTGCTTCGCGACCGCAATGCGGCGGAGTCGCCGCCCGCGCGCGAGGAACCGGCGCCGTCGCCGCCCGCGCCGCTGGCCTCTTCTGACGTTCCCGAGCACGAAGATCCGATCGGAGTCGACGTCTTCCGGCTAATCGCCCTGCGCAACCGTCTCGCCGAGGCGCTGGAGCACTAATCCGTCGCTGGGCGCGCCGAGCGACGCCTCCACTCTGGCGATCGCCTCGTCCAGGGTGATTCGGCTGACCGGAACGCCCTTCGGAAACGCCTTCAGCAGCCGCGAGGGAAAAGCGGCCGACAGCACCACGAAAAGGCCCCGGTCGCCCTGCCGGCGAATCAGCCGCCCGAACGCCTGGGCGAGGCGCGCCCGCACTACCCGATCGTCGTAGGCGCTCCCGCCTCCCGCCATCCGCCGCGCGGCGTGGAGCACGGTCGGCCGCGGCCACGGCACACGTTCCATCACCACGAGGCGCAGCGATTCGCCGGGCACGTCAACTCCGTCCCTCAGCGCATCGGTGCCGAGAAGCGACGCGCGAGGGTCGTCGCGGAAGATGTCGACCAACGTGCCGGCGTCGATCGGGTCGACATGCTGGGCGAGGAGCGGCAGCCCGACACGCGCGAGCCGGTCGGCGATGCGCGCATGGACCGCTTTCAGGCGCTGGATCGCCGTGAAGAGGCCGAGCGTGCCGCCCTTCGCCGCCTCGATCAGCCGCGCATAGGCGCCGGCAAGCGCGGCGACGTCCCCCTGGCGGATATCGGTGACGATCAGCACTTCGGAGCAGCCGGCATAATCGAATGGGCTTTCCGCTTCGAAATGCTGCACGGGCGCCGGGAGGTGGGCAGCGCCGGTCCGCGCCTCGGCCACCGGCCAGTCTTCGCCCGCCCGCAAAGTGGCGGAGGTCACGAGCACGCCATCGGCCGGCGCCATGACGACGGCCGCTAGCGGCGTTGTCGGATCGAGCCAGCGGCGGTGAATCGCGACGTCGAGCTCGCGCCCCTCGCTTCGCTCGACCGCCAGCCAGTCGACGAATTCCGCGTCGGCCTCGCCCCCGATCCGAGCCAGAAGCGCGATCCAGGCGGCCAGCGTCTCGCGCCGCCACGAGAGTCCGCGGATTGCGCCTTCAACCCGCGCTCGCGCCTGGCTGTCGAGCCAGTCCGGAGCGTCCTCGATCACGGCTTCGAGCCGCCTGGCGAGTGCTGCCAGCGGCTTGTGCAGCGCCTCGAGCGTCTGCACCGCGCCGGCGGCAGCCGAGACGAGCGCCCCGTCCGGCTCCGCGAGCTCGGTCTCGAGCCCGTATCCCGCTTCCTGCGCCTTCGACCGCGCATAAACGACGCCGCGCACTTCGCTCAGCAGCGTCTCGACCGGGCCGAACGGCGATCCCTCGATCAGCCGCTGGAGCCAGCCATCCGAGGGCAACGCCTTCGCCGCATCTATGGCCGCTTCGAGCGCGCGGCCTCCTTCGTCGTCGTAAGAGGCGACGTCCATGAGCCGCGCTGCAAGACCGCGCCTGCGCCCGCGCGAACGCCCCTCCGGCCCGACGATCCAGCGCCTCAATTCGATCGCCTCCTGTCCTCCGAACGTCACGGCGAAGGTCGAGTCGGCGGCGTCGAACAAATGATGGCCCTCGTCGAACAGGATCCGCCCCGGCGCGTCCTCGCGAGCGCGCGCGGCATTGACCATCACCAGCGCGTGGTTGGCGATGACGATGTCGGCGTCGCGGCTGGCCCTCTCGGCGCGTTCGATGAAGCAGCGGCGATAGTGCGGGCAGCCGGCATAGACGCATTCCCCGCGTCGGTCGGTGAGCGCGGTCGCTCCTGCGCGCCGGAACAGGCTCGGCAGCCAACCCGGCAGGTCGCCGCCGACCATGTCACCGTCCTTGGTGTAAGCCGCCCAACGCCCGACGAGTTGCGCGAGAACCGCCGCCCGGCCGGCAAACGCACCCTGGAGCGCATCTTCGAGGTTGAGCAGGCAGAGGTAATTCTCGCGGCCCTTGCGGACGACGATCCGCCGCGCACGCTCTTCCGGATCGGCGAATAGCTTGGGCCCCTCGGCGTCGAGCTGCCGCTGGAGCGCCTTGGTGAAGGTCGAGACCCATACCGCACCGCCCGCCTGCTCGGCCCACAGGGACGCGGGCGCGAGATAGGCGAGAGTCTTGCCGATTCCGGTCCCGGCCTCCGCGAGCAGCAGGTTGGGCGCGCCTTTCGAGCGCTTGGGGGCAAAGACCTCGATCACGGCTTCGGCCATCGCTTTCTGACCTTCGCGGGCCTCGGCGCGGCCGGTCAGCGCATCGAGCCTCGAGCGCGCGTCCACCGGATCGACGACAAGGGTGCGCGGCGGGGGCCGCTCCGCCGCTTCGTCCCATTGCTTCAGCCGGGAGAAGAGCATGCGCTCGCCCCGCTCGGGCGGCTCGAGGCGCGCTGCGACCAGCGGCGCCCAGCTCCAGCCGAGCCGGTGCAGCGTCGCGTTGCTGGTCCACGCCCCTTCGCGCTCGCGCCACTCAGGATCCCCGAGGGCCGTCAGCAGGCTGCCCGCAATCGCCTGAAGCGCCGCGGCCGCGTCGGCGTCGTTCGAGGGCGGCTCGAGGCCCAGGAGACGGCTTAAGCCGGCGACAGTCGGCACCGCAAAGCGCGCCGGATGGATGAAGGCGAACAGCTCGAGCAGGTCGAGCCCGCTGAGCTCGGGATAGCCGAGGCGCTGCCCGACGAGCGGCGCATTCAGGAGGATGTGCGGGGTCTCGGCGCCGCGCGCGATTGCTTCGCCGCGGCTCGCCTCGCGCACCTCCCCGTCCCCGCTTGCAAGCCAGATTCCGGCATGGGTTGCGTGAAGTGCGGGGAGAGCGAGCGCCATGACCTCGCTTGTACGCGTTTCGTTCCGGGAGGCCAGAATATGCACACGCGGACTGGTAAAAATTTGGCGCTCGCGCAAACCGCCCCTAGACGCCCCGTTGAAGGAGAGATTTGGGCATGCCTGAGGGGCGGCACGGCTATAATGTGTCCGTTGGCTATCTCGCCAACTTCTTCCCGCAGATGGCGCCCGACTGGCTCGACTTCTGCATCCGTGCGCAGGGTGTTGAGCCGCCGCGGACCGGCCCATCCTATCGCTATGCGGACCTCGGCTGCGGGCCAGGTTTCCACATCTGCCTACTCGCTGCCGCCAATCCCGAAGCCGAGTTCATCGGCATCGATTTCGATTCTGACGTCCTGCGCGGCCGAGACCTCGCCGAGGCCGCGGGCCTCACCAACGTGCGCTTCATCCAGGCCGATTTCCTCGACCTTGCCGCGAACTGGCCGGCCGAGCTCGGCACGTTCGATTATCTGCTGCTGCAGGGCATTCTCACCTGGGTCTCAGCCGCCGTGCGCTCGGCGGCGTTGCAGTGCGTGGCGCACGCGAGCAAGCCCGGCACGGTTGCGGCATTCGGTTACAACACTCCACCCGGGTGGCTGCCCGCGATGCCATTCCAACACGTGGCCAATCAGTTCGGACGGCGCCGCGAGGTGAATGCGGCGATCGGCGGGGCGATCTCCATGTTCCGGCGTCTGCGGGACGCTAATGCTCCATTGTTCGAGCGAATGCCGTACTTCAAAACCCACCTCGAAATGGTCGTCGGGCAACCGCCGACCTATCTCGCTCACGAATATCTTCCCGAGCACTGGGCGCCGCTGTGGCATTCGGAATTGGCCGAGCAACTGCGCGCGGCGGACTTCGGCTACGTCGGTCCCGCGACGATTGCCGAAGCCCTGTTGCCGGACACCCTTTCTTCGGAGCTCGGCGCGATCATCAAAGAGCAGTCGGATTCGACGCTACGCCAGGACGTGCAGGACATCGTCATCATGCAGCAGTTCCGGCGCGACATCTTCTGCCGCGGGCCGCGAACCGCAAACCCGGGCAGTCTCGATGACAAAAGCCCAATCCATCTGCTGTCAGCTCCGCCGGACGGTGCCCCCGTCCAGTTCAGAACCACCTTTGGCGGACTCGTGGTGGAATATGCAGTCGTCGCCGACATCGTGGCGGCTCTGGCGGATGGCCCCCGGCCTTTCGCCGAACTCATCGCGCTGAAAAACCCCGCGCGCCTCAACACGCGGAGCATCCTTTTCTGCATGCTCGACGCGGAAATGCTTACCGTCGGCCGGGCTGCCTCTGCCTCGGCCGGAATCGCCGAACAGTTCAATGCCGTCGTCGCCGGTCGCGCGGCAAGCGGAAAACCCTACACGCATCTCGCGGCTGCCACGGTCGGCTCTGGCATATTCGCGCCCGAGCTGAACCTGCTGATGCTCGACGCGTGGCTGTCGAGCGGCCGGAACACCGACCCGCAGGAGCTCGCGCGTGGAGTCGCCCAGCGCGTCGCCGCGCTGACCCGCCAAGTCCAGTTTCGCGGGCAGATCATCTCCGACGAGCAGCTGCAGTCGCACTTCGCGGGTCTCGCCCCCGTCTTCGTCGAACAAGTGCTGCCGCAGTGGCGCCGGCTCGGAGTGATCCAATGAGGCGGGTGGAAGCGTGCATGGGCCTTCGCTAGAGCGCTTCAGCTCATGACCAGCGCCCAAGAAATCCGCTCCGCCGCCCTGAGTTCGAAGGCCTGGCCGTACGAGGAAGCGCGCAAGCTTCTGAAGCGCTGGCCTGACGGCAAGCCGGCCGGCGATCCGATGATCTTCGAGACCGGTTACGGTCCCTCGGGCCTGCCGCACATCGGCACGTTCAACGAGGTCGCTCGGACCAGCTTTGTGCGCCACGCTTACGAGGAGCTGACAGGCGGCGCGCCGACGCGGCTGATCGCCTTCAGCGATGACATGGACGGGCTTCGCAAGGTCCCTGACAATGTTCCCAACCAGGCCATGCTCGAGGAATATCTCGGCAAACCGCTGACGCAGATCCCGGACCCCTTCGGCGAATATCCGAGCTTCGCGCATCACAACAATGCGATGCTTAGGCGCTTTCTCGACCGCTACGGCTTCGACTACGAATTCCTCTCCGCGACCGATTGCTACACCAGCGGCCGCTTCGACAGCGTGGTCCGCAAGGTCCTCCACGGCTTCGACGCGATCATGGGCGTGATGCTTCCGACGCTGCGCGAGGACCGCCGCAAGACCTATTCGCCCGTCCTCCCGATCTCGCCCTCGACCGGCCGAGTGCTGCAGGTGCCGGTCGAGGTCATCGACGCCGAGGCCGGCCTGATCGCCTTCGACGACGAGGACGGCAGCCGCGTCCAGCAATCGGCGTTCGGCGGCGCGGCCAAGCTCCAATGGAAGGTCGACTGGGCGGCGCGATGGGTCGCCCTCGGAGTCGATTACGAAATGGCCGGCAAGGACCTGATCGACAGCGTGATCCAGTCGGGCAAGATCTGCCGCATCCTCGGTGGCCGCCCGCCCGAAGGGTTCAATTACGAGATGTTCCTCGACGACAAAGGCGAGAAGATCTCAAAATCGAAGGGCAACGGCCTCAGCCTCGAGGAGTGGCTGCGCTACGGAAGCGAACCAAGCCTCGCCTTCTACATCTACCGCGAGCCCAAGCGTGCGAAGAGCCTGCACATCGGGGTCATCCCCCGCGCGGTGGACGAATATTGGCAGTTCCGCGGCAATTATCCGAACCAGCCCGTCGAGCAGAAGCTGGGCAATCCGGTGCACCACATCCATCGCGGCGCCGTGCCCGGCGAGGCGCTGCCGGTGACCTACGGCCTGCTGCTCAATCTGGTCAGCCTTCCCGGCCTCCAGGACAACGAGGTCGCCTGGCGCTTCGTCCAGCGCTACGCGCCCGACACCTCGCCGGAGAGCGATCCCGAACTCGACGAGCTGATCGGGCTCGCCGTCAATTACGCGCGCGACTTTGTCGTACCCGGACTAAAGCGCCGGTCGCCCGCTCCCGGCGAAGCCGAAGCGTTGCGCGACCTCGATTCGCAGCTAGCCGAACTGCCACCGGACTCGTCGGCCGAGGACATCCAGACCCTCGTCTTCGAGGTTGGAAAGAAGCATTTCGGCAAGGAGAATCTGCGCGCCTGGTTCCAGGCCCTCTACGAATCCCTTCTCGGCTCGAGCCAGGGGCCCCGCATGGGCAGCTTCATGGCGCTTTACGGCATCGACAACAGCCGAAAGCTGATCGCCGAGGCGCTCGGACAACCGTAACGTCCGGCATCCGGGTGTCGATTTTTTTCGCTTGACTTAAAGTGCGCTTGAACCGGTACATGACCTGTCAGCCTCAATTTCGGGAGCTGACAAATGCTGAATTATCGAGCTTATCTGATCGGAACGGCGGCGGTTGTTTCCGCGGCTGCGGGATTTGACGCGGCCGGTGCATCTCCACGGGTCATGCAGAGCCCGTTCGCTTGCGACCGTCTCGCCCTTACGCCTGCGCTGCGGCACCGTCATTTCGACATTCTCGGCCCGTTCTTGCGAACCAAGGTCTCGGGCGTCCGCGCCACGCCTGACGGATACATTTTCCGCTTTCCTAACGATTGGGCGACCTATGCCGCATTGACGGAATGGACCAACGGAGAGCGATTCTGCTGTCCATTCTTTGACATCGAACTCAGTCTCGCGCGGGAGCATGGCGAGATATGGATGAAGCTGGCCGGGCGTCCGGGTACCAAGGATTTCATCCGCTCCGACTTCGCGCCCTGGTTCGCACGAACGGGACTGCCGAAATGAGCCTGCCGTTGACGCTTCCGGCGGCGACATTCGCCGCTGGGCTCATCTCGTTCCTTTCGCCATGTGTGCTTCCGCTGGTGCCGGGTTATGTGTCGATCATTACCGGCACCGGAGTCGCCGAACTTCGCTCGCCGACTCCGGCGATGAAGATCGCCAGCCTCAAACATGCCTTCGCGTTCGTCCTCGGCTTCACGGTCGTATTCATCGCGTTCGGCCTGGCCGCCGGCGCGTTCGGAAGCGTTCTCGGGAAATATCAGTCGGCGCTGGAGACGGGCTTCGGCGCGCTGATCATTGTGCTCGGCCTGCACATGACGGGCTTGGTCAAAGTGCCCGTCATGTCGCGAGAGGTTCGTTTCCACGCACTCATGAGCGGCGGAGGCTTGCCGCGCTCCTTCGTGACCGGTTTCGCATTCGCATTCGGATGGACACCCTGCGTCGGTCCGGTGCTCGGCACCGTCCTCGCGCTTGCGGCAACCCAGTCGGCAATCCTCACCGCCGCGGCGCTCCTCGCCCTCTATTCGGCAGGACTTGCGATCCCTTTCCTCCTCACGGCGCTCAGTGTCGGCAAGTTTCTTGCCGCCTACAAACGAATGAAGGCGCCGCTCGCCTATCTGAATCTCGCAAGCGGCCTGCTCCTCATCGTCACCGGCGCGCTGTTGATGAGCCATCACCTCAGCAGGCTGAGCATCTGGATGAACGACATCCCGATCTTTCGTAAACTGGCGGAGAATTTCCTATGATCTCGCGGCGAGTCTTTGTCGGAGGCTGTACGGCTGTGGCGGTTACCGCCGGAGCTGGGATTGCGGTTGAGCTGTCCGAAAAGCGCACGCCTCGAAAATCGGCGGACATGGCGCCGGACTTCTCTGTCGAAGCGATCGGCGCTTCGCGACATTATCAGCTGACGGACTTCGCAGGTGGTCTGCTCCTTCTCAATTTCTGGGCGACGTGGTGCGGGCCCTGCCGCGTGGAGATGCCGTGGCTCGCGCGAACCTACCGCAAATACCGTTCTCAGGGCCTGACCATTCTCGGTGTCAACATGGACGACGACGGAATGCGGGCGATCGAGCTATTCGCGCATGAGATGGGCGTCACATACCCGATCGCGCGCAACAACGACGGGATCGTAGCCGCCTACGGAGGCGTCCGTTTCCTGCCGCAAAGCTATTTGATCGGACAGCAGGGCGAGATCTTACAGCGCATCTTCGGGATGCCGGCATCGACGCATGACGTCGAAGCTGGAATAATCGCCGCACTGTCGAGAAGGTGATCGCAATGCCCGACCTGACGATTTCAAGAGTCGCAAAGCAGTTCGGATTACGAGCGTCGGCCTTGCGATATTACGAGCAGATTGGAGTGCTCCCCGCGACCTATCGACGCGGTGGCCAGCGACTCTACGATGAATCCGCGGTGCGCAGACTGGCCATCGTCCAGCGCGCCCGAGAATTGGGTTTCACGATCAAGGAGACGCAAATCCTCTTTTCGGACTTCTCGTGCGGCCCGCCGATATCGGAACGTTGGCATTCGCTATGCGGAGCCAAGCTGGAAGAGCTCGAGATTCGTATCGATCAGATCCACGAAATGCAGCACATGCTGCAAAAGATGATGCAGTGCCGATGCGCCGCATTCGATCAATGCGGCGCAGGGATATTGGAGGGAAAGCGGAAGCGGTCACGCGAACGCGAACAAGCGGCGGTCAGCGAGAATTCCGCAGACGGCGAAGCGTAATCATCGTCGTGCAAATGTCCGTACATAATGAGCCGGGCTGACGCCGTAACGGCGTTCGAACGCCCTGCGGAACACGTCTGCGCTTCGGTAGCCGACCGAATCGGCGATGCTTTCTATCGAGCGCCCGGACTGGAGTAGCCGCTCGCGCGCCTGCTCCAGCCGCAATGTTTCGACATAGCGGGCGGGCGTCTCGCCGAAGGTGTCGCGAAACACTCGGGCGAAGTGGCGCGCGCCCATGCCCGCGCGAGCGGCCAGGCTGGCGACCGACAGGTTTTCGGGAAGGTGTCCGGGAATCCAGTCGGCGAGCCGTTGCAGGCGACCGATCGAGCGGACCTGGAAGCGCAGCGGCTCGGAATATTGAAGCTGGTCGCCCGGCCTTTTCAGATAAACCACCATCTCGCGCGCCACGTCGAGCGCGAGCGCGGATCCGTGGTCCTGCTCGACCAGCGCGAGGCAGAGGTCGATCCCGGCGGTGATCCCCGCGCTGGTGAAGAACGGCGGGTCTTCATGGTAGAGCCGGGCGGCGTCCATCCGCACCTTGGGAAAGCGGCGCGCGGCATCCTCGGCATGGTTCCAGTGGGTCGTCGCGGTGCGGCCGTCGAGCAGCCCCGCCGCCGCAACGCCGTAGAGACCTGTGCAGACCGACACGATGCGGCGGGTCTCGGGCGCGTGAACCTTGAGCCAGGCCGCTACCGTCGCGTTAGTTTCCTTCACGCGCAGTCCGGGCCCGCCGGGAATGACGATCGTGTCAAAGCTGCCCGCTTCGTCCAGCGGGAGCTGAGCATGGAAAGAAAAGCCGCTGTCCGCCCTGATCGGCCGCCGGACCTCTCCAATCAGGCAAGTTTGATAGAGCGCCTCGCCGCTCAACTGGTTGGCGGTCGCGAACACCTCGAACGGACCGACGAGGTCGAGCAAGGTGACTCCATCAAATGCGAGGAAGCCGATTCGTTTGGGATCCGACGCAACAGGCTTGGCCATTGGCCATGTCTAACACAGCCCGATTGGGGCGAGCCATCGACCCAGCTCGCTCACTGCGGATTGGCAGAAATCGTCGGAAGCAGGTCATTTTATCACGTCGGCCTCGGCAGTATCGCAGCAGCGTGCAAGCGTGAGCGGATTTCGGGAGGGTTCATGAGGGTGAAGATCGGCGGGCGGCTTGCAGCTACCGCGTTCGCAGCCGCGCCCGGCACGGTATTCGCTCAACCGTCGCCAATGCCGATGCCCCCGGGAACGCCCCCCGGCCGCATCCCCGCACCTGGGGGCGAAGTGATCATCGGCGATAAATATGACGGCTTCGCCTACGCTCGCGAAAACTTCGCGCCCGTCAGGAGGTCCGGCGACCTGCTGTTCATTTCGGGGATCATCGTGGCGCGCCGGCCCGGCGAAGGCACCGATGTCGAATCGTTCAAGAACGAGGTTCGCCGGACCTTCAGGCGCATTCAGCATGAACTCGAAGCGGCCGGCACGAGCTTCGACGACGTGGTGATGATCAACAGCTTCCACGTGTGGAGCGGCCCCGATTTCGCCGGCTCAAAGGAAGAACAGTTCGAAGCCTTCAACCAGGTGAAACAGGAATTCATGCATGGACCGTCGCCGGCGTGGACCGCGGTCGGGTCCACCGGCCTGCTCGGCACCGGCGGCATCGTCGAAGTGCAGATCATCGCACACGCACCCAGCCCGAGTGCACATTAGGTCAGCGGGTATCGCAACTCATTGGAGAGGCTACATGATTAGATCGATCGTCCGGATTGCGGTCGCGCTGGTTCTTTGCATGCCGCTGACAGCCGCATCAGTTTCCTCCGCTCAAACGACATCGGCCCGTCCGCGTGTTGCGATTCTTCTGTTCGACGGCGCGGAGATCATCGACTTCTCCGGCCCGTATGAGGTGTTCGGTGCCGCGGGCTACGACGTCTACACTGTCGCCAGGACCAAGGAACCGATCACCACCGCCATGGGAATGACCGTAGTTCCCAAATACGCCTTTTCCGACGTTCCCCGTCCAGACATTCTGTTGGTCCCCGGCGGGAGGATCACGCAGCCGCGCGGCGATTCTCAAACGCTCGAATGGATTCGGCAGGTGACCGCCGTTGCGAAGCACACGATCTCTGTGTGCAACGGCGCAATCATCCTCGCCGATGCGGGACTACTCGATGGATTGTCCGCCACCACGACGGACGGCTGGATCCCGCGGATGCGCAAGGCCTATCCCAGGATTCACGTCGTCGACGACCAACGTTTTGTCGACAATGGCAAGATCATCACCACCGCCGGCCTGTCGGCGGGCATCGACGGCGCGCTTCACCTGGTCGAAATATCGAGCGGTAAATCCGAGGCGCAGCAGGTTGCCCTTGGCCTGGAATACAACTGGCAGCCCGATCATCCGTTCGCGCGCGCAGCACTCGCGGACAAACAATTCCCCGATTTCGACCTCAAGCCTGTCGGGGACTGGGCGGTGTCCGACACGACCGGCGATCGCACCCATTGGCGGATCGCCTTCGACGGCGGCAAAGGCAGGGGCGCAGCGCAGGTCATGAGCTACGTCGCCGATCGGCTGCAGACCGACGGCAAGTGGAAGCGCGTGCGGAACCACGGACGCGGCAATCTCAGCAGCAGCTGGACCTTCACCGGTCGCGATGGCCAGCCGTGGCATGGCGACGTCAGTATTCAGCCCTTGAAAAGCAGCTCGGGCGACTATCGGATCGTCTTCGCCATCGCCCGCAAATCCGAAAGCGGCATCGATCACCAAGGCGACTGAGTTGCGGCGAATCGCCGGTTCCATGACGCTCTTGCTGCTCGCCGCGGGATTGGGCGCGCCCGCGCAGGGCAAGTCGGTCTTCCGCGATTGCAAGGATTGTCCGCTGATGCGGGCGCTCCCGGCCGGCGGGTTCATCATGGGCTCGCCCGAACGCGAAGCCGGCCGCGGGTCTGCGGAGGGCCCTCGGCATCGGGTCGTGATTCCGCGTCCGTTCGCGATCGGCCTGTACGACGTCACGCGCGCTCAGTTCGCCGTCTTCGCCCGTGAAACAGGCTATGCGGGGGACCCCAAGTGCGACTGGCGATCGCCCAGGGTTCGAGGCCAGCCCATGAACCAGTCGGACAGGGATCCCGTCGTCTGTGTCAGCTGGAGCGACGCCGAGGCTTATGCAAAATGGCTGTCGTCGAAGGCTCGGCACACCTATCGCCTGCCTTCGGAAGCGGAGTGGGAATATGCCGCGCGTGCCGGATCGCGCAGTGCAATGCCGTGGGGAAACGGCGACGCCCGAGAGTTCGCCAACTACGGTTCGGAGCAGTGCTGCGCCGCGTTCGCATCCGGCCGCGACCGATGGCTCTACACTTCGCCGGTCGGATCGTTTCGCCCTAATAGCTTCGGCCTTTACGATATGCTCGGCAATGTCTGGCAGCGCACCGAGGACTGCGGTCACGCCAACTATTCGGGCGCGCCTCGCGATGGATCGGCCTGGCTGAGCGGCGGCGATTGCACGACGCGCGTTGTTCGCGGCGGCGCCTGGTTCAGCTCCTTCGACCAATTGAGGTCCGCGGTGCGCGCCGCCGATCCCGCGGATTTCCGCAAGAACGACATCGGCTTCCGCGTGGCGCGATCGCTCTAGCTAGAGCTGCGCGGTGATCGCGCAGCGCACGCCGGCGGGATCATAGTCGAGCTTCACTTCCCCGCCGAGTTCGCTGGCAAGGAGGCGTTCGATCAGACGGCTTCCGAAACCCTTGTGCGCGGGAGGGCTGACCGCCGGACCGCCGCTTTCCTCCCAGTCGAGCCGGAGCTTGTCGCCGTCCTTTTCCCATCGCACGGAAACGCGGCCCCCGGCCCGCGAGAGCGCGCCATATTTCGTGGCGTTCGTCGCAAGCTCGTGAAGCGCCATCGACAGCGCCAGGGTTTGCCTCGGCGAAATCTCCAGGTCGTCGCCGGAAATGCTCAATTGCGCTGGACAGAAAGCCTGGAGCGCGCGGGCGACGACTTCTTCCAGACCGGCGTTGCTCCACGAGCGGTCGATCAGCAGGTCATGGGCCCTCGCCATCGACACGATCCGCTGCTCTAGGGCCTCCCTCGCGGAGGGCAGGTCGGGCGCAGTCGCGAGGGTCTGGGTCGTGATCGCCTGAATGGTGGCGAGCGTGTTCTTCACCCGATGCTTGAGCTCGTTGAGCAGAAGCCGCTGGAACGCTTCCGCCTCCTTGCGTTCGGTGAGGTCCCTGCTCGCGCCCGTGATCGCGACGGGCTTGCGGTCGGGTCCTTCACCGTCGAACTCGACCAGACCCCAGGCGCTGAGCCAGCGCCAGGTCCCGTCGACTTGCCGTACGCGATATTCCACGTCGTACCGGCCGTCGCCGAGGGGATCGAGGGCCCTGGCGACCCGCGACCACATGAGATCCATGTCGTCCGGGTGGAACTTGTCTTTGACGCCCTCCTCGTCGTGGAGGAATCGAGCTTCCGTCAGGCCATAGAGGCGTTGCGCATTCTCGTCATAGACGCAGATGTTGTCGGCGATGGTGTAGCGCCACGTCCCCATCTTCGAGGCGGCCATGGCGAGATCGAAGGTACGCTTTTGCCGCTCGAGCAACTCCCAGACATCTTCATCGGGGCGATCTACAGCAACGACCGAGCTCGAATCGCTCTCGATGCCCGGAACCGTGTCTTCGCGGAGCAGGGGCGCAAGAAGGACTTCCGTAGCGGCATCAACAGGTTGCATGCGGACCGAGTCTATATTGTCCGGGCCTCTTGGTCCATGATCCAAGCGTGCCTCCGCTTCGGCTAGCTCGCCTGCTTCGCCGCGACCCAGTCGTCGATCTTCTTCTCGAGGATCGGCAGCGGAAGAGCTCCGGTGTCGAGCACCTGCTGGTGGAATTCGCGGATGTCGAACTTCGGGCCGAGCTTGGCCTTCGCCTGGTCACGCAGGCGACTGATCGTCAGCTGACCGATCTTGTAGGCCAGCGCCTGGCTCGGGATGGCGATGTAGCGCTCGACCTCGGCGGTGGCGTCGGTCACCGATTCCCCCGAATTATCGAGCATGTACTTGATCGACTGATCGCGGGTCCAACCCTTGGAGTGGATGCCGGTGTCGACGACCAAGCGCATCGCGCGCAGCATCTCGTCGTTCAGGTTGCCGAACCGCTGGTACGGATCGGT
>DATNFJ010000062.1:0-2035 GCA_035606455.1 Sphingomicrobium sp.
GGCGTGCGCGATCTCGGCGATCGCCTGGATGTCCAGCACCTCGAGCGCGGGATTGGTCGGGCTCTCCAAAAAGAAGGTCTTCGTGTTCGGCCGCACCGCCTTGCGCCACTCGTCGAGATCATTGCCGTTGACCAGCGTCGAGGCCACGCCATAGCGGGGGAGGTGGTCCTCGACGACATAGAGGCAGGAGCCGAACAGCGCCTTGGATGCCACGACATGATCGCCGGCCCTGACCTGGCCCATCAGCGCGGTGGTGACCGCCGCCATTCCGGTCGCGGTCGCGCGTGCGGCGCCCGCGCCTTCGAGCGCGGCCATGCGTTGCTCGAACATGGTCACGGTCGGGTTGGAGAAGCGCGAATACTGATAGCCGGGCTCTTCGTTCTTGAAGCGCCTTTCCGCACTCAGGGCGCTGTCATAGACGTAACCCTGGGTGAGGAAGAGTGCCTCCGAGGTCTCGCCGAACTGCGAGCGCAGGGTGCCGGCATGCACAAGCTGGGTCTCGGGGCGGTAGTTTCGCTGCGCGGACGCGGACATCAGGGTCTCCTTTGCCCAACAAAAATCCCGGCCGGAAATGCTCCGCCGGGGCCCAACGCGTCCCCGGCCTTTTAGCGATTTGTTTTACGTGGCTGCAAGCCGGCCGGCTCAAATGACCACGGGATAAGCCAAGCTGTAGCGTGACCGACGGCTTTTCGTCAAGCTGGTCATCGGCTAGTGGATTCCGGTGCGGTCCTTGGTTTGAAGTTCCTGGAATGAGCTTGTGGCCAAGCTGGTAGGGGCTTTCAACCCACCGCACCGGACGGTCGGACGTCATCGAGGAATTGCCGCTTGCCGCTCGCCTTTACAGTCGATCAAAGAGGCATCCTGCCCGACCACATGATCGCGGCGCTCGCGCAGGACGGCGCGATCCTGCCGGCCTACGATTTCGTCCCCGACCAGATCCAGCCCGCGAGCCTCGATCTCAGGCTCGGTGAAGTGGCCTATCGCGTCCGCGCGAGCTTCCTGCCGGGCCCGAGCACGACGGTCGCCGAACGCATCGAAGAGCTCAAGCTGCACGAGATCGCGCTCGGCGACGGCGCGGTGCTCGAGACCAGCTGCGTCTACATCGTGCCGCTGATCGAAAGCCTCGCGCTGCCCGACAGCATTGCCGCTGCCGCCAATCCCAAGAGCTCGACCGGCCGGCTCGACGTTTTCACCCGCGTGATCGCCGACGAAACCCGCGGCTTCGATCGCATCAGGCGCGGCTACCACGGTCCGCTCTATGCCGAGATCAGCCCGCGCACGTTTCCCGTCCTGGTACGCGAGGGCTCGCGCCTGTCACAAATCCGCTTCCGCCACGACAATGCGCTGCTCGACGCCGAAGCGTTGCGAGCGCTGCATGCGCGCGAACGCCTGGTCGACGACGATGATGCCGACGTGAGCGAAGGCATCGCGGTAAGCGTCGATCTCGCCGGCCTGGGCCCCGAGGGTCTCGTCGGCTACCGCGCCAAGCGTCACACCGGCCTTATCGATGTCGAGCGCCGCGCCGGCTACGACGTCACCGAGTTCTGGGAACCGATGCGTGCGCGCAGGGACCGGAGCCTCATCCTCGACCCCGACGAGTTCTACATTCTTGCCTCGAAAGAGGCCGTGCAGGTGCCGCCCGACTACGCCGCCGAGATGGTCCCGTTCGATCCGCTGGTCGGCGAGTTTCGCGTGCACTATGCCGGCTTCTTCGATCCGGGTTTCGGCTATGCCGGCGCGGGCGGGCGCGGTGCGCGCGCCGTGCTGGAAGTGCGGTCGCGCGAAGTGCCCTTCATCCTCGAGCACGGCCAGATCGTGGGTCGGCTCGTCTACGAGAAGATGCTGGGTCGGCCCAAGTCACTCTACGGCGAACGCATCGGCTCGAACTACCAGGCGCAGGGGCTCAAGCTGTCGAAGCATTTCCGGACGGAATAGCGCGTGAATTGATGTGACGTGTCAATGTCATGCCATGAATCTGGGCCAGCATGGAGGGGCATGTTCCAACTCCAGGGTGAGCTTCTCATGGTCGATGACG
>DATNFJ010000063.1:0-18574 GCA_035606455.1 Sphingomicrobium sp.
GCGGGCGGCGCTCGAGGGGGCGCGCGGCCGGTCGCTGCTGACGGTCGGGCGGTTCGCACCGCCTGAGGTGCAGGCGCTCGCGCTGCACGTGAACCGGGCGCTCGGCAGTGTCGGCAAGACGTGCGAGATTGCGCCGCCGCTGACCTATGTCCCGGGCGCGGGCGAATCCTTCCTCGACCTGGTGCGCGACATCGAGGCGCGGCGGGTGTCGGCGCTGTTCGTTCTCGGCGCGAACCCGGTTTACCAGTCGCCGGGCGACGTACCGTTCGCGCGCATTTACGCGAACGTGCCGCTGCGGGTGCACGCGGGGCTGCACGTCGACGAGACCGCCGCGCTCAGCAACTGGCACGTGCCGCTCAACCACGCGCTCGAGGACTGGAGCGACGCGCGCTCGCCCGATGGCATGGCGACCATCGTGCAGCCGGTCGTCCGGCCGATGTACGATACGCGCTCGCTGCACGAGATCGTCGCGGCGCTGACCGCGGATGAAGCGCAGCCGGCGCAGGCGATCGTCCGGCAGGGCTGGCCGCAGCTGGCGAGCGGCGCGGCGTGGGCGGCTGCGCTCAAGACCGGCTTCGTCGCGATGCCGCAGCAAGGCGGTGAAACGCCTGCCGCCACGCCCCTGCCCTCGTCAGCCAGCTTGCCCGCGCCGCGCGACGACCAGGTCGAGATCGTGATCCGCCCCGATCCGACGATCCACGACGGCAGCTTCGCCAACAACGGCTGGCTGCAGGAGCTGCCCAAGCCTTTGTTCAAGACGACGTGGGAGAATGTGATCGCCGTTTCGCCCCGGCTCGCGTCGGCGATGCAGGTCGACAGCGGCGACATGTTTCGGGTCGAGAGCGGCGGGCGCTCGGTCGAGGGGCCGGCGTGGGTGCTTCCGGGGCAGCCGGCACGGGTCGTCACCTTGTACCTCGGCTACGGACGCACGCGCGGCGGGCGCATCGGGACGGGCATCGGCTACGACGCCTACCGGATGCGGGGGCTCGCGCAGCCGTGGAACGCGGTCGGCACGGTCAAGCCGACCGGCGCCAGGGCGAAGCTCGCGACCACGCAGGAAGCGCATCTGATGGATGGCGAGGTCGAGGGGCTGGTGCGCACCGTCAGCCCCGAGCACCCGTCCGCGCTGCGCGGCGAGGAAGAGCTCGACCAGACGAGCTTCTATCCCAAATGGCCGGAGGGGAAGCGCGCGTGGGGGATGGTGATCGACCTCGACCGCTGCATCGGGTGCAACGCCTGCGTCGTCGCCTGCCAGGCGGAGAACAACGTGCCCGTGGTCGGCAAGCGCCAGGTGTACGAGGGGCGCGAAATGGCGTGGCTCCGGGTCGACCGCTATTATGCCGGCGATCCCGACGAGCCCGAGACCCATTTCGAGCCCGTGCCGTGCATGCATTGCGAGCAGGCGCCGTGCGAAATGGGCTGCCCGGTGCACGCGACCGTGCACAGCCCCGAGGGGCTGAACCTGATGGTCTACAACCGCTGCATCGGGACCCGCACCTGCTCGAGCTACTGCCCGTACAAGGTGCGGCGGTTCAACTGGTTCGACTACACCACCGACGCGCCGAGCCCGATCGAGGCGCAGCGCAACCCGGACGTCACCGTCCGCGGCCGCGGGGTGATGGAGAAATGCACCTACTGCATCCAGCGGATCGAGGCCGCCGAGGTGCAGGCGGACATCGAGAACCGCGACGTGCGGGAGGGCGAAGTCAGAACCGCATGCCAGCAGGCGTGTCCGGCGCAGGCGATCAGCTTCGGCAATCTCGCCGACGCGGAAAGCGCGGTCGCGAAGCAGCGTAAGAGTCCGCGCAACTACGCGCTTCTGGCAGAGCAAGGGACCCGGCCGCGAACGACCTATCTCGCCAGGATCGGGGAGAAGCCCGATGGCGAGTAGGACTCCCGCGATCCCGCTCAGCGACACCTATCGCGAAATCACCCGCGACGTCGCGCGAATCCCGCTGCAGATGCCGGCGCGGATTCCGTGGCTGATCGCGCTGATCCTGAGCCTCGCGCTGCTTGCACTGTTCCTCGCGTCGGTGACCTATTTGTTCGCGCGCGGGGTCGGCATCTGGGGGCTCAACATCCCGGTGAACTGGGCGTTCGCGATCCACCTTTACGTCTGGTGGCTGGGGCTTGGGCACGCGGGGACGCTGATCTCCGCGATGCTGCTGCTGATGGGGCAAGACTGGCGCAACAGTTTGAACCGCTTCGCGGAGGCGATGACGGTGTGCGCGGTGATCTGCGCGGGGATGGAACCGATTCTGCATTTGGGCCGGCCGTGGTTCCTCTACTGGATGTTCCCCTACCCCGCGACGATGGGCGTGTGGCCGCAGTTCCGCAGCCCGCTCGAGTGGGACATCTGGGCGGTCCTCACCTACCTCACCGTGTCGGTGCTGTTCTGGTACATCGGGCTGGTTCCCGATCTCGCCACCGTGCGCGACCGCGCGAAGAAGCGCGGCTGGCAGGTCTTCTTCGGAATCTTCGCCCTCGGATGGCGCGGGTCGGCCCGGCACTGGGCGGTGTGGAACAAGACCTATCGGACGATCGCGGCGATCGCGGTGCCGCTGGTGGTGTCGGTGCACAGCGAAGTGTCGCTTCTGTTCGCGTCGGGGCAGATCCCCGGCTGGCACTCGACGATCTTCCCGCCCTATTTCGTGCTCGGCGCCGCGTTCAGCGGTTTCGCGATGGTGGCGATGATCGCGATCGTCATGCGCCACACCTTCCAGCTCGGCCATATCGTCACCGAGCGGCACCTCGACGTGCTCGCCAAGGTCACGCTCGCGATGGGGATGATGACCGCCTACGGCTACGTATTCGAGGTTTTCGACGGCTATTATTCGGGCGACCTCAGAGAGATCGCGACCATCCACGATCGCTTCTTCGGTTATTATAGCTGGGCCTATTGGGGCGCGGTCTTCTGCAATTTCGTGCCCTTGCAGCTGCTGTGGTTCGACCGCGTCCGGCGAAGCCCGGTGCTGTTCTTCCTGATCAGCACCTCGGTCGTCGTCGGCATGTGGCTCGAGCGCTACATGATCCTCGTCACCAGCCTCTACAAAGACTTCCTGCCGTCGAGCTTCGGCTATTATCACGCGAGCTTCTGGGACTGGAGCACCTACATCGGGATGCTCGGCCTGTTCATGACTCCGTTCCTGCTGTTCGTTCGCTTCCTGCCGTCGATCTCGATCTTCGAGGACAAGGAAGTGCTGGCGCGCGAGCGCGAGGAGGCGGCCCATGGCTGACCGGCTGCTCGGATATATTGGGGAATTCCCCACGCCCGAGCGGCTGCTCGACGCGGTCAGGCAAGCGCGCGACGAGGGCTTCCGCTGCATCGATGCGTTCAGCCCCTTCCCGGTCGAGGGCATGGCGGAAGCGCTGGCGCTGAAACGCGATCACCGCATCGGCTGGATCACGGTCGCGGGCGGCCTGTTCGGCATATTCGGGATGCTCGCGATCCAGATTTTCGTGAACCTGGATTATCCGATCGAGGTCGGCGGGCGGCCGTTGTTCGCCTGGCCCGCTTTCTTCGTGGTCGATTTCGAGCTGATGATCCTGTGCGCGGTGGTGTTCGCGGTCGCCGGAATGCTGATCATCAACCGGCTGCCCAAGCTCTACCATCCGATCTTCGGGACTCCGCGGTTCGGGCTCGCCTCGGAGGACCGCTTCTTCCTCTACATCGACGCGAAGGACGCGAAGTTCGACGAAGAGGACACGCGGACGTTCCTCGGAAGCCTCGGCGCGTGGAACGTCGAATCGGTGCTTCCATGAGGAGCGCGCCCGTCATCGCCGCGCTGCTGCTCGCCGGCTGCCATCAAAATCTGACGATGAGCAACCAGAAGAAGCTGCACGAATGGGAGCGCTCCGACGTGTTCCGCAACGGCAAGGTGCTCCAGAGCCCGGCGCCGGGGAGCGTATCGCGCGAGCAGGATGTCGCCGACGTGCTGAGCGAAAGGCCGCCGATGACCCTGGCGCTGGTCGAGCGCGGGCGCGAGCGGTTCAACATCTTCTGCTCCGAATGCCACGGCCCCGGCGGCGATGCGGACGGGATGGTCGTCCGGCGCGGTTTCCCCAGGCCGCCGAGCTTCCACGACGCGCGGCTGGTCAATGCGCCCGACGAGCATTTCGTCGACGTGATCACCCACGGCTATGGCGTCATGTACAGCTATGCCGACCGGGTGCCGCCGGCCGACCGCTGGGCCATCACAGCGTACATCCGCGCGCTTCAACGGGTGAAGCCGCAATGACGCGTGAGCGCGCCCTCATCGTCGGGATCGTTGGCCTTTTCGGCTGCGCGGCCGGGTTAGTGTTCGCGCCGCGCGATGCGCTCATCGCCTGGCTTGTGTGCTGGCTCGGCTGGGGATCGATCCCGATCGGATCGCTCGCGGTGCTGATGCTGGTCGCGCTGATCCCCGGGACGTGGCGGCAGCTCTATGCGCGCCCGCTGGTGATCGGGGCGACGCTGATGCCGCTTGTCGCGATCGCGATGATCCCGCTGCTGGTCGGCGTCGAGCTTATCTATCCGTGGACCGCGAGCGGGGCGACGAGCGGCTATGCGGCGTTCAAGGCGGCCTGGCTGTCGACCGGATTCTTCGTCGTTCGAACCATCGCCTATCTGATCGTGCTCAGCCTGATCGCCTGGGCCCTGCTCGCCGCATCGCCGCGCCTCAGGGGTCCGATCGCGGCGGCGGGAGTCATCCTCTACGCTTTGATCGGTTCGCTGATCGGGATCGACTTCGGCGAGACCACCGAGCCGCATTTCCATTCGTCGATCTACGGCCTGCTCGCGCTCACCAACCAGTGGCTCGCGGGCATCTCATTCGCGATCCTGCTCGGGCTGTGGAGCGAACGCGGCAAGGCGCCGTTCGCGGCCGCCGGCGTGCTCGTAACGGCGATCCTGATGTGGGGGTACATGCACGCGATGCAGTATATCGTCATCTGGGCCGGAGACATTCCCGCCGAGGCGCGTTGGTACATCGAGCGCGGCCGCCATGGCTGGGGAGCGCTCGCGTGGATTCTCTACGGGATGCAGGGGCTGTTCTCATTCGCGGCGCTGCTGTCGCCGAGAGTGCGCAACAGCGCGAGGGCAATGATCGTTCTTGCGCTGCTGACCCTCGCCATGCGGCTGGTCGAGCAGGCGTGGCTGGTGCTTCCGGGACTGCCGGGGATCGGCTGGCCGGTCGCGCCGCTGATCGCCGCCGCGTCACTGGCGATGTTCGGCTTCGGCTGGTTCGGAGCGCTCGCGCTGGCGCGGCGCGAGGACGCCTGGAACGAGATTGAGTGGGTGGGGAAGGCAAGGAGCGTATCATGAGTGAAGCCAAGTCACCGATCGTCGTCGTCACCGGCGGGACGGCCGGGATCGGCCGCGCCACTGTCCGCGAGTTCGCGAAGAACGGCTACGACGTGGCGATCCTGGCCCGCGGGCAGGGCGGGCTCGATGCGACGCGGAATGAGGTTGAACAACAGGGACAGCGAGCGCTCGCCATCCCGACCGACGTTGCCGACTGGAAAGCGGTCGAAGCGGCCGCCGAGCGGATCGAGCGCGAGCTCGGGCCGATCGCCGTGTGGGTCAACAACGCCTTCGCCGGGATCTTCTCCCGCTTCATGGACGTGACTGCCGAGGAATATGAGCGGGTCACGCAGGTCACCTATCTCGGGCAGGTCAACGGCACGCGCGCGGCCTTGAAGCGGATGCTTCCGCGCAACCGCGGCAAGATCGTCCTGGTCGGCTCCGCCCTCGCCTATCGCGGGATCCCGCTCCAATCGGCCTATTGCGGCGCCAAGCACGCGATCCAGGGCTTCATCGATTCGATCCGCTGCGAGCTTTTGAACGAGAAGACCGACGTCACCATCACCATGGTGCAGATGCCGGGCGTCAATACGCCGCAGTTCGACTGGATCCGCGCCAAGCTGCCGGGCCAGCCGCGCCCCGTGGGCAAGGTCTACCAGCCGGAAGTCGCCGGGCGCGCGATCTTTGCGGCGGCGCACGATACCAGGAAGGAAATGCTGGTCGGGCTTCCGACGGTCGAGGCGGTGTGGGGCAACAAGGTCGCCTCGAGCCTGCTCGACGATTATCTCGCCGCAACCGGGATCAAGGCACAGCAGCGGCCCGAGCGGGTGCAGCCGGACCGCAAGGACAATCTGTTCGAGCCGGTCGCCGGCGACCACGGCGCGCACGGGAGCTTCGACGACGAGGCCGTCGACTCGAGCGCGGAGCTGTGGATCACCGAGCACAAGAAGGAACTGGGCCTGGCCGCGCTCGGCGCCGCCGCAGTGGCGGGCGTGGGTTTCATGCTCGCGTCACGCGGCGGCAATGGCGACGGCGCAAAGCGCGGCCGGTCCAAAGACTCCCAGAGGAGCTGATCCTTGCTCGTACCGCGCCAGCCCGAACCTTCGCACCGCCCGCTGCTTGGCGTCGCGGCGGCGACGGTCACGGCGGCGGCGGGGATCGGCTGGCTGCTCCAGCGCGCGTGGAAGCCCAAGGGCGACAAGCAGCAACGCGCCGCGCAGGCGCTCGGCGCGGGCGCGGCGATCCTGTGCGTCAGCGTCGCGCTCGACAGCGCGCTCGAACATTATCGCGGGCGGTTCAAGGACCCGGCGATGTTCGTCGGGCCGAGTATGGCGCTGCTCGGATTGGGCGCGGCGGCGTATATCGCCTTCCGGCCCGAGCGCGCGAACGACAAGCTGCCGAAGGTCGCGCTGGTGACGGTCGGGGCGACCGGGCTGATCGGGCTCGGCTTCCACGCCTACAATATCCTGAAACGGCCGGGCGAGCTGGACGCGCTGAACCTGTTTTACGGCGCGCCGTTCGGGGCGCCGGCGGCGCTGACCCTCGCGGGGCTGTACGGCGTGATCGCGGGCGAGATGCTGAGCGGGCGCGATTATGTGCGGACGCGATTGCCGAAGCATACGGCCGGGCTGATCGCCTTCTCGCTGATGGGCACCGTCGCCGAGGCGGGGTGGATGCATTTTCGCGGCGCGTTCCAGGATCCGGCGATGTACGCGCCGGTGGTCATTCCGCCGCTCGCCGCGCTCGCAATCGGGGCGGCCGCGCTGTCGCCGCGAGCGACCGCCGTTGCCGAACCATTGCTGAAAGCGACGGCGGTGCTCGGCATCGCCGGGCCGATGTTCCACGCCTACGGGATCCACCGCAACATGGGCGGCTGGAGGAACTGGAGCCAGATGATCCTCCAGGGGCCGCCGCTTCCCGCGCCGCCGGCGTTCCTTGGCATCGCCGCAGCGGGCCTCGGAATCCTTCCGGCGCTGAAGGGTGAGAAATGAGCGGCTTCGAGACGCCATTCCTGACCTACGACGTGCTCGACAAATGGGACTCGCCGTCGTGGAACGACCAGACGCGCGCGGCGGTGCGCCAGCGGCTCGAGGAAGTGCCGGAGCGGCGGTTCCTGAGCGAAGCGCAATGGTCGCTGCTGGAGGCGATCGTCGCGCGGCTGATGCCGCAACCCGACCGCCAGGAGCCGGTGCCGATCGTCCCGTGGATCGACGACATGCTCCACAAGAACGAGACGCCCGGATACCGCTATGCCGACATGCCGCCGATGCGCGAAGCGTGGTGCAAGGGCCTCGACGCGATCGCGGCCGAAGCGCGCAACCGCCACGGGAAGAATTTCGAGGAGCTGTCACCGCAAGAGCAGGACGCGCTGCTGACCGACGTCCAGCATAATCGCGTGGAGAGCCGCTATTGGGACGATTTGCCGGCGGGCGGATTCTTCCTCCACCATCTCCTGAAGCAGACGGTTGGCTTCTATTACGCGCATCCGGCGGCGTGGAGCGAAATCGGGTTCGGCGGCCCCGCCTCCCCGCGCGGCTATGCGCGGCTCGGGATCGACGAGCGCGATCCGTGGGAAGCGCAGGAATTCGACTTCGAGGCGCACGATGCTTGACGTCGAGAAGCCGAGGGCGGTCGACGGCCGCGCGCCCGACGTGTTCCGGCCGGGCAAATGGGTGCCGATGCGCACCTATGACGAGAATGAGGAGGTCGACTTCGCCATCGTCGGCACCGGCGCGGGCGGCGGTACGCTGGCATGCAAGCTGGCCGAGGCGGGCTTCTCGGTCGTCGCGTTCGACGCGGGGCCGTTCTGGCGCCCGCTCGACGATTTCGTGTCCGACGAGAAATGGCAGGGCGGCCTCTACTGGACCGACGACCGGATCACCGGCGGCGCCGACCCGGTCGAGCTCGGATCGAACAATAGCGGGCGCGGAGTCGGCGGGAGCACAGTCCATTACACGATGATCGCGCTGCGCTGGCGGCCGGAGTGGTTCAAGTGCAAGTCGATGCTCGGCTACGGCCGCGACTGGCCGGTCAGCTTCGACGAGCTCGAGCCTTATTACGAGGAGGCCGAGGAAGCGCTGAAGATCGCCGGCCCGCTCAAATATCCGTGGGGCCGGCGGCGCAAGCGCTATCCCTACCGCGAGCACGAGGTGAACGCGCCGGGCCTGGTGCTTGCGCGCGGGTGCGAGAAGATCGGCATCCAGTGGTCGCCCTTGCCGCTCGCCACGCTGTCGGCGCCGCGCGGAATGGCGCATCCGTGCGTCTATCGCGGCTTTTGCGCCTACGGCTGCTCGACCAATGCCAAGCAGAGCGTGCTCGTCACCTTCATCCCGCGCGCGATCAGGGCCGGCGCGGAAGTCCGCGACCTGGCGATGGTCGGCAAGATCGAGATGGGCAAGGACGGGCGCGCGACCGGTCTCACCTATCATCGGGACGGCGGGTGGCATCACCAGAAGGCGAAGCATGTCGTCGTCGCCGGCTATGCGATTGAAACCCCGCGGCTGCTCCTGAACTCCAAGTGCGGTCAATTCCCGGACGGACTCGCCAATGAGAACGGCCTCGTCGGAACGCACATCATGATCCACTCGGGGCCCGGCGTGTGGGGCGTGCTCGACGAGGAGATCCGCCAGTACAAGGCGCCGCCGTGCATGGCCGTGACCGAGCACTGGAACTACGACGACAGCGACAAGAAGGATTTCCACGGCGGATACGCGTTCATGAGCCAGGGGCCGCTTCCGGTCGGCTGGGCGGAGGCCGTGGCGATCAACCGCGGCATGTGGGGCATGAAGCTCAGGCAGGAGATGACCCGCTACAACCATGTGGCGGGGCTGCGCATCGTCGGCGAGACCGAGCCGCACCGGCACAATTGCATCACCATCGCCGAGGAGAAGGACCAGTACGGCCTTCCCATCCCCAGAATGACGTTCAGCTATTCGGACAATGACAAGAAGCTGATGAAGCATTCGATCGGGTCGATGAAGTCGGTACTCGAAGCGGGCGGCGCGAAGGAGCTGTGGGTCGATGACGACACGTCGCATTTGATGGGCGGGTGCCGGATGGGCGACGACGCAAAAGACAGCGTCGTCAACAAGGACGGGCGGAGCTGGTCGATCCCGAACCTGTGGGTGTGCGACGGGTCGCTGTTCCCGACCAGCGGCGGGGTCAATCCGTCGCTGACGATCCAGGCCAATGCGCTCAGGATCGGCGACCGCATGACGGAAATGGCCGCGCGGGGCGAGCTGTGACCAGGGTCCCCGACTGGATCGCAAGCATCGAGGATCTGCGGAAGCGCGCCCACGCTCGCGTGCCGAAGCCGTTCATGGATTATATGGAGGCCGGATCGTTCGCCCAGCTGACGCTTCGGGACAACCGACGCGACCTGGATTCCATCCGCTTCCGCGAGCGCGTCATGTTCGACGTCTCGAACCGCAAGCTCGACACGACGATGCTCGGCGAGAAGGTCAGCATCCCCGTGGCGATCGGCCCGACGGGCATGTGCGGCGCGATCTGGTCCAACGGCGAGATCTTGTCGTGCCGGGCGGCGCACGCGTTCGGCGTGCCCTTCTCGCTATCGACCAACGCCCTGCTGTCGATCGAGGACGTCCGGAGCTCGGTCGACCGGCCGTTCTGGTTCCAGCTCTATCTCGAGAAGGACCGCGGCTTTTCGCAAGAGCTGATCGAGCGGGCGAAGAAGGCCGGCTGTCCGGTGCTGATCCTGACCATGGACCTGCACGTCGAGGGCACGCGCTATTGCGACAAGCATAACGGGCTCGGAGTCCCGCCAAAGCTCACCCCGGCGAATATCTGGAGCATCGTCAGCCATCCGCCATGGGCGTTCGGAATGCTCCATTCGAAGCGCTGGAGCTTCGGCAATTACGCCGACAAGATGAAGTCCGGGAACGTCAAGGAGATGGCGCAGCTGGTCAAAAGCCAGCTCGACAGCTCGTTCGACGTGAAGACGCTCGAATGGGTGCGCTCGCTCTGGCCGGGCAAGCTGGTGGTCAAGGGAATCCTCGAGGTCGAGGACGCGAAGATGGCGGTGAAGGCCGGCGCGGACGCGATCCTCGTTTCGAACCACGGCGGGCGGCAGCTCGACGGCGCGCCGTCCACGGCTTCGGTGGTGACGAGCATCGTGGACGCAGTCGGCGACAAGGTCGAAGTCTATGTCGACAGCGGCGTCCGCTCGGGCCTCGACGTCCTGAAGTTCCTCGGGCTCGGCGCGCGCGCCTGCTTCATCGGCCGCGCCTATCTCTACGGCCTCGGCGCCTACCAGCAGGCGGGCGTCACCAAGGTGCTGGAAATCCTCAAGGACGAGCTCAGCATCGCGATGGCGCTGACCGGCGTGACCGACGTGACGAAGGTGCCGCGCGACATCATTCTTCGCGGCCCGCCCGACCCGACGAAACCGTCGGCCGCGACGAGCGGGGGACCCTATCGCGACATACGCGTTTACGAAGAAAGCTAGGAGCGAGACCATGGCCAAGACCGGCGGCGATATCCTCGTCGAAACCCTGATCAAATGGGGCGTCGACACGATCTTCGGAATCCCGGGCGACGGGATCAACGGCGTGTTCGAGGCGCTTCGGCAGCGACAGGACAAGGTCCGGTTCGTCCAGGTGCGGCACGAGGAAGCGGGCGCGTTCGCAGCCTGCGCCTATGCCAAGTTCACCGGCCGGCTCGGGGTATGCCTCGCGACCTCGGGACCCGGCGGCATCCACCTTCTCAACGGCATTTACGACGCCAAGCTGGACAATCAGCCAGTGCTCGCCATCACCGGGGCGCAGCACCACGATTTGATCGAGACCTACACCCAGCAGGACGTCGCGCTCGACAAGCTCTTCATGGACGCGACGGCTTATTCGGTGCGCGTCATGGGCGCGGCCCATGTCGAGGACGTGGTCGAACAGGCGTGCCGCACCGCCCTCGCCTACCGCCAGCCGACGCACGTGATGATCCCGGTCGACTTCCAGTCGCAGCCGGCCAAGGACCGGTCGGAGCGCAATGTCGCAAATCACGTGTCGAACCTGATGGCGCGCGGCGGCCAGCTTCCCGATCCGGAGATGCTGCAGCGCGCCGCCGACATCCTGAACCAGGCGGAAAAGCCGTTCATCCTTGCCGGGCGCGGCTCGATCGGCGCGACGGAGGAGCTGATCGCCATCGCCGAGCGGCTGCAGGCGCCGATCGGCAAGCCGCTGCTCGGCAAGCAGGCGGTGCCGGACCAGAGTCCCTATACGACCGGCGGAGTCGGCCTGCTCGGCACCAAGCCGAGCCAGGAGGCGCTCGAAGGCTGCGACACCTTGCTGATCGTCGGATCGACCTTCCCCTACGTCGAATTCTATCCCGAGCCGGGGAAGGCCAAGGCGGTGCAGATCGAGCTCGATCCCAAGCGCGTCGGGATGCGCTATCCGGTCGACGTCGGCCTCGTCGGCGACAGCAAGCGCGTGCTTTCCGAGCTTCTGCCGCTGATCAAGCGCAACGACAACGGCAAGTTCCTCAAAGCTGCGCAGGATTCGATGAAGGACTGGCGCGAGCTGATGACCGAGCGCGCGACCCGCACCGACAAGCCGATGAAGCCACAGGTCGTCACGCACCAGCTCAATAAATTGCTCGACGACGACGCGATCCTCATCACCGACAGCGGCACGATCACGTCATGGGTCGCGCGCCACGTCGACATGCGCGGGTCGATGCAGTTCAGCTGCTCGGGCACGCTCGCCAGCATGGCCTGCGGGCTGCCTTATGCGATCGGCGCGTCGACCGCCTTCCCCGACAAGCAGGTAGTCGCGGTGATCGGCGACGGGTCGGCGGCGATGCTGATGGGCGACTTCGTGACGCTCAAGAAATACAATCTCAACGCCAAGATCATCGTCATCAAGAACAACGCGCTCGGCCAGATCAAGTGGGAGCAGATGGTGTTCCTCGGCAACCCCGAATATGGCTGCGAACTGGAGCCGATCGACTTCGCCAAGATGGCGGAATCGGTCGGGATCAACGCGGTCACGATCGACGATCCGGCGCGCTGCGGCGACCAGCTGCGCGAGGCGCTTGCGACTCCGGGACCGTGCCTGATCGAGGCGGTGGTCGATCCCTATGAGCCGCCGTTCCCGCCGAGCATCGAGCTCAAGCAGGCGATGAACATGGGCAAGGCGCTCGCGAAAGGCACGCCGCATGCGATGAAGACGGCCCTCACGCTGGCTTCGGACACGGTGCGCGAGCTCGTCTAGTGCCGGGCGAGCCTCGGCTCGCGACGCATGCGCCCGACGGCCAGGTGCTGCGTGAATGGGACCGCTATCCGGCGGACGCAGCGCGTGCGCTCAAAGCGGATCTGGAGCGTGCGCTCGGCGCCGGCGTGGATTTCGGCGCGCAGGCCAAGGCGCTCTACGCGACCGACGCATCCAACTACCGCCAGGTGCCGATCTGCGTCGTCACTCCGCGCACGCGCGACGAGGTTGTCGAAGCGGTCCGCATCTGCCGCGCGCATGATACGCCGATCGTGCCGCGCGGCGGCGGCACGAGCCTTGCCGGGCAGGGCTGCAACGTCGCGGTGTGCATCGACTTCTCGCGGCACCTCCACGGGGTGCTGGAGGTGGACCCGGTGCGGCGCCTCGCCCGGATCGAGCCGGGTTGCATTCTCGACCGGCTCAACGAGGCGGCGGCACCATCCGGCCTGGTCTTCGGTCCCGACCCCGCGACCCACAGCCGCAACACGCTCGGAGGGATGATCGGCAATGACAGCTGCGGCGTGCATTCGGTGAAGTGGGGCCGGACGATCGACAATGTGCAGTGCCTGTCGGTGGTCACCTATGGCGGGCTGCAACTGGAGCTGGAGCCCGCGCCGGACGAGCGGCTTCGGCGAATCACCGACGAGATCGGCCCGCGCGGCGACATTTATCGCGCCCTGGTCGCGCTGCGCGATCGCTACTGGACGCTGATCGAGGAGCGCTTCCCGAAGATCCCGCGGCTGGTGTCGGGATTCGAGGGGCTCGCGGCTTTGCTGCCCGGCCGCGACTTCAACGTGGCGCGGGCGGTGACGGGGACCGAGGGGACGTGCGTGGTGGTGCTCGAAGCGCAGGTGCAGCTGGTGCCTAGGCCCAGGTGCAAGGCGCTGGGGCTGCTGTCGTTCGACGATGTCTATGCCGCCGCCGATGCCGTGCCGGCATTGCTCGCGCAGGAGCTCGACGCGGTCGAGGGCTTCGACGGGCGCATGTACGACGCGATCAAACGCTCGCCGGCCGTCTCGGGAGTCTCGGCTTTCCCGGAAGGCCGCGGCTTTCTGATCGTCGAAGCGGGCGGCGAGACGCTCGAGGACGCCGAAGCGACGGTTCGGCGGAAAGTCGAAAAGGCGCGGACCGGCGCGCGCACGGCGTTCGTCAACGACCCCGCGCAGCAGCAGCGAGTCTGGGAAGCGCGCGAGGCGGCGCTTGGAGTCACCGCGTTCGTTCCGGACGGTCCCGCGCATTGGCCGGGGTGGGAAGACAGCGCGGTCCCGCCCGACCGGCTCGGCGATTATCTGCGCGACCTGGACACGTTGCTCGCCGGGCACGGCTACACCGCGGCACTCTACGGCCATTTCGGCGACGGGGTGACGCACGGGCGGATCAACTTCGATTTCCACTCGGAAAGCGGGCTCGATCACTATCGCCAGTTCATGCGCGAGGCGGCGCAGCTGGTGCATCGCTACGGCGGGTCATTGTCCGGCGAACATGGCGACGGGCAGGCGCGCGCGGAGCTCCTGCGCGTGATGTACGGCGACGAGCTGGTCGGGGCGTTCCGCGCGTTCAAGGCGATCTGGGACCCCGGCAACCGCCTCAATCCCGGCAAGGCGATCGAGCCGTTCCCGATCGATTCCAACCTTCGCCTCGGGCTCACCTACGAGCCGAAGCCGCTCGAGACCTGGTTCCAATATCCGGCCGACCGCGGGTCCTTCGCGCGCGCGACCACGCGCTGCGTCGGGGTCGGCAAGTGCCGCCGGCGGCAGGTCGGAAACGAGGTGATGTGCCCCTCCTATCTCGCCACCGGCGAGGAGAAGCACTCGACGCGGGGACGCGCTCACTTGCTCCACGAAATGACCCGCGGCGAAGTGATCGCCGACGGCTGGGACAGCGCCGCGGTCGAGGATGCGTTGTCGCTGTGCCTCGCGTGCAAGGGCTGCAAGGCCGATTGCCCGGTGGGAGTCGATGTCGCGACGTGGAAGGCCGAGTTCCGGGCGCATCATTATGCGCGGCGGCTGCGGCCGCGCTCGGCCTATTCGATGGGGTTGATCGACCGCTGGGCGCGCGTCGCGTCTTTTGCTCCGGCGCTGGTCAACACCGTCGCGTGCACGCCGGTGGCCAAGTGGGCGGCGGGAATCCACCGCGAGGCCCACCTGCCGAAATTCGCTTCGCAGACCTTCCGGAGCTGGTTCCGCCAGCGCACCAAGGGCATGGGCGGCGACCGCGTGATCCTTTGGCCCGATACGTTCAACGACAATTTCCGGCCCGAGACGCTCATCGCCGCGACTCAGCTCCTCGCCCGCGCCGGGTTCGAAGTCGCGATCCCTGCGGAGCCATTGTGCTGCGGGCGGCCACTCTACGACTGGGGCTTTCTCGACAAGGCGAGGCAAAGGTTCGAGCGGATCTTCGCCGGGATGCGCAAGGAGATCGACGCCGGAACACCGATCGTCCTGCTCGAGCCGGCGTGCGCGTCGGCGTTCAAGGACGAGCTTCTGAACCTGATGCCGGATCGCGCGGATGCGAGAAGGCTGTCGGCACAGGTCCATTATATCGCGGACTTTGTCGGCGCGCGGATCAAGCGATTCCCGAAGTTCCTCGGCGGCGGGACGGCGATGGTCCAGCCGCACTGCCACCATCATTCGGTGATCGGTTTCGAGGCCGAGGAGAGCCTGCTCGACCACCTGCGCGTGGCGGTCGAGCGGCCGCCGCAGGGCTGCTGCGGCATGGCCGGCGCGTTCGGCATGGCCAAGGAGAGTTACGAGACCGGCCGGGCGATCGGCGAACGCGTGCTTCTGCCGCGCGTTCGAGCGCTCGACGAAGAGAGCATCATCGTCGCGGACGGGTTCAGCTGCCGCGAGCAGATCGAACTCAACGGCGGCCGCAAGACGCTCCACATCGTCGAACTGCTGAGGGAGCGGATGCAGTGACGGGGCGCGGCTTGACCAAGGATAAGAAATGCAACGCGGCCGCAGCGCCGGCCATTTTCGCTTCAGCTTCCGAGCGGCGACGAGCGCCGGGAGCGCCGGGACCCGAAGAAGCGATTCTGACGGATGCCCATGTGAAGGTGGTCCCTGGCCGTCTCGACACCGGCCAAGGACCACCAAGCGTAATGAGCCGGGGTTGATCCAGGAGCGGAGGAGTCCATCGACAGCCGGCCCGAGACAGAATTGGGGATTTCAGGCGACGCGGCTTCGCGCTTCGAGCCGCGCGACGTGCCCCCGTTGCTGCCCCTCTGGCTCGGACTCCTGATCGCCGCTTTCGTCCTCGGCGTGCTCGTCTGGGTGACAGTCGGCTTCCCGCTCGCCGATCACCAGCAATATCGCGGACCGTTGAAGGCGCTTCCGCCGGCGCCGCGGCTGGAAACCGCGCCGGTCGCGGCCCGGCAGCGCTACGACGCGGCGAAACGGCGGGAGCTGAAGTCGATCGAGACCGCGATGCGGGCGACGGCGCAGCAAGGCTGGGGACCGCCGAAATGAGGATCGCCGCGCTTCTGCTCAGTCTTCTCGTCCTGGCCGCGCCGGCCCGGGCGGTCGATCCCGCAACCTTCCAGAGTCTCGCTTTCCGGCAGCATCCGGGCGCGCAACTGCCGCTCGATGCGGCGATCCAGGATTCCGCCGGACGGCCGGTCACGCTGGCCACCGCGCTCGGCGGCAAGCCCGCAATTGTCATATTGGAATATTTGCGCTGCAAGGACCTTTGCAGCCTGGTATTGAGCGGCACGGTGCAGGCGATGGCGAGCGCCGGGCTGGAGCCGGGCCGCGACGTCGATCTCGTCGCCGTCAGCATCGATCCGCGCGATCGCGCAGCCGATGCCGCCGCGGCGCAGGCGATGTACGCGCGGCGATTCCCGAACGCGGCTGTCGCGGCATCGGGCGTGCGCTTCTTCACCGGGTCGCCGGACCAGGTGCGCAGGATCGCCGCTGCTATCGGCTTTCCCTACCGCTTCGACCGGCAGAGCGGGCAATTCCTGCACCCGGCGGGCTTCGTCGTGACCACGCCGACGGGCAAGATCTCGCGCTACGTGCTCGGGCTGAACCCGAGCCCCGCGCTGCTCCGGAAGGCGGTCGCGGAAGCGTCGATCGACAAGATCGAGCCGCCGGCGCACCCTCTGCTGTGCCTGTGCTTCGGCTATGACCCGGACGAAGGCTCGGTCGCGGCGCTGACGTGGCAGCTGGTGCGCACCGCGTCGATGGCGCTGGTCGTCGCCTGCGCGGGCCTGATCGCATTGCTCTCGCTCCGGCGGAGGGCGGCCTAGATGCACGGCTTCCCCTGGTGGCCGCCGACGGCGAGCGGCTATGCAAGGGAGATCGATTTTCTCTTCGGAAGCCTGGTGGTGATCGGACTGCTCACCGCCGGACTCGTCTTCTTCCTGATGCTGTTCTTCGCCAACAAGTACCGGCACGGCGCGAACGTCGACCGCTCCGGCACGACCAGGAAGACGTGGCGGTTCGAAGTGTCGTGGACCGCGGCGACGCTGCTGGTCTTCGTCGGGCTGGCGGTGTGGGGCGCGAGCATCTTCGTCCACCTCTACAACCCGCCGGCGAACGCGCTCCAGATCTTCATCGTCGGCAAGCAGTGGATGTGGAAGGCGCAGCATCCGGGCGGGCAGCGCGAGATCAACGAGCTGCACGTGCCCGTCGACCAGCCGGTGCGGCTGGTGATGGCGTCGCAGGACGTGATCCACAGCTTCTTCATCCCGGCGCTGAGGATCAAGCAGGACGTGGTTCCGGGCCGCTACGAGACGATGTGGTTCCGCGCCGACAAGGTCGGGCGGTATCATCTGTTCTGCGCCGAATATTGCGGGACCGACCATGCGAAGATGGGCGGATGGGTGACCGTGATGAACCCGCGCGATTTCGGCAACTGGCTGCAGGCGCAGGGCGACGAGGAAACCCTCGCCGCGCAGGGCCAGCAGCTGTTCCGCCGCTACGGCTGCAGCGGCTGTCACGAGCCCGGCGGGACGGTACGCGCGCCCAATCTCGACGGCCTGTTCGGAAGCCCGGTGCCGCTCTCCGACGGGAGCGTGGTGATCGCCGATGAAGGCTATGTGCGCGATTCGATCCTCGACCCCAAGAAGCAGGTCGCCGCGGGCTATGCGCCGGTGATGCCGACCTTCGCCGGGCAGATCAGCGAGGACGATCTCGCCAGGCTGGTCGCATACATCCAGTCGATCGGCCCGCGTGCGGGAGGACATGCCTGATGCACGCGCCGGCGAGGGAGAGCTATCTGAACGCGAGCGTCGGGATCCGCTCGTGGCTGCTCACCACCGACCACAAGCGAATCGGCTTGCTCTATTTCGCGGGGATCACCTTCTTCTTCTTCGTCGGCGGGATCGCGGCGAGCCTGATCCGGCTCGAGCTGATCACGCCGCAGGGCGACCTTGGAAGCCCCGATTTCTACAACCGGCTGTTCACCATGCACGGGATCATCATGGTGTGGTTCTTCCTCATCCCGTCGATCCCGACGACGATGGGGAATTTCATCCTGCCGATGATGATCGGCGCGCGCGACCTCGCCTTCCCGCGGCTCAATCTCTTGAGCTGGTATCTCTACATCATCGGCGGCCTGATCACGCTGAGCGCGCTTTTGCTCGGCGGGGTCGACACGGGCTGGACCTTCTACGAACCCTATTCGACCTTCTACGCGACCGGGTACGTGATCCTGACGGTGTTCGGCATTTTCGTGTCGGGCTTCTCGTCGATCCTGACCGGCCTCAACTTCATCGTCACCGTGCACAAGCTGCGCGCGCCCGGCATGACCTGGTACCGGCTGCCGGTGTTCGTCTGGTCCACCTATGCGACCAGCGTGATCCTGGTGCTGGCGACGCCGGTGCTCGCGATGACGCTTCTGATGCTGCTCGCCGAGCGCGTGCTCCACGTGGGGATCTTCTCGCCGCAATTGGGCGGCGATCCCTTGCTCTTCCAGCACATGTTCTGGTTCTACAGCCACCCGGCCGTCTACATCATGATCCTGCCGTCGATGGGGGTGATCAGCGAGGTCGTGCCGGTCTTCTCGAGCAAGTCGCTGTTCGGTTACTATTTCGTCGTCTGGTGCAGCATCGCGATCGCGGTGATCGGCTTCC
>DATNFJ010000064.1:0-33875 GCA_035606455.1 Sphingomicrobium sp.
CGTCGGCGATTTCCTCCGGCGTGCATCTTGTGATCGTCCCTTCCGAAGACGTGCGGCAATAGCCTCGCGCCCACAGCGCCTCGAGGATCGACTGGACGCGGCACCCGCCATCCGCGGAGCAGGCATTGAGCCTTGCCTGCAACTGCGGGACAGTGGCGACGGTCGCGGCGGGACGTTTCGACGCCGCCGCCGTGTTCGCCGCCCGATCGGCCGCCGTATCCCTGGAATCGACCGATCCGCAGCTACCGACGAGCGCGGCAACTGCGATCAAGATCCCGCAATTCTTCATGAATCCTCCTGGAACGCGGACGATCCCGCGACGGCCGCTACGAAAGGAAGCGCCAGGTCACTGCAAGTCCGGCAGCGGCAAGACTGAGGGCGAGGCTCCCCAGCAGCAATATGGACGACAGCTCGGCCGGGCGGCTGGACATTAGGCTGGCATCGAGCCGGCGAGATGCCGGGCCGTAAAGCAGCTTCGCCGAGCTGACGATCCCGCCGAGCAGCAGAAGCAGTGCGAAGCAGCCGATGATGGTTGGGACGTTGAACATCTGAAGGTCTCCTGCCGGCGGACAGCGGGCCGGCCCTCGCGGACCGGCCCATTCTTCCGTCGGTTTTGCCCGAAGCTTTTCGATCAGCCGCGGAGGCTGCGCGTGCCGCGGTCCAGATTGAGGCTGGTCACCGTTCCGCGCGCGTTGATCTTGCAGGTGAAGCGATAATCCATTCCAACGCTCTGGTAGCGAGCGCTGCCTTGGCCGTAGCCGTCATTGTCGCCGTAACGCTGACCATAGCCCGGCGCCTGGTTGCCCTGGCCCCGGTCGGACGAGGCGATGCCGCGCACGGTCAGCGCGCCGTTGGTGCGCCGAGCGACGTTGGTGATGCCGACGACGCGGAAGATCGCGCCGTTGCGATAGCCGTTCTGGGCATAGCCGTTATTGCCGCGCTGGCCGTAGGCGTTACGGTCGCCGTTATAACGCTGGTCGCTGTTGAGGCGCTGTTCGGCGGAGCGGGCGCACATCTCGACCGCGCTGCGCTGGCTGGTCTGCTCGTAACCGTAATTCCCCTGCGGATATTGGCCGTAGCCGGTCACCGCATTGACGATCGCGCCGACGATGCCGCCATTGCTTGTGCCGCCATAGGGACTGACCTGGCCGTAAGGATTGATCTGGGCGGCGGCGGGAGCCGAGACCGCGGCGATCGCCGCCAATCCAGTCAGGCCGGCCGCGAGCTTCGTAAAGTGGGTCATCGTGCTCTCCAAACATTTGTCGGCTCAGAAGATATTTTCTGAACCGAACGCCTATTGGAACTTGTCCAACAGATACAAGATAAACAGACAGGAATACGGAAATCTAATATGAAATCCGAAATGTTCATCCTGACGTAAATGGCGACGTATATTTGAATTACGATAGGCGTGATCATATTTTTATTTTACAGTTCGATTATTTATTTAGCGCGGTCCCTTGCCATTAGCAGATCTTCCGTGTACCCACTTGGCAGCTACCAGTCGCAATCGACGGTCCTTGGCGCTAAGTCGCTCCTCCGCCCCTCTTTCACGCCTCCTAGCGGCAGCGGCCAATCCGGCGGCTGCCAACCAAGGAACCGACCATGAAATATTTTGGAACCGTCAAGTCGTTCGACACGATCAAGGGCCACGGCGAGATCAAGCAGGAAGCGGGCGGCAATGACCTTCGCTTCGAGACCAGCGCGATCATGTGGGACAAGAATGTCGCTCCCGTCATCGGCCAGCGTCTCAGCTACGATGTCGGACAGAGTCCCGAGCGCCACCCGTGCGCGCTGAACCTTCAGACGATCTAACAGCGCGCGGAAGCCGTTGCTTCCCAGTGCAGTAACGCGTTGGGGCCGATCCCGGGCAGCTGAAGGACCCAAAGTCCTCGCTGTCCGGGTGAGCGCCTGCCTGGGGCTCGCAATCTCGGCGGGACACCCCATATTCTAGGCATCGCCGGCAAGGCACAGGTAGGCGCCGGCGGCTGAGAGACATGAGGCGCTCCCGCTTACAGCATCCGGAGCTCGATCCATGGACCTCGAATCCCTTCTCGAACGCAACCGGCTCGCGCTGACCAAGCGCGACTCCGGCCTGACGCCGCGCGAGGCGCGCGCGCATGACCAGTTCGCCCGCGAATATGCCGAGCAGACCCGAATGACCCGGGACGCTCTCCTGGGCTCCGCCAAATGAGCGCGCCGCAGAGTGCCGACATTTCCGCCGACGTGCCTGCGCCCCGCCGCGGCATGGCCTTCCGCAAGTACAGCAGGAAGCCGCTTCCGACGCCCGACGAGGCGCGGCGGCAGAGTCACGTCGTCCAGTCCGCCTGGCGCCACTTCGGTGAGCCTGGACGGGCGGTGGCCTTCCTCAACAGCCGCCACGAAGGTCTCGAGGGTCAGCCGCTCCACCTTGCGATCGAGAGCGACGACGGCCTCGCCCGCGTCGAATCCCTGCTCATCCGAATGACTCTCGAAACGCCGCCGGAGGCCCGCATATGCGAATGAACAAGGCTACGCTGACCGACGAGCTGGAGCGCATGCGCGTCGCGCGCGCCGCCAGGGAGCGCAGGGAGCAATCCATGGCCGAGGACAAGGCGCTCGACGCCGCCGTCCGCAACAGCATCAGGCTGCACGGCGCCTGATATCGGAGAGCAAGCATGGACGATTCCGAACGCTCGAAAGGCAAGAGCTTCACCGTCTTTCACTCCGCGGCCGAGGAGGCCGAGATGAAGCGCGCCGAGCAGGTCTGGGCCAACGAGGGCGGGCACATGAGCTCGACCTCGGGCCGAGTCATCAACCGTCCCGGCGAGGACCTACCGTTCATCGCCGTCCTCTAGCATCACGGCAGCGAGTGCACCGAACATGGCTTCGCGACGATGCGCGAGGCGGAAGCCTTCATCAAACGCAACACGCCCGTGCCGGAGCGGAAGCTGTCGAAGCTGTACGATCGGCCCGCGCCCGAATCCTGAAGCTCCGAAAGCAGATGCTAGCGCAGGCCCGGAATGTCGGGCCTCGCGGATGCGGCTTGCAGCCCAATCCGCTGATCACCTTCCGCGCCGACGGCAGCGTGCAGCTCGGCGACCATCGTTCCGCCCATTGAGACGGCCTGAGCCTGATCAGCCATCCGACGGCAAGAGTTCGGGGCGCCAGGGGTCGTCCATCCGGCGGCCATCGACGACGATGCAATAGACGCCGACCCAATCGCGCTGCCATCTCCAACCTTTGGCCGTGCCGGGCGCGTTCGCTTCGATGTAGGAAGTCGCCGCATCGGCCGAGAGCGCCGAATTGCACTCAGGACATCTCGGCGCCGCACCCGCACGGAAATGGCCGCCGCAGGAACAGGGTTTCAGGAACGGCTCGACGTCCGCGCTGATCGACTGATGGACCTTGAACGGAGCGTCGGCGGGACGCGGGCTCCAGCCGGAGATGATCGCGGTGCAGCCGCAGCGGTCGCAATAAGCGTAAGCGGTGTCGCTGAAGCCATTATGGATGATTTGATACCGGAATTGCCCGGCGCATTTCTCGCATGTTCCCAAATCGCTCATCGCTTCTCCGTACTCGTCGTCTCAGCCCTTCCTCACCGGGTCGGGCCGGCCGTCGTTCGACAATAGCCCCGCGACCCATTTCGTCCGGTCGAACTGGGCGAAGACCATCATGCTCATCAGCGTCAGCGGCACCGCGAGGAAGGCGCCGGCGAGGCCCCAGAGCAGGGTCCAGAAGGACAACGACAATATGGTCGCGAGCGGATCGATATTCTGCGTCTCCGCCTGCAGCCGCGGGTAGATCATGTTGCCGACGACGGTCGCCACGACCTGGATCACGACGAAGATCACGATAGCCTGCCACACTGTCGGGAACTGGATCAGCGCGAACAGCGCCGGGGCGATCGAGCCGACCGTGACGCCGATGTTCGGGATGAAGGTCAGAAGGAAGAACAGCACGCACCAGAACAGGACGTTGTCGAGCCCGACCGCGAGCATCACCACCGCCGCCGATACCGTGAGGATCGTGCCGGTAATCGTCTGCACCCAGATGTAGGTCTCGAGGTCCGAGGCGATATGCTCGATGACGCTGCGGATCGTCCGGGCGCGGCCGGCGGGCGCGCCGATATGGTCCATCTTGCGGCTCATCCGCTCGCGGCCCGCGAGCATGAAGCCGAAATAGACGATCATCAGGAGCACGCCCGAAAGCAGCCCCTGGACGCTCGCCAGGACGAAGCCCGCGATCTCGGGCACGCTCACGGAGCCGATGAGGCTCGACAGGCGCAGCTGTTCGTGGAGATGCAAGGCTCGGCCGGTGCTCCGCACCAGCTCATCGATCCGGGCGACGAGCGCCGGGCCCTGCCCGACCATTTCGACCATGCCCTGGGCCATGATGAAGATCGCCGCCGAAGCGATGACGATGACCACCAGTCCGGCGAGCAGCGACACCGCCCAGCCGGGTGCATGGGGCGCGCGCTCGCGGATCCAGCGGACGAGGCCGCTGACCAGAACCGCGAGCACGAAGGCGACGACGAACGGCACCAGCACCGGGCGGAAGAACCACAGCATGCCGAGCGCGGCGGCGGTGCCGATGAGCGTTTGCGCGATACTGATCGGGCGAGCGGCCACGAGCCGAGTAGGTCGCTCGCCGCCTGCGCTGTCAAGCGGGCAGGCGGAGCAGGCTCAGCGCGTCGCGACCTGGCTGGCGGGCTTTGGCTTCGGCTTGGCGGCTATATCCTCGGGCTTGGGCTTGGGCGGAACCAGGCTCGCGCCGCCGTCCTTCATGTTCAAGGCATCGATCGCCTTCGCATCGCGGCTGTACATGTCCTTGTAGTCGACGATCGTCCCGTCGACGAGCGCGGCGTCGGTGAAATAGACGATGTAGACCGGAAGCGGCTTCACGAAATTCGCCTGCACCGTCTTCTGGCTGGCGAGCGCGGCCTGCACCCTCTCCGGAGTCCACGGGCCATTGTCGTCGCCGAGCAGGAGCGTGGCGAGATCGACCACATGCTGGGTCCGGATGCAGCCGTGGCTGAGCGCCCGGACGCTGTCGTTGAAGCGGCTACGTGCATTGGTGTCGTGGAGGTAGATCGCCTTGGAGTTCGGCATCACGAACTTCAATTGGCCGAGCGCATTGGTCGGTCCCGGCGGTTGGCGCCAGCGCTGGATCGCGCCGTCAGGGCCGGTCACGGGCACGAAGCCCTTCTTGCCCGCGGCCTCTTTCTCGATGCTCTTCGGCACTTCCCACCAGGGGTTGAGGATCACGCCCGTGGCGAGCGCCGAAAGCTGCGGCGTCGGGGTCGACAGCTTGCCGGCGATCGCGCGCTCCTTCCACCGGGTGGCGCCGTCCTGGACGAGCGTCGCGTGGAAGCTCGGCACGTTGACGATGATATATTTGCTGCCGAGGTCCCGCGGCAGCCAGCGCCAGCGGTCCATGTTGAGGCGGATATGGTCGCGCTTGGCGGTCTCGTCGGCCGGGGTCAGGGCAAGCGCCGCCTTGAGCGCGGCATATTGCGGATGGGTCGGAAGAAGCCCGTTCAGCGCGCCGGCGATGTCGTGGCCGGCAAGCGCCGAGCGCAGAAGCGCGTCCTGCTTCGCGGCGTTGAGGTCGTTGTCGACCAGGAACCAGTCGATCCGCGCCGGCTTCTTCACATGGCCGAGCGCGAGGTCGGACGAGACCAGGTCGAACCGCTCGGTCGCCGCCGCCGAGATCGCGCCGACGTCGCCCGACGCGATCGCCGCCTGGAGGCCGTCGGGGTCATAGTCGGCCGGGTTCAACCCTTCGACTCCGATCTGCTGGATGTAGTGGACGAGGTCCTCCGCGCTGACCACGTCCCACACCGCGGGCGGGAGCGGCGCGGGGGCCGGAGCCGCCTCGGCGGGCTGCGCCTGGTCGGCCTTGTAGTCCGGATTTCCGGGGACCGGCGCCTCGGGCGTCGGCCGGGCAGCGGGCGGTGCCGGCCTTGGCTTTGCCGGAACGGGAGCGCGCGGCGGCGCGGCGACCTGCGCTGTGAGCGGAGCAACCGCCGTCGCGGCGAGCGCGGTGAACAGCATCAGCGACTTTGCGCGCTTGCCCAGCGGTCCAATCAACCCGTTCATTTCAAACGATAACCCCCGATCCCAATATCCATACACCCGAGTCCCGCGCCTCGCCAGTGACTGGAAGCCACACTCGCGGGGCTTCCGTCTCACTTTGTCGCAAACCAATCCTTAAGCGAACATGGATAAGCCGCTGATGCAGGCCTGAGTGGGAGGCATTGAAAAGTGGCGTCCAGCTTCGTTCTCGACGGAGGAATGATTCCGCGCAGCGAGAAGCGCACCATCGACGAGCGCGGCGAGGCTCGTCACGCGGCGCTGTCGAGCACCGCAGTGCTCGAATTCCGCGGCCGCAAGCATGTCGTCCGCCTGGTCAACATCTCCGGATCGGGCGCAATGGTGATTTTCCCACACGTTCCCAACATAGGTGAACGGCTGCTTCTCCAGCTTCTTGACCGCGGCGTCGTCTCGTCACAGGTGAGATGGGTGAAGGACGGCCGCATCGGACTCTCCTTCGATACGCTGTTGGAGTAGCAGCGCGTGGAGATGAGTTTCGTGACGATCAAGGCGCGAATTGCCGAGGACCAGAGCGAGCGCCGTCGAACTTCGCGTGTGCCGGTCGAGCTCGAGGCGAAGATGCGCGAGCTCGGCGCCAGCGGGATCGAGGCGAAGGTGCTCAACATCTCCGAGCGCGGGTTCATGGCCGAATCCGAGGGCCATTTCGAAGTCGGCTCGCGGGTGTGGCTGATGCTCCCGGGCCGCGAGCGCGCCAACGCCGTGATTCGATGGACCGCCGGCGACAAGCTCGGCGCTGAGTTCGCCGAGCCGATTTCGACCGAAGGTCTCGCCCAGGCGAGCTGATCCGCGGCGCTCGCCTCGTCGCGCCTGCTTCAACGCCCATCCCAAAGCCGCGCAGCCGGTGAAACCGCCCGCGGCTTCGCTCGTTGCCTGCGTCGAAAGGAAGTCTTCATGCCGAGCATTTCGAGCGAGGCCTGGAAGCCTTATGAGCGGGGCTACCACGCGGTTTACCGGGAGCATGAGGTCAATCATTGCCCGGGCTGCGGCCGCACCCAGTGGCTGATCGGACGGGTTTCCGCCGAATGCGCCTTCTGTTCGACCGCCCTGCCGCTGGCCGAGGCGAGCATGCGCAACGGGCCTACCGTCATCCAGCACAAGAACCGCGCGCTTCACGACTGGGCGGCCTGAGCCGCTACGGCGTCTTCCTCACCGGCACCTGGACGTTGCACAGGTCCACACCACCCGCGGGGTGATCGTAGAAGCTGTCGTGCCGCTTGGCGCGAACGTGCAGGTAGCGGGCGAAGGTCGGGCTGCCGGTATCCATATATTGGTATGACGGGCGCTCGGCGGCGGCCATTTCGCTCGCCAGGCGAATGCGCGCGATCGGGACGTATTGCGCCTTGTCCTTGTAGAAGCCGAGGTCGCCGGTCCCGCGCGGAAGCGAGCTCAGGCGGTCGATCCCGTCGATGACCCGGCCGACCAGAGCGATGTTACGGTCGAGCTGGCGCGGGGCCTGGCCGATGACGGCGTAGAGCTCGCCGCCGGTGCCGGTGTCGGGCGAGAGGTCGCGGCCGACCCCGACGCTGGCGTAGCAATGCGCAAGGTCGGCCCAGCCTGCCTTGCGGGAGTAGGCGACCGGCCAGCCGTCGGCGAAGCCCGCGCCGGGCGCATAAGGGTCGGGCGAACCGAGACGGGTGATCCTGAGGCCCCTGAGCGCGCGGGTATATTCGGCCGGGGGCTTGGCCGCGACTCCCTTCGGCCATGGCTTGTCGCTCTCGTTCAAGCCCCATTGGGCGACATAATTGTCCTGCACGCGATAGACCGTCGCTCCGTCCCAGTAATTGCTCCGCGCGAGCGCCTTGATGTTCGCGACGTGCACCGGCGCGAAGGCGGGGGCGAGCTGGATCACGACCCGGCCGCCATTGGCGAGGTCCATGACCATCAGGTCGTCGGCGGAAATCGTCTTCCACGCGCTCGCCGGCGCCTTTGCGACGATGTCATTGGGCGTGAGCAGCTTCGTTGCCGGCGCAGCGCCGGTCAGCATTGCGGCAGCAGCGATGAGCAGCAATGAGCGCATGGAAATCCCCTCCGTCGCCGCCGGTCTAGCCGAGCAATCGCCGCGCGCCTATCGCGGAGCCATGTTCACCGCGACGTTGATGCTGCTCGGCTCCGGCGAGCTGGGCAAGGAATTCACCATCGCCGCCAAGCGTCTGGGTTGCCGGATCGTCGCATGCGACCGCTACGCCGGCGCGCCGGCGATGCAGATGGCCGACGCCTGCGAAGTCTTCCCGATGCTCGACGGCAAGAAGCTCCGCGCCGCGGTCGAGAAGCACAAGCCCGACGTGATCGTTCCCGAAATCGAGGCGATCGACACCGCCGCGCTCGTCGAGCTGGAGAATGAAGGGTGGCGGGTCGCGCCGTCGGCAAAGGCCGTTCGGCTGACGATGAACCGCGACGGGATCCGCGACTTCGCCGCGCGCGAGCTGGGGTTGGTAACGTCGAAATACCGCTTCGCCGAAAGCCGCGACGAAGCGATCGCGGCGGCGCAGGAGGTCGGCCTGCCGTGCGTCGTCAAGCCGGTCATGTCGAGCTCGGGCAAGGGGCAGAGCATTGCGAAGAAGGCCGAAGAGGTCGGCGCCGCCTGGGACCATGCGGTTGAGAAGATGCGCGGCGACCGGCCGCGGGTGATCGTCGAAGAGTTCATCAAGTTCGACAGCGAGATCACGCTGCTGACCGTTGCGACCAAGGACGGCGTCCTCTTCTCCGCGCCGGTCGGGCACCGCCAGGACCTCGGCGACTATCGCGAGAGCTGGCAGCCGGCGGCCATTCCGCTCGAGGCGCTCCAGTCGGCGCGCTTCCAGTCGCGCAAGATCGTCGAGGCCCTGGGCGGCTACGGCATCTTCGGAGTCGAATTCTTCGTGTGCGGCGACCAGGCGATCTTCTCCGAGCTGTCGCCACGGCCGCACGACACCGGCATGGTCACGTTGATCAGCCAATTCCCCAACCAGTTCGAGCTTCACCTGCGGGCGATCCTGCAGCTGCCCATCCCGTCGATCGAGCTGATCGGCCCGTCGGCCTCGGCGGTGATCCTGGCCGACCGCGAAAGCGAGCAATTCGCTTATGACGGAATATCCGAGGCGCTGGCGCTCGGCGCGCCGCGCAATCCCGTGGACCTCCGGATCTTCGCCAAGCCGCTGACGCTCAAGAACCGGCGCATGGGGATAGCGCTCGCCCGCGGCGAAAAGGTCGAGCAGGCGGTCGATCGGGCCCGGGCCGCAGCCTCGCGCGTCCAGATTCGTTATCGCGATTGAAGGAGTTGGACATGATGCGCACGCCGACCGCTGTCATCCTCGCCTGCGTCGCGCTCGCGGGCTGCGACAAGCAATGGGGACGGACCGAGGGCAATCAGCCGCAGATTCGGGTCGTGGGGGACGAGCAGAAGCAGCTCCACCAGCTCGACGCGTTCAATCTCGCCATCGGTCTGAAACGGGCGATCTACGATGCCGGTTACACGTGCAAGCGAGTCACCGACGCGGGGTTCGTCGGCACCTGGCAGAACCTCGACGAATGGACGGCGCATTGCGTGTATGACGTCGGGCCGCCGCGCGACTGGGCGATCTTCGCCGGCCCCGACGGAAGCGCGCAGGTGCGCGAATGCAAGGACGTGATTGCCAGCGGGCTTCCCGCCTGCACGATCAAGCAGCGGCCGAAAGGCAGCTTCACGCCGGTCGCGGCGGCGCCGGAGAAGAAAGCGGGAAGCTGAGCCTCAGCTGTGGTTGCACTGGCGAGTCTCTTTATACTCGCCGTTGGCGGTCTTTTCCTTGACCGTCACGCAATTGCCCTGCCGGACCTCTTCGCGCCAGCTGCCGTCGGGATTGGTGACCCGGTTGCCCTTGGGCACGCGCTGGCCGTTCTTGATCTCGTAGTTCCAGCCTTTTGGGGTCTGGCCGCTCTGCTGGTCTTGGGCCGGCGCCGAGGCCGCCGCGTAAGCCGCCGTCGCTCCGAGCGCGAAGGCCCCGACGATCAGCGCTCGAATGGCGGTCTTGCTCATTGGACGACTCCTCATGGTCCCTTCTACCGCGGCCGACGTGAACCCGTGCTGACGCGATTCACTTGCCCGAATCCGGCAACTGACCGGATTTACAGGATAAATGTGGGAATTGCGACGGCTCGGCGCAACGGACGCGCCGGAGAGAGGAGCTTAGCCCTGCCTGGCCTTGAAGCGTCGATTCGTCTTGTTGATGACGTAGGTGCGGCCGCGACGGCGGATCACCCGGCAGTCCCGGTGGCGCGACTTCAGCGACTTTAGCGAATTGCGAATCTTCATGGCCGGGCGCCTGCTCGTGTCTAATCTCTTGGTTGTCGGATGGGTCCAATTGGACCGGCGGCCCACCTAGAGAGCCCCCCTCTCCAAGTCAAGTTCAATGCGCCGATTCGGGCTTGACGGTCATCTGTTCACCATTGTGCTTTTCGTCTACCGCTCTGCGGTCGAACATGCGTTGCCGAGGGGGGCCGATATGATGTTCTTCAAGTCTTTGACGGCAGCGTTGATGCTGTCCTTTGCAATCCTTGCAGCGCCGGCCGCGGCCGACGACGGAAAGCTCCAGGGCTTTGCGCAGATTCAGACGGCGGACGGCCGCATCGACATCGACACCTACCACGTCGTTCGCGAGGACGGCACCGACTTGCGCATCGGCTTACTGTCGATCGTCGTGCCCGGGAAACATATCAGCGTCACCTTCGACAAGAGCGAGTTTCCGACGCTGTGGACCTTGTGGCAGAACGCACAAGCGCGGCAGTCGGCAAGCTGGCAGCCAGTTGGCGATTATGTCGAAACCGGCACGACCGATGTCTCGCATCTCAGGATCAGCGCCGGCCCGGGCGTTCGCTTCATGATCGAATCGCCCGCGAACGGGGCATTCACGAGCGAATTGCCGGCGAGCAGTTTCTCGCAATTCTCGAGCGCGCTCCAGAGCGCGGAAAGCTTCGTCGCAGCCGGCAAGGAATAAGTGAACGGTAGCGCGGCCGGGACCAACTCGGCCGCTTTGCCGTTGTGCGCGAGTGGCGCTCGACATCCTGCTCTTCGTCATCGGCATCGGCCTCGCCGCGATGACCCTCCTCGACGTGTTCGAGACCGTCGTCGTGCCGGGCGGAAGCAGGGCCTCGCTCAAGGTCGCGAAGCGGCTGGTGCGCGCCCTTCTGCCGCTGTGGAAGGCCGCGCGGGGCAAAAGGCACGGCCTTTCGAGCGCGTTCGCGCCGCTGGTCCTGGTGCTCTGCTTCATCGTCTGGATCGCGCTTCTGGCGCTTGGGTTCGGATTGACGGCCTATGCCGCGCGAAACCATTTCGTGCCGCCGCTCAAAAGCGTGCCGGACGCAATCTACATGGTCGGAAGCTCGATCGTGACCATCGGGGTAAGCGAGGAAGACGCTCGCGGCTTCGGCCGGTGGATCATCCTGGCCGCCGGCTTCTGCGGGCTTGGCGTGATGACCATGGCGGTAACCTACCTGCTCGAAGTGCAGAGCAGCGTTTCCAAGCGCGACATCGGGATTATCAAGCTAAACACGTCGGCGGGCGAGCCGCCGTCGGCGCTCACCCTGCTCCAGCGCTTCGCGGCGATCGGCAATCGGGACGAGATCGGACAGGTGCTGAGGGACGGCCGCGACTGGTGCGCGACCGTCCGGCAGAGCCATTCCAATCATCCCTCCTTGATCTATTTCCAGTCGGTCGGCACCGGCGCCGGATGGCCGGCTGCTCTCGGCGCACTGCTCGATGCCGCGCTTCTCAGCGAACATTGCCTGGCGGAGGATTCGCTGATGGGCCCCGCAGTGCTCCTCCGCGACGAGGGCACCCGCATGGCGCGCGAGCTTGCCGAGGTGGTCGGGATCCGGCCCGCCGCGGTGGCGCCCGACCAGGCGGAGCTGGTCCAGGCCGTGGAGCGGCTCAAGGGCGCCGGTTATCGCGTCCGCGAGGCCACCGACCTCAGCGCGGTGGCCGGTCAGCGCGCCGAATATCTGAGCTGCGTCAACGCGCTCGCGCACCTTCTCGGCAAGCCGGCGTCGGTCCTGGTGCGGCAGGATTAGCGCGCGCCGCGCTCGCGGAGCTTCCGCTCCCACGCAAGTGCGTCGGCCACGATCCGGTCGATGTCGGCATATTTCGGCCGCCAGTCGAGCGTCGCGAGCAACCGCGCGTTGGCGGCGACCAGCTCGGGCGGATCGCCGGCGCGGCGCGGCGCCATCACGCGCTTGAGCGGCTGGTTGGTGTGGCGGTCGACCGCATCGAGCACTTCGAGGACCGACAAGCCCTCGCCGTAGCCGCAGTTCATGACGAGGTTCTCGTCGGGATGGCCAAGCAGCCATTCGAGCGCCGCAACATGCGCATCGGCAAGGTCGCCGACGTGGATGTAGTCGCGCACGCAGGTCCCGTCGGGCGTCGGATAATCGGTGCCGAAGACATCGACATGGTCCCGCTTTCCGACCGCCGCTTCGGCGGCGATCTTGATGAGGTGGGTCGAGCCCTTGCCGATTTGCCCCGTCCGCCCCCGCGGATCGGCCCCGGCGACGTTGAAATAACGAAGCGCGCCATAATTGAAGCGATGCGCCGCCGAAGCGTCGGCGAGCATCCGCTCGGTCATCAGCTTGGATGCGCCATAGGGATTGATCGGCTGCTTCGGGTCATCCTCCTCGATCGGGATCCGCGTCGGCGCCCCGTAGGTGGCGGCCGTCGAGGAGAAGAGGATGTGCTTCACGCCCGCTTCGACCGCGGCGCTGATCAGCGCATGCGAAGCAAGCGTGTTGTTGGCATAATATTCGAGCGGCTTTTCAACCGATTCCGGCACGATCAGCGAGCCCGCGAAATGCATGATCGCCTGCGTGCGCTGCTCGGCGAAGATCCGCCCGACGAGCGCGCGATCGGCTATGTTGCCCTCGTAAAAGGGAACTTCGCCGGGCACGACCTCGCGCGTGCCGTTCGACAGGTTGTCGATCACCGCGACCGGCCAGCCGGCGTTGAGCAGAGCGAGCACCGCGTGGCTGCCGATATACCCGGCGCCGCCGGTGACCAGGACTGGGACTTTGTTCATGCGAGGGCGGTAGCCGAGGACCGGCTCGACTGCCAAGCCGCCGCCGAGGTTGCGGGTCGGCCGATTTCGGCTATCAGGCGCCGCAACTTCAACTCCGAGTACAAGCAATGACCCTTGTCATTTCGAGCTCGTTCGATGCGGGCAACATCCATGTGGTCAGGCAGGACGGCGACAGCGCCGACCTGGAAATCGTCAAGGACCACATGAGCGATTTCTACCAGTGGTTCTATTTCCGCCTGGCCGGCGCCGCGGGACGCGAGGTGACGCTTCGGATCACCAATTGCGCTGGCTCGGCCTATCCGCACGGCTGGCCGGATTACAAAGGCGTGATGAGCCTCGACCGCGAGCAATGGGTGCGAATCGAGGACACGGGCTACGCCGACGGCGTTTTGACGATGAAGGTGACCCCGCCGCAGGACGTGGTGTGGATCGCCTATTTCGCGCCTTATTCGATGGAGCGGCACCACGACCTCGTGACCCAGACGGCGGCGCTTGAGGGCGTCGGATACCGGTCGCTCGGAAAGAGCCTCGACGGGCAGGACATCGACTGCCTGACGATCGGCGAGGGACCGCTCAACGTGTGGCTCTATGCGCGGCAACACCCGGGCGAATCGATGGCCGAATGGTGGATGGAAGGCGCGCTCGAGAAGCTCACCGACGAGGACGATCCGGTTGCGCGCGTCCTGCGCAAGGAATGCACTTTCCGCGTGGTTCCGAACATGAACCCCGACGGCTCGCGCCGCGGGCATTTGCGGACCAACGCGGTCGGCGCGAACCTCAACCGCGAATGGCATGCGCCGACGGCCGAGCGCAGCCCCGAAGTGCTGTGCGTCCGCAATGCGATGGACGAGACCGGAGTCGATTTCGCAATGGACGTCCACGGCGACGAAGCGATTCCGGCCAACTTCCTCGCGGGCTTCGAGGGCATCCTCTCGCACAGCGATCGCCAGCAGCGATTGTTCGAGCTGTTCAGCGAAACGCTCGAACGGATCTCGCCCGACTTCCAGCGCGAGCAGGGCTATGAAATCCCGAAGCCCGGCGAAGCGAACATGAGCATGTCGACGACCCAGCTGGCCGAGCGCTACGGCTGCGTGTCGATGACCCTGGAAATGCCGTTCAAGGACAATTTCAACCTCCCCGATCCGGTTTTCGGCTGGTCCCCGGCGCGTTCGAAATTCCTCGCCGGCGCATGCCTCGACGCGCTCCACGCGATCCTTCCGGAGCTGAAGAAGGCGAGCGCCGAACGCGACTCCGCCAAGCGCGAGAAGGTCGAAGCCTGATGCCGACGCTCGTGCTTCTGCGGCACGGGCAGTCGCAGTGGAACCTCGAGAACCGCTTCACCGGCTGGTGGGACGTCGACCTGTCGCCCGCGGGCGTGGAGGAAGCGCTCGCCGCGGGGCGGCTGCTCAAGGCTCAAGGGTTCGACTTCGACTGCTGCTTCACAAGTGTTCTGACGCGCGCCATCCGGACGGTCGACCTCGCGCTCTACCAGATGGAGCGGCTGTGGATCCCGGTGACCAAGGACTGGCGCCTGAACGAGCGCCACTATGGCGGGCTCACAGGCCTCAACAAGCAGGAGATAATCGAGAAGGTCGGGGCCGAGCAGGTCAAGGTCTGGCGGCGGTCCTACGACATCGCGCCGCCGCCGCTGGCGGCGGACAGTCCATATGCCGTCGCGTCGGACCGGCGTTACGCCGGCGTGGCTGTGCCGAACACCGAGAGCCTCAAGGACACGATCGCGCGGGCGGTGCCTTATTACGAGGCGGAGATCGCGCCTGCGCTGGCCGCGGGCAAGCGCGTGCTGGTCTCGGCGCACGGCAACAGCCTGCGCGGGATCATCAAATATCTGTCGGATATCAGCGACGAGGAGATCGTCGGGCTGGAAATCCCGACCGGCAAGCCGATCGTGTACGAGCTTGCGGACGATCTATCGGTGAAGCGGCGCTATTATCTCGGGGAAGCATAGGGCGAATCCAAAGTCTCATTCGTCCTGAGCGAAGTCGAAGGGCGCTTGCAGGCCGGATGTGCGAGGCGCCCTTCGACTACGCGCTTCGCGCTCCGCTCAGGACGAACGAACAGGTGGAGAAGCCTAAGCCGCGGCTTTGCGCCGGTACATTTCCTGGTCGGCGCGCGCCATTGCGGTTTCGGGGGTGTCGTCGCCGTGGATCGGCGCCGCGCCGATCGCGACGCTGAGCGGCAGCGGGCGTCCGCCATGGCTGAAGTCCGATCCTGCGATCAGGTCGGCGAGGCGGCCCGCGGTCTCGCGCGCCGAATCCTCGTCGGAATGGCCGAGCAGGATGGCGAACTCGTCGCCGCCGATACGTGCGACCACATCGCTCTTGCGAACGCCGCCGACAAGCAGCCGGGCGACCTGCATCAGCGCCTCGTCGCCGGCCTGGTGCCCGAAGCTGTCGTTGATGAGCTTCAAACCGTCGAGATCGACGAACAGGAGCGACGCCTTTTCCTCATATCGGCTCACCCGGTCGATCAGCCGCTCGAGCGCGCGGACGAAGCCGCGGCGGTTGGGGAGCTCGACTAGGCTGTCCTCGTGCGCCAGCATGTCGAGCTGCTCGACGCGCTCCTGGAGCTGCGCGATCTTGTCGTGCAAGGCGCCCATCTCGCGAACGAGCTGTTCGACGTCCGTGACGTCGGTCACTTGATCAGCCATTGCCCCGAGCCCCTGCCCTCGACTGCTCAACTGCCATAGCCGGATTCCAAAGCCTTGAAAATGCGTGGAAGCGGTGATTGCCTAGCCTGAATCGGCACCCTAAACGACCTGCCTGACGTCAATTGGTTCAAGGCGGGACAATGGCTGAGCCGCTGGTCGGCATCATCATGGGCAGCAAATCCGACTGGGATACAATGCGCCATGCCGCCGAAACGCTCGACCAGCTCGGAGTGCCGCACGAGACGAAGATCGTCTCGGCGCACCGCACGCCGAAGCGGCTATATGATTATGCGCACTCAGCGCGCGGCCGCGGGCTGAGGGTGGTGATTGCCGGCGCAGGCGGCGCGGCCCACCTGCCGGGCATGACGGCGTCGATGACCTCGCTCCCGGTGCTCGGAGTGCCGATCGAGACGCAGGCGCTGAAGGGCATGGATAGCCTGCTCTCGATCGTCCAGATGCCGGCCGGTGTCCCCGTCGGAACGCTGGCCATCGGCAAGGCGGGCGCGATCAATGCGGCGCTGCTCGCCGCCGCCATGCTGGCGAGCGAGGACAAGGCGCTCGCGGCGCGGCTGGATGCCTGGCGCGAGAAGCAGACGGGATCGGTCGCCGAAGCCCCCGAATGACGGTAGCGCCGGGTAGCACGATCGGGATCATCGGCGGCGGCCAGCTCGGCCGCATGCTGGCGATGGCGGCCGCGCAGCTCGGTTACCGCTGCCATGTGCTCGATCCCGTAGAGGACGGCCCGGCGGCGCAGGTCGCCGACCGCTTCACGCGCGCCGAATATGACGATGTCGGCGCGCTTCGCGAGTTCGAGGCGGGTGTCGATGTCGCAACTTACGAGTTCGAGAATCTGCCGGTCGGCCCGCTCGAGGTGCTCGGCGAGAAGCTCAGGCCGTCAACCCGTTCGCTGGCGATCGCCCAGGATCGCGCGCGCGAGAAGTCGTTCATCGAAAGCTGCGGCGCACGGGTCGCTCCGTGGCGCGAGGTGTCGAGCCTCGCCGACGTCACCGCGTCGGTGCTGAAGGTCGGCGTTCCGCTGGTGCTGAAGACGCGGCGATACGGTTATGACGGCAAGGGCCAGGCCTGGGTGCGCTCGCGCCGCGACGAGCAGGCCGCCTGGCAGGCGATCGGCGAGGAGCCCGCCATTGCGGAGGGCGGGATCGATTTTCTCGCCGAATTCTCCGTCGTCGTCGCGCGCTGGGCGGACCGCCGCACCAGCCTGTGGCACTCGCCCGAGAACGAACATGGCGACGGAATCCTTCGCCGCTCGACCGTGCCGTGCAGCGACGCGGTCGCGGCCCAGGTGTCCGAGGCGCGTGCGGCGGCGGTGCAGATCGCCAACGCCCTCGGCCACATCGGCGTCCTGACGGTCGAATTCTTCGCCAGCCGCGACGGGCCTTTGGTCAACGAGATCGCGCCGCGCGTGCACAACAGCGGGCACTGGACGATCGAAGGCGCGGTCACCTCGCAATTCGAACAGCACATCCGCGCGATCTGCGACCTTCCGCCCGGCCCGACCGACCTCGTCGGAAGCGGCGCGGTGATGGACAATCTCATCGGCGATGACGTGAACCGCTGGCCCGAGCTCGTCGCCGACCCGGGGCTTCACGTGCACATCTACGGTAAGGGCGAAGCGCGCCCCGGCCGGAAGATGGGTCATGTGACGAGGGTGCGGGCCTAGCTCCTCTCCATCGCGAGAGCGATGGGGAGGGGGACCATTGAACGAAGATTCAATGGTGGAGGGGTCGACGCCCCACGGACGCCTCGGCGTCCGATCTCGCGCTGTCGGCATGCCCCCGGGCATGCCGCGCACGTCGATCCTCCACCACTCGACTTCGTCGAGCGGTCCCCCTCCCCACGAGCTGCGCTCGTGGGGAGGAGCTGATTACTTCGCGCCGACCACCTCGACGGGAATGCCGAGCGCGTCGAGCTGCGGCTTCACCTTTGACGCATCGCCGATCACGACCCAGGTAAGCTTGCCCGGATCGATCGCGGCCTTCGCCGCGGCATCGAGCTCGGGCGCGGTCAGCGCGCGATAGCGGCTCGCCAGGGTCTCGTAATAATTGTCGGGCCGCCGGTAGAGGACGTTATTCTCCATCGCGCCCATCACCGACGCCGCCGTCTCGAACTCGCCCGGAAGCTCGCGGATCGAGCCGTCGATCGTCCGGGTGAGCTCCGCCGGAGTGACCCCCTTGCCGCCGAGGAAGGCCGCCATGTCGCCGCGCATGGCGGCGATCGACGGGCCCGTCTGGTCGGTCTGGACCGGCGCATAGATGAGATAGGGCACCTGGTGCTGCACCCGGCTGATGAAGCCGGAGACCCCGTAGGACCAGTGTTTCGTCTCCCTGAGGTCCATGTTGAGCCGTGACAGGAAGGCGCCGCCCAGCACCTCGTTCGCCTCGCTGAGCGCGACGAGGTCGTCGGTGCCCACGACCGGCATGATCTCGCCGGCGAAGATCAGCGACTGGGGCGTGTTGGGCCGGTCGAGGAGCAGGATCCGCGATTGCTGCGGCGCGATCGGCGCGGTGAAGTTCTTCACCGGCTTGGGCCCGGGGGCGCGCCAGTCGCCGAAGCTCTTTTCGAGCAGCGGCATGATCTGGGCGAGCGTGGTGTCGCCGACGACGAAAATCGTCGCGTCGTCCGGCCTCAGCCATGCATCGTGGAATGCCGCGAGGTCGGCAGGAGACAGCCTGGCGACGGCGGCGGGATCGCCGCGCCCGCTGAACGGCACGCCATAGGGATGATCCTTGCCGTAGAGGAGCGGCGGAAGCGTGCGGAGCGCGAGTCCGACCGGCTGCTTCGTCTCCGACGCGATCGCCGCAAGCTGCTGCGCGCGAACGCGGTTGACCTCGGCCGGCGCGAACGCCGGATGGCGGACGATGTCGGCCATGAGGTCGAGCGACTGCGGAAGGTTGGGCGCGAGCGCGGAGAGATAGACGTTCGACCGGTCCATGCTCGGCGAGGCCGAGATGTCCGCGCCGAGATTCTCCTTGGCCTCGGCGATCTCGACCGAATTATATTTGTCGGTGCCCTCGTCGAGCATCCCGAGCATGAACGCCTGGGTACCGAGCGCGGTCTTGGGATCGGAGGCATTGCCGGCGTCGAAATCGATCGCCACCCGGACCACCGGAACGTCGGCGCGGCGCGCGAACAGGACCGGGATTCCGTTCGACAGGGTCGCATGCTCGACCGTCGGGAACTTGAGGTCGGCGATCTGCCCGACCGGCGGAAGCTGCGACCGGTCGACGCCCGCCGTGGTCGTCGCAGCCGCGGATGCCGGGGCGGCGGTAACCTTGGCGCCGCCGCCGCCGCTTGCTCCGGCGGTGTCGCCGCTCAGCTTCGATTCCTCGTACGGGTCGCGCTTGCCCGGAGCGAGCGTGAAGGAATAGACCGGGCGCGACAGCCATTTCTTGACTGCCGTGTGGACCTGCGCCGGCGTGAGCGCCGCTTCTTCCGCAAGCTCCTTCTTGTAGAATCCGGGGTCGTTGGCGAAAACCGCGCCGCGCGCCAGCGCCACCGCCTTGCCGCCGAATCCGCCGACCGATTCCAGCCCCTTGATGGTCCCGGCGATATCGTCGGTCTTGGCGCGCTTCAGCTCTTCGGCGGTCGGGCCGTTCTTGATGAAGTCGGCGATGATCGCGTCGAGCTGCTTTCCGACCAGCGCCGGGTCGACGCCCGGGCGGACCGTGGCCTCGACCTCGAACTCGCCGACGCGTTCATATTCGTCGACCCCGGCCGAAACGCTGACCGCGGTCTTCTTGTCGCGCACCAGCGCGTTGTCGAGGCGCGAGCTGGCGAGACCGCCGAGCACGCTCGCCGCCATTTCGAGCGCGGGCGTGTCCTTGCCGGTGATCCCCGGCACCGCCCACATGCGGAATATGGTGGTGTTGGCGACTTCATCGTGGAAGGTGGCGGTGACCGGGGCCTTCAGGGTCGGAACCGCCGCGGCCGCGGGGGTCGACTTGGGGCCGGCCGGGATGTCGCCGAAATATTTCTCGACCAGCGGCCGCGCTTCGGCCGGCGTGATGTCGCCGGCGAGCACGAGCACCGCATTGTTCGGGCCGTAGTGGGTCCGGAACCAGTTCTTCACCACTTCGAGGCTCGCCTGGTCGAGGTCGCTCATCGAGCCGATCACGGTGTGGTGATAGGGATTGCCGGCGGGGAACAAGGTCTGCTGGATCGAATATTGAAGCAGCCCGCCCGGCTGGTTGTCGTCGCCCCGCTTCTCGTTCTGGACGACCCCGCGCTGGATATCGAGCTTCTTCTGCGTGACCGCGGGAAGCAGGTGGCCCATGCGGTCGCTCTCGAGGAAGAGGGCGCGGTCCAGCGCCGCCTTCGGCACCGTCTCGAAATAATTGGTGCGGTCGAAATTGGTGGTGCCGTTCATGTCGGTCGCGCCGATCGCCTGCATCGGCTCGAACCAGCTGGTGTCGCTATGCTCGGAGCCGCCGAACATCAGATGCTCGAACAGATGGGCGAAACCGGTCCGGCCGGCGGGCTCATCCTTCGAGCCGACATGGTACCAGACCGAGATGGCGACGGCCGGGGCCTTGTGGTCCTCATGGACGACGACCTTGAGGCCGTTCTTGAGCGTGAAGGTCGTGTACGGAATCGACACGTCCTTGACGAGCGCGGAGACGGGGACGCCCTGCGGCAGCGGTGCAGCGAACGCCGGCGGCGTCAGGATCGTCGCGGCGGCGAGAATGGCAAAGCGGCTCGAGAAACGCATCACGGTATAGTCTCCGGCTGATTTCGATTGACGAAGCGGAGCTTAACGGCCGTTTGGAGGCTTGCAACTGGCAGCGGGGGCGACGCAGGATTTTCGATAGCGAAGTTCCCCGGCGAAGGCCGGGGCCCAGGGCGGCGTGAGCCGCTCGTTGACGCAGCCGGCATTCATTATGGCAGCCTGCGGCTCCTGGACCCCGGCCTTCGCCGGGGCACAGATCACTCGAACTCGACGATCACCTGATCGACGGCGAGGCTGTCGCCGGCCTTGGCGGGAGTCGCCTTGACCGTCGCCGCCTTGGGCGCTCGGAGGATGTTTTCCATCTTCATCGCTTCCATGACCGCGACGGGCTGGCCCGGCTCGACCTTGTCGCCCACCTCGACATCGAGGCGCGTCAGAAGGCCCGGCATCGGCGCGAGCAGCAGCCGCGAAAGATCGGGCGGCTCCTTCTCGATCATGAAATGCGACAGCTCGGCGACGTGCGGGCTCAGCACCTGCACTTTGTGCGTGCTCCCGCGGGTCTGGAGCTCCCAGTTGCGACCGGCACGGCGGACCTGGACGATGCGCCTGCGGCCGTCGATGACCACGATCAGCAGCCGCTGCCCGGGGTGCCAGCGGCCGACGATGTCGATCAGCTCTCCGCCATCCAGGATCGCCAGCGTACCGCCCTTGTAGGGCTTGATGCGGACCTTGTGCTCGGCCCCGCCGTCGATCCGGACCACGCGTTCGCACGGCACGTAGACGCGTTCGCCGAGCTGGTCGCTGATCTCGAGCGCGCGCTCCTCGCCGATCACCGAGACCATGCCCGCGATGACCGCGAGGTCGGCCTTCAGCTGATCGTCCGCCGGCGCGCCGTGGAAGCCGTCGGGATATTCCTCCGCGATGAAGCCGGTGGTGATCTCGCCCGAGCGGAAGCGCGGGTGCTGCATCAGCGCGGAGAGGAAATCGACATTGTCGTTGATGCCGTCGATCACGAACTGGTCGAGCGCGTCGACCTGCGCGTCGATTGCCTCGATCCGCGTCGGCGCCCAGGTGACGAGCTTGGCGATCATCGGGTCGTAGAACATCGAGACTTCACCGCCCTCGGCGACGCCGTCGTCGACGCGAACGACGGGCTCCCCTCCCGCCTGCGGGAGGGGCTGGGGGAGGGATTGTTTCTTACTGCCGCGGGGAGACGACAGGCCCTCCCCTGACCCCTCCCGCGAGCGGGAGGGGAAACCGTGTTGCGCCGGCGGCCGATAGCGCACCAGCCGCCCCGTGCTCGGAAGGAAGCTGCGGTACGGGTCCTCGGCATAGACGCGGGTTTCGACCGACCAGCCGTCGAGCTTCACGTCCTCCTGCTTGAGCTTGAGCTTCTCGCCGGCCGCGACTCGGATCATCTGCTCGACGAGGTCGAGGCCGGTGATCTCCTCGGTGACCGGATGCTCGACCTGGAGCCGGGTGTTCATCTCGAGGAAGTAGAAGCTCTTGCCGCTGGTGTCGGCGCCATTGACGATGAGCTCGACCGTTCCCGCCGAATAATAGCCGACCGCGCGCGCGAGCGCGACCGCCTGCTCGCCCATGCTTTCACGCATCCCGGGCGTGACGAACGGCGATGGCGCTTCCTCGACCACCTTCTGGTGGCGGCGCTGGATCGAGCATTCGCGCTCGTTCAGATAGAGGATGTTGCCGTGCTGGTCGCCTAGCAGCTGGATCTCGATATGCCGCGGCTGCTCGATGAACTTCTCGATGAACACGCGGTCGTCGCCGAAGCTGGCGAGCCCTTCGCGCTTCACGCTTTCGAAGCCCTCGCGGACGTCCTTCTCGTTCCAGGCGAGGCGCATGCCCTTGCCGCCGCCGCCGGCGGAGGCCTTCATCATCACCGGGAAGCCGATGTCCTTGGCGATCTTCACCGCCTCGGCGGTGGTCGCGATGTCGCCGAGATAGCCGGGGACGACGTTCACGCCGGCCTTCTGCGCCAGCTTCTTGGATTCGATCTTGTCGCCCATCGCCGCGATCGCCTTGGGCGGCGGGCCGATGAACACGATCTTTGCTTTGGCGAGCGCCTTGGCGAAGCTCTCGCGTTCGGACAGGAAGCCGTAGCCGGGGTGGACCGCCTCCGCGCCGGTCGCCTTGCACGCGTCGATGATCAGCTCGGCCTTGAGGTATGACTCCGACGCGGGCGGCGGCCCGAGCCGCACCGCCTCGTCCGCCATCTTCACGTGCGGCGCGCGCGCGTCGGCGTCGGAATAGACCGCGACCGTCTTGATCCCCATCCGCCGCGCGGTGCGGATCACCCGGCAGGCGATTTCGCCGCGATTGGCGATCAGGATTTTCTTGAACACTACCGATTCCACTTACGAATGAGCGCAATGAAAACCGCCCAATAAACAACGAATCCGGTTCCAGCGATGATTGTGAGATTTCGATTAGCAACGTGGCGGCATATCGCGTCACCGAAGCAATCACCGTAGGTAAACACGAACAGAAAAGCGCCTGTCACAAGCAGAACGACGACGGTCCAGACCGCCAGAATTACAAAGTGTCGGACTTCCAATCCGCGATCTCCTCCGGTGATGTTCATCTCGGTTTCTTGGCGAGGTAGACGCCGAGCGCCATCACGAGCAACCCGATCGCGCGCTTCGCCGTCAGCGTCGTCTTGAGCGCGCCGAACAGGCCGAAATGATCGATGGCGGCGGCGGCGATCAGCTGGCCCAGCAGCACGAAGAAGATGGCGTTGCCGACGCCGATGCGCGGCGCTGACCAGGTCACCGATAGCACGTAGAACACCACGCCGAACGCCGCGAGGTACGACCACCAGGGGGCGTTCGCGAACACGCTCGGCGGCGGCGCGCCGACCAGCGCCAGCACGATCGAGGTGACGATCAGTCCGACGGCAAACAGCACCGCGCTTGCGGCAACTGGACTTTCGATGTGCGTGCCGAGCGACGCGTTGAGCGCAGCGGTCATGGGAATGCCCATCCCGACCACCAGCATCATCAACGCAATGGCGGTAAAGCCGCCGCCCGACTGCGCGTTCACTCGGCTGTCTCGCGATTGGCGGTCGGGATTTCGTTGAACATCGTTAGCGATCCATCGTCGCGGGACGGCTTGTCGATAGTCGGCGTCCCAAGCGCATCAGAGAAAGCAAACAACCGATGATGGTTATGAGCAGCGCTGGAGGCAACGTGAGCGCCAGCAGAAGTGCGAAGCCCGGCATATCCGAGTCAGTGAACCGAATCTGCCATAAAATCGGTCCAACAGCGGCAAGAGTCATCGCGAGGCCGCCACGAACCGGCCAGCCCTTGGCCAGAAAGAGCACCAACGCCGTGAAATAGATGACGAGTGAGCCGATCAGGATGGCGAAAGATGGCGACAGCCCGCTCACTCCGCCGCCTCATCAAGCGGGGGCCGATTGTGGCCGAGGAGCCGCAGCACCTCGTCGGCGGCGTCGGCGAGGTTGGTGCCGGGGCCGAAGATCGCCTGCACGCCCGCAGCCCTGAGGGCCGCATAATCCTGCGGCGGGATGACTCCGCCGGCGACGACTTTGATGTCGGCTCGGCCCATTTCCTTCAGCGCCTCGATCATCTCCGGGATCAGCGTCCGATGGCCGGCCGCCAGTGAGCTTGCGCCCACCACGTCGACGTCCTTTTCGACCGCCATCTCGGCGGTCTCGCGCGGAGTCTGGAACAAGGGCCCCGGGATCACCTCGAAGCCGAGATCGGTGAAGGCGGATGAGACCAGATTGGCGCCGCGGTCGTGGCCGTCCTGGCCCATTTTCGCGACCAGGATTCGCGGTTTGCGGCCGAGGCGGTCGGCGACCGACCGCGTGCCTTCCTCCGCGGCTTTCCAGCGGCCGTCGCGGCGTGCCTTGCCGTAGATCCCGCGCACGGGCTCGGGCTTGGTCCCGTAGCGACCGAACGCCCGTTCCAGCGCATCGGAGATTTCGCCGAGGGTGGCCCGGGCACGGGCGGCTTCGACGGACAGGGCCAATAAATTCGCTCCTCCCCCCTCGGGGGAGGCGGCAGCCGCGGCAGCGGCTGACGGAGGGGGTGCGGATTGGGACTGGCCCCCTCCGGCGCTTTGCGCCGCCTCTCCCGAGGGGGGAGGATTTTTTGCGGCTTCGGTCAGCGCATCCAGCGCCGCGCGCACCTTCGCTTCGTCGCGGCTGGCGCGCACTATCTCGATGCGTGCGATCTGCGACGCGCGAACCTTGGCATTGTCGACTTCGAGGATGTCGACATGCTCCTCTTCGGCGGGCTGATAGCGGTTCACGCCGACGATCACCGTCTCACCGGTGTCGACCTTCGCCGCACGCGCCGCGGCGGCTTCCTCGATCCGGTGCTTGGGAAGCCCTTCCGACACTGCCTTGGTCATTCCGCCATGCGCCTCGACTTCCTCGATCAGCGCCCAGGCTTTCTCTTCCAGCTCACGGGTCAGTTTCTCGACGTACCAGCTGCCGCCGAGCGGGTCCGCGACCGCGGTCACGCCGCTCTCCTCGGCGAGGATCAGCTGCGTGTTGCGGGCGATACGCGCGCTGAAATCCGTCGGAAGCGCGATCGCTTCGTCGAAGCTGTTCGTGTGCAGCGACTGGGTGCCGCCGAGCACCGCGGCCAGCGCTTCGATCGTGGTCCGGATGATGTTGTTGTACGCGTCCTGCTCGGTCAGGCTGACGCCGCTCGTCTGGCAGTGGGTCCTGAGGCGCTTGGACTCATCCTTCTTCGCGCCGAGATCGGTCATGATCCGGTGCCACAGGGTGCGCGCGGCGCGGAGCTTCGCGACCTCCATGAACAGGTTCATGCCGATGCCCCAGAAAAAGCTGAGGCGGCCTGCAAAATCGTCGATCTCAAGGCCCCGCGCCTGAGCCGCGCGGACATATTCCATGCCGTCGGCAAGCGTGTAGGCGAGCTCCTGCACCGCCGTCGCCCCGGCCTCATGCATGTGATAGCCGCTGATCGAGATCGAGTTGAACTTCGGCATTTCCGCCGCGCAATAAGCGATCACGTCGGCGACGATCCGCATGCTCGGCTCGGGCGGGTAGATGTAGGTGTTGCGGACCGCGAACTCTTTCAGGATGTCGTTCTGGATCGTGCCGGTGAGCTGGTCGTGCGGGACGCCCTGCTCCTCGCCGGCGACGATGAAGAAGGCCATGACCGGAAGCACGGCGCCGTTCATCGTCATGCTGACGCTCATCTTGTCGAGCGGGATTCCGTCGAACAGGAGCTTCATGTCCTCGACGCTGTCGATCGCCACGCCCGCCATCCCGACGTCGCCCGCGACGCGCGGGTTGTCGCTGTCGTAGCCGCGGTGCGTCGCGAGATCGAAGGCGACGCTGAGGCCCTTCTGCCCCGCGGCGAGGTTGCGGCGGTAGAAGGCGTTGGATTCCTCGGCGGTCGAGAACCCGGCATATTGCCGGATGGTCCACGGCCTACCCGCGTACATCGTCGCATAGGGACCGCGGGTGAACGGCGGCAGGCCGGGGAAGCCGCTGTCGATCGCTGCCGCGTCGTCGGGCCCATACACGGTGTTCAGCCTGATTCCTTCGACCGTCTCGCGCGAAAGGTCGCGGCCCTTCGACTCCTTGTCGGCGAGCTTCTTCCAGTCGGATTTCGAAGGCTTGTCGGTCACGCGGCGCTTTCTGTACCCCGGCGAAGGCCTGGGTCCAGCCCTAAACAAAAAACGGCGCAGTAGCGCCGCCTGGTCCCCGGCATCCGCCGGGGTACGGACAATTAGCAGATCTGCGCGACCTCGAGGCTTCCCGCCGGCAGCGGCTTCAGCAGCTCGCGCGCGGGGACGGCCGGATCGAGCCAGCGCGCGAAATCCTGCGGCTTCAGCACGACGATCTGCCGGTTGTGGTACGGCTGGACGTCGGGGCCCGGCTCGGTCGTCAGCATGGTGCACGCCTCGCCGACCTTCTCGTCCTTGCGGCACAGGCCCGCTATGCCAAACATCGGCTGGTCCTTGAGCGTGAACTGCCACTTGTGCTTGCGCTTCGCCTTGGGGTCGGCCTGCGGCGTGAATTCGAAGAAGCTGTCGGCGAGGATCAGGCAGCGGCCGCTCTGGAACTCGCGGCCTTCCGAGCGGAAGTTGTAGACGGGCTTGCCGTTCGGCGCCGGCCAGCTCCAGCGGCGGTTGACCAGCTCCAGCCCATTGTCGCCGGCGCGCACGATCGGCGCCTGCTCGGTGATGCGGATCTCGCGCGGCTGGAGGTTGGGGATGCCCTCGGGGAAGCTCAGCGGCACCTGCATGTCGCGGAAGACGCGCGCGACCTCGTCGACCGATTTCGTCTGCGTATAGAGGTTGCACATTGGCCTAGTGCTTCGGCGTTTCCATGAATTCGGTGAGAACGCCGCCCATGTCCTTCGGGTGCACGAAGAAGACCGGCGTGCCGTGAGCGCCGATGCGCGGCTCGCCGAGGACTCGCGCGCCTTTCGCTTCGAGCTCGGCCTTGGCCGCGTGAATGTCGGGCACTTCGAAGCAGACATGATGCTGGCCGCCGAGCGGATTCTTTTCGATGAATTTGGCGATGGGAGAGCTGTCGCCGAGCGGCTCGATCAGCTCGATCTGGCTGTTGGGCGTATCGACGAAGCAGACGCGCACGCCCTGCGCGGGAAGGTCGAATGGTGCGCCATGCGGCTCGGCGCCGAACATGTTCCGGTAGAGCTCCAAGCTCTTCTCGATCGACGGCGTCGCGACTCCGACATGGTTGAGGCGGCCGAGTTTCATGTCAGTCTCCTTTGCTCACCGCCCGCGTAGAACGAGTTCGGCGAGAATCCCAATGGCGATGGCGATGAACACGAGGCCGACGCCGCTGTCGAGCCAGCGGCGCGGGTTCGGGCTCGCCATCGCCCGGGCGAGCCGGCTTCCGGCGGCGATGTAGATCAGCGCCAGGAACGCATCGAGCGAGATGGCGATCGCGCCGAGCAGCACCAGCTGCGGCACTACTGCGCTTCGCGGGTCGACGAACGGCGGCAGCAGCGCGACGATGTAGATCAGCGACTTGGGATTGCTGATCGCGACCACAAAGCCGTCGCGCAGCGGGTGCGCCGAGCGGTCACGTGTGGGCGCGGGTGAATCGGACGCGACCTTGCCGGCATGACGCAATGCCTGGAACCCGAGCCACGCGAGATAGAGCGCGCCCCCGATGGCGAGGAGCGTGAAAGCAATCGGCACCTGCGCCGCGAGCGTTCCTAGGCCGAGCGCGGCGAGCACGTACCAGCACACGTATCCGAGCTCGACGCCGAGCATGGCAATCGCGGCGGGCCGGCCGCCGCGCCATACCGCCTGTCCGAGGATGAACAGCATCGACGGGCCCGGGACGAGGCTCGTCAGGCCGGAAACCAGCACGAAGGCGGCAAGCTTCTCCGGGACGATCAATGCTCGACGACGACTTCCGTGCTGACGCTGTTGGCGATGAAGCAGGCTTCGTGCGCGCGGTGGTGAAAATCGGAAATCGCGGCTTCGTCTGGCGGAGTGCCGCCCCAGGTGACTCGCGGGCGCATCGTCACCCGGCTCATCCACATCTTCCCGTCGGCGCGCTTCTCCAGCACGCCTTCTGCCTCATCGACATAGGAGTCGACCACGAACCCCGCGCGCCGCGCGAAGTCGACGAAGAACAGCATGTGGCAGGACGAGAGCGAGGCGACGAACGCCTCCTCGGGATCGACTCCGGCCTGATCCGACCAGGGCACCGGAACGACATGCGGACTCGGGCTCGCCGGCACCGTCAGGCCGCCGTCGAACGCCCACTCATGCGCGCGGCTGTACTGGCCCTTGGCGAAGTCGGTGCTCGGGTCGCGGGTCCAGCGGATCGTGGCGGTATAGGTGCTCATTAGGGAATGCTTCCCCAGTCATTTACGTAAGCAAGCACTGCTGCGAGAGCGAGGCCGAGAAAAGCCAGAATGTTGAAACCCATCACGCCCCAAAAATAGATCGAATCTCTATCGAATTCCTCGATCGCGATCAGCTTTAGCGGCAGGTTGGTCGATCCTCGCGCAAACCCTCGATATGCGGCCCAGCCGAAAGTGAGGGACATCGCCCCGAGTATGAAGGTCATCCAAAGAGTCACAGCGGGATGTTGTCGTGCTTCTTCCAGGGATTTTCCAGCTGCTTGTTGCGCAGCTTGCGCAGGCCCATCGCCACGCGCCGCCGCGTCGAGTGCGGCATGATCACCTCGTCGATGAAGCCCTTGCTCGCGGCGACGAACGGGTTGGCGAAGCGCTCTTCATATTCGGCAGTGCGGTTGGCGATGGTCTGCGCGTCCTTCGCATCCTGGCGGAAGATGATCTCGACCGCGCCTTTCGCACCCATCACCGCGATCTCTGCCGTTGGCCAGGCGTAGTTCAAGTCGCCCCGCAAATGCTTTGAGCTCATGACGTCATAAGCGCCGCCATAGGCCTTGCGCGTAATCACCGTGATCTTCGGCACCGTCGCTTCGGCATAGGCGAAGAGCAGCTTGGCGCCATGCTTGATGATCCCGTGATGCTCCTGCCCGACTCCGGGGAGGAAGCCGGGCACATCGACGAAGGTCAGGATCGGGATGTCGAACGCGTCGCAGAAACGCACGAACCGCGCGCCCTTCTTCGAGCTGTTGATGTCGAGCACGCCTGCAAGCACCATCGGCTGGTTGGCGACGACGCCGACGGTGCGGCCCTCGATCCGGCAGAAGCCGATGATGATGTTGGCGGCGTGCGCCGGCTGAAGCTCGAAGAAGTCGCCCTCGTCGGCGACCTTCCGGATCAGCTCGTGCATGTCGTAAGGCTGGTTGGCGCTCGGCGGGATCAAAGTGTCGAGACTACCCTCGATGCGGTCGACCGGGTCGTCGCACGGTCGCTCAGGCAAATCGTGGCGGTTGCTCAAGGGCAGGAAGTCGAAGAACTCGCGCGTCGCGAGCAGCGCGTCGATGTCGTTCTCGAACGCGACGTCGGCGACTCCCGACTTGGTCGTGTGGGTGACCGCCCCGCCCAGTTCCTCCTGCGTCACCACCTCGTTGGTCACCGTCTTCACCACGTCGGGACCGGTGACGAACATGTAGGAGCTATCCTTCACCATGAAGATGAAGTCGGTCATCGCCGGCGAATAGACGGCGCCGCCGGCGCACGGGCCCATGATCAGGCTGACCTGCGGGATGACGCCCGAAGCGAGCACGTTGCGCTGGAACACCTCGGCATAGCCGGCGAGGCTGGCGACGCCCTCCTGGATTCGCGCGCCGCCGCTGTCGTTGAGGCCGATCACCGGCGCTCCGACCTTCATCGCCATGTCCATGACCTTGCAGATCTTCTGCGCGTGGCGCTCGCTCAAGCTGCCGCCGAACACGGTGAAGTCCTGGGCGAAGACATAGACAAGGCGGCCGTTGATGGTGCCGGAGCCGGTGACGACGCCGTCGCCGGGGATCTTCTGATCGGCCATCCCGAAGTCGGTCGCGTTGTGCTCGACGAACATGTCATATTCTTCGAAACTTCCCGGATCGAGCAACACGGAGAGCCGCTCGCGCGCGGTCAGCCGGCCCTTGGCGTGCTGCGCGGCGATGCGCTTCTCGCCGCCGCCCAGCCGCGCCAGCTCGCGCCGCTTTTCCAGTTCCTCGATGGTCGTCGCCAAGCCTCGTTTCTCCTCGCGACGCTCCTTCCACGCAGGGCTGGCCCGGTCAACGGCCCTTGAAGTCGGGCGTTGCGCACCCGAAATGATTGGGACGCGGAGCCTTCCGGCGCTCATGAAGAACGGACTGGCGATGCTGCAATGCGGCAAGTCGTTATTTTAACGCTAACATTGATGCAGGTTACGGAACCGCAACGCCTGAATGCCCGTTCAGATGGATGGGCAATTTCAACGCACGGAGGACTAACCTAAAATGCTGACTCGCGTCGGGGTGCCAGTGGAGTACGAAGCCGAGCACTCGGCGCCGGACTCCGAACCCACAACATTGATCTGTTTTTCGCATCTGCGGTGGAACTTCGTGTTCCAGCGGCCGCAGCATCTGATGAGCCGCTTCGCGCGCGAAATGAACGTCATCTACTGGGAAGAGCCGGTCGACGTCGCGCCCGATGAGACCGCCTACCTTCAGGTCCGCGAGGCGGACAATGCAGCGAATGTGCGGATCGTCGTCCCGCACCTTCCGCAGGGCATGCCGGAGGACGCTCGCGAAGCCGCGCTCGGCCGATTGCTCGACGCGCATCTCGCGGCGATCAAGGGCCCGCTGATCGCCTGGTATTACACGCCGATGATGCTGCCCTTCTCGCGGCATCTCGAGCCCGCCGTCACCGTGTTCGACGCGATGGACGAGCTTTCGAAGTTCAAGTTCGCGCCGGTCAAGCTGCTCGATCTGGAGCAGGAGCTGATCGATCGCGCCGACGTGGTCTTCACCGGCGGGTCGAGCCTCTACGAGGCGAAGAAGCACCGCCATCCCAGCGTCCACTGCTTCCCCTCTTCGGTCGATCGGGCGCATTTCGCCAAGGCCCGCGCGCGCCAGTTCGACCCGGCCGACCAGGAAGACCTGCCGCGTCCGCGGCTCGGCTTTTACGGGGTGATCGACGAGCGTTTCGACACGGAGCTGCTCGCGAAGGCCGCCGAGATGCGGCCGAGCTGGTCGTTCGTGATGGTCGGCCCGGTCGTGAAGATCTCCGAGGAAGACCTGCCGAAGCGGCCGAACATCCATTATCTGGGCGGGAAGACCTACGACCAGCTGCCCTGCTATCTGTCGGGCTGGGACGTGGCGCTGATGCCGTTCGCGATGAACGAATCGACCCAGTTCATCTCGCCGACCAAGACGCCCGAATATCTGGCGGGCGGAAGGCCCGTGGTCTCGACTCCAATCAAGGACGTCGTCCGCCATTACGGTGCGCTCGAAGGCGTAAAGATTGCATCCACCGCCGAAGACTTCGTCGAGGCTTGCGAGCAGGCGCAGCAGCTTTCGCGCAACCCCGAAGGCGGCTGGCTCGCCGAGGCCGACCTGATGCTCTCCGCATCGAGCTGGGATACGACCCAGGCCCGCATGGCGGGTCTCATCGCCGATGTCATGGGCGCCCGGTCGGGCGCCGTAGCGCCGGCGCTTCTGGTGGCCGCGGAATGAGCGCGCCGCCCGAGCCGGCGAACGACCGCCGCTATGACTATCTGATCGTCGGAGCCGGTTTTGCCGGCTCCGTTCTTGCTGAGCGCCTGGCGTCGCAGCATGGCGCGCGCGTCCTGCTCATCGACCGCCGCCCGCACATCGGGGGCAACGCCTACGACGAGCCGAACGAGGCGGGCATCCTCTACCACAAATACGGGCCGCACATTTTCCACACCAACAGCGACCAGGTGTGGGACTATCTGTCGCAATTCACCCAATGGCGGCCGTACGAGCATCGGGTGCAGGCGCTGGTGCGCGACCAGCTGGTGCCGATTCCGATCAACCGCACGACCCTCAACAAGCTGTTCGACCTCGCCCTTCAGACCGACGAGCAAGCGGCCGACTATCTCGCCTCGCGCGCCGAGCCGGTCGAGGACATCAAGACGAGCGAGGACGTCGTCGTCAACGCCGTCGGGCGCGAGCTCTACGAGCTCTTCTTCCAGGGCTACACGCGCAAGCAGTGGGGGCTCGATCCGAGCGAGCTCGACAAGCAGGTGACGAGCCGCATCCCAACGCGGACCAACACCGACGACCGCTATTTCGGCGACACGCACCAGGCGATGCCGCTCCACGGCTACACCAAGATGTTCGAGAAGATGCTCGACCATCCGCTGATCGAGGTGCGCACCGGTGTCGATTTCGCCGAGCTCAGGCCCCACGCGCACGAGATTGCCGATCACATCATCTACACCGGGCCGATCGACGAATATTTCGATTTCCGCTTCGGCAAGTTGCCGTACCGAAGCCTCAAGTTCGACCACCGGACGCTTGAAGAGGAGTGGCACCAGCCGGTCGCGGTGGTGAACTATCCAGACCCGAGCGTCCCCTACACCCGGATCAGCGAGTACAAGCATCTGACCGGGCAGGAAGCGCCGGTGACGACGATCACCTACGAATATCCCTCGGCGGAGGGCGATCCCTATTACCCGATCCCGCGCGCCGAGAACCAGGCGCTGTACAAGCGCTACGAAGCGCTCGCCGACGCGACCGAGGGCGTCACCTTCGTCGGCCGGCTCGCCACCTACCGCTATTATAATATGGACCAGATCGTCGGCCAGGCGCTCGCCACCTTCCGCCGTATCGACGAGCGGAGCAAACGCCTGGGGGAACCGCGATCAACGGCGGTGGCGGCTGAGTAAGCCGCCGTCGCGGGCACAATCCCGCCGCTGATGCTTTCTGCCGTATCGAGATGAGCAGGACACGGCAGAACTGGCCCGCGCGGCTGTGGCTGGTGCGGCACGGGCAAAGCCAGGGCAATGTCGCGCGCGACGCCGCCGATGAAGCCGGCGCGCATGAGATCGACATCGAGCTTCGCGACGTCGACGTGCCGCTGTCCGATCTCGGGCGCAGGCAGGCGGAAGCCGCGGGCCGCTGGTTCGCCGCGCTTCCGCGCGACGAACGGCCGGAGATCATGCTCGCCTCCCCCTATGTGCGCGCGAAGCAGACGGCCGAGATCATCTGCCGCGAGGGCGCGCTTGCCGAAGGCCCGGCGCACACGATCATCGACGAGCGGCTTCGCGAGCGCGAGTTCGGGATCTTCGACCGGCTGACGACCGCGGGCATTCGCCACAAATTCCCCGAGGAAGCCGCGCACCGCCGCAGGCTGGGCAAATTCTATCACCGGCCGCCCGGCGGCGAGAGCTGGGCGGACGTGATCCTGCGCCTGAGGTCGATGCTCAACACGATCAACCTCCATTATTGCGACCGGCGCGTGCTGGTCGTGTGCCACCAGGTCGTCGTGCTGTGCTTCCGCTACATCCTCGAAGAGCTCGACGAGGCGCAGATCCTCAACATCGACAAGCAGGCCGAGGTGCTGAATTGCGGGATCGCGGCCTATGACTTCGAGCCCGATTCGAAGGGCCTGTGCGTGCCCGAGCTCAGCCTGTGGAACCAGGGCGCGCAGCTGGAAGCCGAAGGCGCGCCAAAGACGTCGGCCCCGGACGCAGTAACGGGCACTCGATGAAGCTCGATCCCGCTGCGCTGGAGCAGCACCCGCTGCCGCCCGTGATCGACGGCGACAAGGAGACCAAGGGCCGGATCCTCGTCGTCGCCGGAAGCCGCGACGTCCCCGGGGCGGCGCTGCTTGCCGCCACCGCCGCAATGCGCGCCGGCGCGGGCAAGCTGCGCATCGCGACGGTCGAAAGCGCAGCGACGACGCTCGGCATGGCCATGCCCGAAGCGATGGTCTGCGGCCTGTCCCAAGCCGACGGCGGCTTTGCGGCAAGCGCGGTCGACCGGATCGCCGAAGCAGCGCGCGAGGTGGATGCAGTGGTCGCCGGTCCCG
>DATNFJ010000065.1:0-5671 GCA_035606455.1 Sphingomicrobium sp.
TCGCTCGACATCTCCCCGGGAGAGCTCGTCTGTATCGTCGGGCCGAACGGCGCAGGCAAGTCGACGCTGATCAACGCATTGGCCGGCCTGCATCGCATCAGCGCCGGCCGGATCACGATGGACGGGCGCGACCTGACCGCGCTGCCGACACATCGCTACTGCAGCGCCGGCATCGCGATCGTCCCCGAAGGGCGCCGCCTGTTCACGCGGATGAGCGTGCGCGAGAACCTCGCGATCGGCAGCTACGCGCCTGCGGCGCGACACGAGCGAGCGCGCACGCTCGAGCGCGTGTGCGCGCTGTTTCCGGCCGTGCGCGACAAGCTGGACGCGCCTGCTGGAGCGCTGTCGGGCGGCCAGCAGCAGATGGTGGCGATCGGGCGCGCGCTGATGGCGCGGCCGCGGCTGCTTCTGCTCGACGAGCCGTCGCTGGGATTGTCGCCGCTCATCGTCGAGGCAATGTTCAGAGCGATCCGCGACGTGCACGCCAGCGGGACGTCGATACTGCTCGTCGAGCAGAACGTCGCCAGTGCGCTCGCGATCGCCGACCGGGCGTATCTGCTCGAAGAGGGACGCATTGTCGCCGAGGGTACGCCAGACGCCGTGTTCGACGATCCCGCGCTGCGGCGCGCGTATCTGGGTGCGGTGAACGGCCGTTGAGCCGCCGCAGCCATTCAGTCATCCCACCACGAGAGGAACCAAAGCCATGCCCAGGACACCCGTCGGCGTCATCGTCGGCAGCAACCGCCGCGAGTCGATCAATCGCCGCCTGGCGCTGGCGCTGACACGGCTCGTCGAGGACCGCATCGCGTGGCGCTGGATCGCCATCGACGATCTGCCGATGTACAACCAGGACCTCGAGCCCGACCGGCCCGAGCCCGTGCGGCGCTTCACCGCGGAAGTCGCGAGCGTTCCGGCCGTGCTGTTCGTCACGCCGGAGCACAACCGCTCGCTTCCCGCGGTGCTCAAAAACGCGATCGACTGGGGATCCAAGCCCAACGATAAGCAGGTGTGGCGGGGCCGCGTCGCGGCCATCACCGGCACGTCGTTCGGCGCCATCGGCACAGCGGTGGGCCAGCAGCACCTGCGGCAGATCCTGGGCATCCTCGGCATGACGGTCATGGGCGGCGAGGCATACATTTCGTTCAAGCCGGATCCCGTCGACCATAGCGGCAACTTTCTCGACGAGGGCAAGCGCGCGTTCTGTCAGACGTACATGGACCAGTTCGTCGCGCTGGTCGCGCGTTTTGCCGATCCGAGCGTGCCGTGACGGACACGGCGGCTCCGGCGCGCTCTGCCAGCCGTGACCGGCCCGCGGACTCGACGCGCCTTATGGCCAAGGCGGATTCGCGCAGCCAACGGTCAGACGCCTTGCCACTCGGCAGAGCGCTGGTTCTTCGACGCTGCCCGAGCCGAACCTCGCCGACGGTGCTACGAGGAGGGGCCCTTTAACTCGACCACGTTACCTTCCGGATCCTCGAGATAGATCGACGGACCGTCACCGTCGGCGCCATAGCGCGAGCGCACCTCGCCGAACTTAATATCGCGTTCGGCCAGGTAGGCGCAAATCCGTTCCTGATCAAAAGAGCGGATCCGCAGGCAAAAGTGGTCCATGTTTCTGCCTTCGGCTCCAGGCGCGGCGCCGCCAGCCGAACCAAGCTTGCCGGCGATCGGAACCAGATCGATGAGCGAGCTTCCTGCACGGAGCTGGACAAGCCCCAGCTCGTCCTGGCGGCGCTCGACACTGCAGCCGAGCACGCCGCAATAAAACCAGAGCATCTTTTCCAGATCGACCACTCGAAGAACGACATGGTCGATGTCGCGGATGACGATCGGATGTGCCTGCTCAGCCATCGCTACCCCGATTCCCGCCACGAGTTTCCCGGACGGACTTGGCGTCGCGCCTACAACACGCCGTAGCGTTCGAAGACTTCTCTGAGTTTGACCCCGTTGGCCAAATCCTGACGCGTTTTGTTTTCGCCTGAAACCTTTTCGAAAGCACTCGCGAGGACCTGCTGTTCCAGCGCCGCCGGTATCACGACGACGCCGTCTGCGTCGCCGAATACAAGATCACCCGGTTCGATTCGAACCCCGCCGCATTCGATGGGCACATCTATCTGCGAAGCTTTGCCGCGCCCCTTCGAATCCAGTGGGCCGATGCCGCCGTGGAATACCGGGAATCGCATTTCACGGATCGCTCGAATGTCCCGGGTAAGACCGTCGGTAACGCAGCCGGCCGCACCGCGTGCGCGCGACGCCGTCGACAGGAGCTCTCCCCAAGGAGCGATGCGACCCGATGCGCCGCAGGCGAAAACCGGTACGTCATCGGCGGACAAATCGTCAATCAGCGCGATTTCCAGTTCGTAAGGGTTCTCTCCCTTGGCAATGTGATAGATGTCTTGATACAAGCCCGTCCTCGCATAGCCGGCCAGCACGAGCGAGTCGTCGAGTGGTCGAATGCCCGCGGCCATCGCTTGATTGGTATGTCCTAACGAGTCGAGCACATCCGAAACGACGGCGACATAGAGCTTTGTCCGGATCGCATCGAGGAAACCCTTGTCACCTCGCTTCAATGCCATTGCCTTTACCCCTTTCAAATATCGATCGTTGGATACAAACGCCGCTGTCCTTTTTTAACAAGCCCGTTTGTCAACTGGCCGGATCCTTCACTCTATGCCTACTTGGTCGGCTTGGCGACGTGGGACTCGATGAGCTCCCCGGCCGCGGCGCCGCCTCATCGGCGCACGCTATTCATGTGCCGCTCCTAAATGCAGAATACTGGTTTCAAAAGGAGACCGACCATGAGCGAACTTCGGTACCCGAACGAAAGCAAAGCGTATCGCGACGCGCGGGACGCGCTGCTCAAAGAAGAGCAGGAGCTCGTCGACAAGGTAAAGGCGGTGGCGGCGAAGCGGCGCAAGCTCCCTCCCGGCGGCCAGTTGAAAGAGGTCTATGTCTTTCAATGGGCCAACGACGGAAAAGTCGGGAAGCGCGTGAAATTGTCCGAGCTGTTCGCGGACAAGAACACGCTGCTGCTTTATTCCTTCATGTACGGTCCGGGCTGGGACAATCCCTGTCCTTCCTGTACGTCGCTGGTCGATGGGTTCGATCGAAGCTGGTATCAGGTCAGCCGGGACGCCGCGTTTGTCGCGATTGCCAAAGCCCCGCCCGAAAAAATCAATGCGTGGGCAAAAAAACGCGGCTGGTCGCAGATTCCGCTGCTTTCCGGCTATGAGTCGCCCTTTCAAAGCGACTATAAATGCCAGGGAGACTCCGACGACATGCAACTGCCGGTCATGCACGTCTTCAGGAAGCGGGATGGGAAAATCCTTCACTTCTGGGCGACCGAGCTGGCGGGCAATCATGTCGACACCGTCTGGCCGTACTGGAATCTGATGGACTTCACGCCGGAGGGCCGCCCGGACATTCCCGTTCCGCCACAGAATTTCCGGTCCGAATTCCTGGAGAAGAACTACCTGAACAAAAAGTAGCATGGAGCGAAGGGGCGAGGTGACGCGGTTCGCCTGAACGCATCCGCGTGCGTCGCCCGCTGCGCGCGACGGGGCTTGCGGCCATTTCCCGGCGACGCGCCCGCCGTGGAACCGCACCTCGGCCCCCTGCGGCGTACTGGACTTGCCCCGCGTCTCGCGCTACCATCAGTGCTTGGTGTATTGCGCTCACCGCAGCGACCCCGTATTCCTCCCGCAAGGATGGTCGTTGGAACCACGGCAGCGGGGCCTGGATCGACCGCGACGGAAGTAAATGGACCTCTTGGACTAAACCAGGGAGATGTTGATGAACAAGCTAACTGCAACCAGTCTTATCGCCGCTGCCTTCCTTTTCGCTGCGGCGTCGGCGATCGCGCAACAACCCGCGCCGGCCGCCAGCGACAGCACCAAGACCACCATCACGCCGGAAGAACGGGCCAAGGCGAAAGCCGAAGCGGCGGCCAAGAAGCAAGCCAGGGCGCAGCAGACGGCAGCGGACAAGAAGGCCGCGAACATGGCGAAGCAGAACGAGGAGAAGCAGCGGTCGGGTGGCGACTCGACCACGCCGATGCTGACGCCGGAAGAACAGGCCAAGGCGAAGGCTGAAGCGGCGGCCAGGAAGCAAGCCAAGGCGCAGCAGACCGCCGCGGAAAAGAAGGCGGCAAACGCCGCGAAGCAGAATCAGTCGAAGGAAGCGGCAAAGGATACGACGAACAAGCCCTGACCCAGCGGCCAGAACCTGACCTCGACGCCGAAGGCGGCGGGTTGGGAACGTCTCCTTCGGGACGTCTGCACCCATAAGACAAAGGCTCGCGTTTGCGCGAGCCTTTGTTTTTTCCGAGGCTGATCAGTGGCGCGTGCCCCCTTTTGCCGGGCTTTTCGCCTTGGCCGAAACCGCCTCAACGGAGAGGGTGAAGATCCGCTGCTCATTGGGGTTCATCGCGCCGACGCCGATCAGCTTATGGGCGATCTCTTCGCCGCGATCGTTGCGAATCGACACGACCACCGTGTACTCCCAGGGCTCTCCGTCGGCGGGATGGCGGATGCTGCCTTCGATGCGCAGCGGCGTGACCGCCGGCGCTTGGGGCTCTTCAGCACCATGATCGAAGCGCAGGTAATGCCGGCAGGCCGGACACACGCCCGCGCTTTCGAGAATCGTCTCCCGGCAGTGCGGACACTCGCGGGTTGCCCCGGGGACGCCCGGGCGCGCGCTGCTCATAGGGGGGCGCCGGTCTCCGCGCTGTAATTGTGCTTGCCGCTTTTCGCGCCGTCTGCCTCGTCCCAGCCGAACTCGGCCTTGCCGCGCATGCGGGCGCCGGCCACGACCGTCACGGAACCCGCTTTGAGGTCGCCGATGACCGCGCCGGTCGCCAACAGGTCGACGCGCGAGGCTTCCTGGACGTTGCCCTCCAAATCACCTGCGATCGTGACCTTGTCGGCGCGCACGCCGCCGGTCAGCTTCGCACCTGCCTCGATGGTGAGATCGCCATGGACGTTGACGTCGCCCTTGAAGCTGCCGGCGATGCGTACGCTGCCGCCACCTTCGATTTTGCCCTCGATCGTGAGGTCGTCGGCGATCAGCGATTCCTTTCGGGGCACATTGGCGGCAGGGCGTGCGACCGGAGCCGGAGCAGGGGCGGGGCTGGGTGCGAGCTCGAGCTTAGACGGAGCGTCGTACCGGACCGGCTCGATCTCGTGCGAGGCGGGTGCGGGGGTTTGCCGGGGAGCGGTATTGTCTTTCCAGAGGGCCATGACATTGTCCTTAGGATGATCGAACTTTCGAGGCTAGCCCTAAAAAGGCCGCGACGCAATCCTTCGCGCGGTCGTGACCCCCGAGCTCGCCGTTCGACCGCCAGATCTATGCCGTCGAGCGGGAGACGCCGCGAAGCGAAAGCTCGCTGGCTCGATGACAGCTGACGAAGTGATCGAGCGCGATCTCTTCCAGCGCCGGCGCCTTCTCCCGGCAGATAGCCTGCGCATACTTGCACCGGGGATGGAAATGGCAGCCCGGCGGGGTGTTGGCCGGGTCGGCGACTTCGCCCTGGAGGATGATCCGGTCGGCGCGCAGGCGCGGATCCGGTATCGGGACGGCCGACAGCAGAGCTTCGGTATACGGATGCTTCGGAGACGCGAACAGATCTTCGGTGGGCGCGGTCTCTACGATCCTGCCGACGTACATGACCGCG
>DATNFJ010000066.1:0-37463 GCA_035606455.1 Sphingomicrobium sp.
GGCGTCGAGCCGCTGGCAGACATTGGCGAGGCCGAGGCCGGTGCCCTCGTGGGTGGCAACGGGAAGCTCGTCCCGTCCGCCGTTCTTCAGGCGGTTGCTGACTTCCAGCACCATCCGGTGATCGTCGAGGTGCCGGGCCTCGATCCGAAGCACGACCGCCTTGCGGCTCTTCGAAACGCCGTATTTGATCGCATTTTCGACGATCGGCTGGAGCAGCAGCGCGGGGAGCCGCGCCTGCTCCAGCTCTTGCGGAACGTCGATCTCGACGTGCAGGCGGTCCGGGAAACGCGCCTTTTCGATGTCGAGGTACATACGCTGGAGGTCGATCTCTTCGGCCAGGGTGACATTCGCTCCGGGATCGAGCGACAGGCTCGTCCGGAAGAAGGTGGACAAGGCCAGCAGCATTGCTTCGGCCCGGTCGGTGCGTCCGGTCATCACCAGCGACGACAGCGAGTTCAGCGTATTGAACAGGAAGTGCGGATTGATCTGGTAGCGCAGCGCCTGGAGCTGCGCACTCTGTGCCGCGCTTTCGGCTTCGGCCGCGCGCCGCTGGGCGGTGAGCACCTGCGCCTGCGCCTCCGTTGCGATGTAGTAAGCGCTCCACGCGACGAAGAAGAACAGCCACACGACCATGGCGTCCGTCGCGATCCGAAACTGCTCGTAGGCGGGCAGCTGGCTCGCGTCAGGATAGGTGAGGACGAGCGGCGAAGCATTGGGCCGCTCGATCTTCGTCTGGTCGCCGATATCGGTGACCTGGTAGCCTTCCTTGGAGACGTACTGGAATTCGTCGTGCGGCTTCTCCTGGTACCGATCGACCGCGATCAGGAAACCGGCGAGCGCGCCGGCGGCAATGAACGAGCAAATGCCGGCAACCAGCGCCTGCCGCCGCAAGCTCGCGGCGCCGGCAAGCAGCTTGATTGCCACATAGATTCCAAAGGTCAGCGCGACGCCCGCGGCGATCGTCACCGCGCGGTTTCCGAGCACGGTCAGCGGATCGTGCCCGAGGAAGGCCCGGGCGACCACCGTCAGCAAATAGAAGAACCAGAATCCAAGGATCGATTTGACCGCTTGCGGCCAGTCCTCGAACCGGCTGCGGACCACGGGTGCGGGCGTCATGAACATCGTCATCTTCATGTCCTAAAACGCCAATTCGGCAAACCGCCCTCTGCCCGTTGGCAGAAGCGCCGCCACTTCCGGTCGAAACGCGCCGCGCGGAGGAACGCCTCGTGCGGGCTGCTCGTTACACGCGAGCAATGGTAGGCCAGGGAGAAGCTGCTGTGAATGAGGCCAAGAAGGACAAAGCGCCTCCGGCAGTGCATTCGGCCCCGCCCGAACGCGACCTCGAGCACGAGCTCAAGCTCAACCCCGACGATCCGAACGTGAAAGCCGACGTCGGAAGCGATGAATCCATGGATGCGTCGGACCCGCCGTCCTCCGCACAGCCCGGCGGATCGGACGAGCCGGCGCCGTCGTCGGGATTCCCGGAATAGATTACGGGACCGTCACAAAAACGCCGCTCCGTTGCAATAAATCAACAATCCACAGTTTTCCCGGTTCTGGTCAATTTCTGCCCTAGACGCGGTGACTCCCCTCTGATTCAATCTGAACGGGGGGTGGGACTGTGGTTAAGTTTCTCGAAACCATCATCGCCGCATGATCCCGCCTGGGCAAAAGGAGTCGGGTTCATGATTACGCGGACCAGCCAGCCGGCAAGCGGCGCGATGCTGATCTCGGAGATGAAGGAGTTTGCGGGCTTCCCGAAAGCGACGCAGCGCTACATCCGCCGGTCGCTCGATGTGGCTTATGGTCGGCGTGACGCGATCGAATGCTGGGCTCGCGACGAAGGCGAAGCCGCATCCATCCGCGCCCAGGGCCGCCTCTACAAGCAGCTCGATCATCTGCGCCTCCAGGTACCCGACGACAGCGGTCTCGACATGATCGAGCCGTTCATCGGCATGCTCATCACGATTTCCGCGTTCGACCTCGGCCAGGACCGGCTTCCGAACTTCGCGGCCTACCGCTTCCTCTACGAGCGGCTGATCGGCGCGGCGTCGCGGCCGTGGCTGCCCGCGGCCTTCTGCGCCGCCGCCGCGCTTCCGCACCTTCACCCCGACCGCCGCCGAATCCTGCTCCAGTCGATCAGCGAGAGCGCGGCCACCGCGCCCGGCTGGTCGAGCCGCGAGCCGGTGTTCTGGCCCGAGTGGGTCGAGAAGGTCGACCTCAAGGCCGCGGCCTAAGCCGCCACCTTCACCGACGGAAAGATCTTCGCGAGCTGCCTGAGGCTGTCCTCGGCATTCTTGTGGTGCACGAAGATCACGCCGGCCGCTTCATAGGCGGACCGGTGGTTCTCGCGATCGTCGACCAGCACGTCGCCGGGCTTCATATGCTTGTGCTTGTCGCGCGCCATGCAGGTGATGATCGGCACGCCGGGGAAATGCTCGGCCGCCCATTCGATCTTCTGCGGCGCCGCCCAACGGCCGAGCGGAAGCCCGGTGAGGATCGTCGGCTCGAGATGCTCGACCGCATCGAACAGCCGCCGTGCGTCCGGCATCTCGGGCAGGGTTCCGTAGAAATTCTCCGCCTGCGCCAGCCGCTTCCAGAACGCGCCGCGCCCGTGCTTCCTTTCATATTCGCGCGGGCTCGTGCCGAGCAGCCGGCGCGCGCCTTCGTCGAAGTCGGCGAGCACGCCGTCCGCGTCGAGGAACAGTCGCGGCTGCGGCATCAGAAGCGGGCGGGCTCCAGCTCGACCGGGATCGGCGCCTCCAGCGGATGGAAGCCCTGGTCGCGCAGCACGTCATTGCTCTCGCGCGCTCGGCGTCCCGGCCCAAGCGACCAGGTAATGTGATAGGTCGAGCCGTCGGGGCGGTCGAAGGTCCCGTCCAGTTCGACCACCAGGCACTGCACGCCCTTACCGTCATCCGCCCAGCCGATGACCTTCGATTGCGCAGGCTTCTTCGGCAGCGGAGTCTCCGGCGTTGCGCCGACGCGCAGAGTCACATGGTCCGCCACGACATTTTCATATGCTGGCGGGAATTGCCGGAGCAGCAGCTCGCGCTCGACTTGCGGCAGCTTCCAGCCGGTGACGGTTCCGGGTTCGGCCATGAAGGTCTGACGCTGGAGCGTCCAATCAGTTCCGATGGCCGAGCCGCTCGACCAGCTCGCGTGCGAAATCGATCAACGTGTCGTCGCGCGCGCCCATGATCAGGATTCGGTCGCCGGGCTTGGCTTCGGCGATGAGCGCATCGGCGATCCGAATGCGGTCCGGAATGTGCTCGGCACTCGGACCGACCTGGCCGGCGAGCCAGTCGCTTCCGCGTTTCCGCTCCACCGTGCCGCCCTGGTAGACCGGGTCGGGCAGGTACAGCCGGTCGCCCGGCGCCATGCCGTTCACGAACGCGTCGGCCAGCGGCTCGCCCATTTTCGCCAAGGGGCCGTAGCCGTGCGGCTGGAACATAATCAGCAGCCGCCCCGGGTGCGCCCGAAGCGTCGCCAGCGACGCGGCGATCTTGTCGGGGTTGTGCGCGAAATCGTCGATCACCGTGACCCCGCCGGCCGTGCCGACCGTCTCCAGCCGTCGCCGGAGTCCTTCGAACCGCGCCAGCGCGGCCGCGGCATCGGCGACCGGCACGCCGACGGCGCGTGCTGCGGCGACCGCCGCCAGCGCGTTCGACGCATTGTGGCGTCCGGGCACTCTCAGCTCCACCTCGTGGCGCTCGCCCTCGGCCTCGACCGCGAAGCGCGCACCGGCCGCCTCGAGCTTCAGATCCTTGCCCATGAAGTCCGCGGCCGGGCTGTCGAAGCCGTAGCCGATGATCTTGTCGGCCGGCACCGTCGCGGAAAGCGCTCGCGTCTCGGGATCGTCGAGGTTGAGCACTGCCTTGCGCGAGGCGTTGAGGAAATGGGCGAAGAGCTGCCTCAGCTCGTCCATTTCCTTGTGGTCGAGGCTGATGTTGGTCAGCACCGCGACCTCCGGCCGGTAGAGCGCGATCGAGCCGTCGCTCTCGTCGACCTCGCTGACGAACAGCTCGGGGTCGCCGACCAGCGCGCTCGCGAACGGCGCCGACGGCGTCACGAAATTCTTCATCACCGCGCCGTTCATCACCGTCGGCTGGCGATGGCAGGCATGGAGGATCCAGCCGATCATCCCCGTGACCGTCGACTTGCCGCTCGTCCCGCCGATCGCGACGCTGCGCTGCGCATGGTTGAGCAGCTGGGCGAGGAACTGCGGCCGGGTCAGGTGCTCGAGGTCGAGCTCTTTCGCCCTCACGACGTCCGGAACCGTGTCCTCGACCGCCGCCGAGGTGACCAGGGTCATCCCCGGCTGAAGCCCGGAGCCATCCTGCGGGAAAAGCTGGATTCCGAGCGAGCGCAGATAATCGAACTTGTGCGGCGTCCGGCCGGCGTCGAGCGACCGGTCCGAGCCCGCCACTTTCGCCCCCGACGCCCGAACGATCGACGCCAGCGGCAACATCCCGCTACCGCCGATGCCACTGAAGAAGACCGGAGAATCGATCATCTGGATGGCCCTATTGAGCCGTGCCCGCCTTGGCTAGGCCGTCAGCTCAGGCACAGCCGAAATTGCCATCGACCTTAAGCTGCGCCAGCTTTGCGGGTCTCGGCAGCTTCACGAAGCGCGCCGCATAATAAGGACTATTGTCGCACCCGAGGTCCGCGACATAATGATCGGCGACGATCGAGATACGGCCGCGCAGTTCGCGGATCTTGCCCGAAGCCACGCCGGCCAGCTGCCGACTGGTGGCGATGCTGTGTTTCAGCCGCTCGATATTGCTGATCTCGATCGCCATCCTGTCGCCGCGACCCTGCCAGTGCGGCATGCGCTGCGCGAACTGCTGGTCGGGCACGACATAGAGAACGACATCGTCCTCGGTGGCCGGCTGCTCGCACATGTCGCAGTTGAGCGTGAACGTCCCGCTGAGGAGGAATTGTCCGTCGAAGCGCGCGACGCCGTTCTTGTCGAAGCCGCGAAACCGAACCGGGCTTGCGGCGGGGATGATCAGCGCCGGTCCGCCGCCAGGATGCGGCACGGTCCGTGGGCCCGGGACGGCGCCGACGAGCAGCATCAGCGGAATTATCATAATTCGCGCAAGAATGCCGGTCATCGGGAGCTCTACTGCGCGATCGCGTAGGTAACGGTCACGTTTGCGTTGGTCGTGATCGGCTCCGGCGTGAGTTTCACCGTGACTGGAGGCGGTGGGGGTGGCGCATTCGGCTCAATTCGGCTGCCGGTGACGACGATCGCCTGCGCCTGCGCCTGAGAGCTCGTTGATATATCCAGAATCTGGCCGAGCTGGATGTGGCTTGCCGCGGCGATCGACGCCGCTTTCGACGCCGCGTCGGAGAGCGCCGCGGCCATCGCCTGTTGTTGAGCAAGTCGGGGGTCTCGCAAAGAGAAGTTGTCGATCGTTGGGTCCAAACCGCCGGCGCGGCTGATGACGCCGACCATCGTACCCGCATCATTCACCGCGCGCGTAAGAACCGTGGCCGACTGCGTCGCTACGTAGCCAGCAATTGCACACGCCCCCGTCGACAGTTGTACTGGACCATATTCGCGCTCTTTGCAGTCATTGCTCCTGACGGCAGCGACCTTCACTTCGCTTGTGCGCGGGTCGGCCGCTGCGTCGATGCTGCGGAGTGCCGCATCGATCCTCGATTCTGCTGCGGCCATGGATCGAACAGCGTCATCACTGGTCGGACCTTCCCCGCGTGCCGTATAGGTGATGGTTGCGACGTCTGGCATCGTCTTCACTTCGCCGTAGCCACCGACGACGATCTTCGGGCGTTCTGGTATCTGGATCAGTGGCTGCGCGGACGCGGAAACAGCCGTTCCGCAAATCAGCATGGCGACCGTGAGCATTGCTACACGCATCTCGAACCCTCCCCTCACCCGAGCGACGATAGCCTAGATGCCACTGGAACACGCTGCAATGCGGACGATCTGGCGACGGTTGTTAACGAATGATAATTGTCGGAAGATAATGACCTAAAGTCAACTACTTACATGCTATTTTAACTATGGTTCTGAACCTCTCGGAAAGGCAGCCGGAGCTAAGAGGAGGCCCTGCCCGGACAGGCAGTAGGCACCTCGCCTTGGAACCAGGAGTGACAGACCATGAGCAAGTTTCTCAAGCTGATCAAAAATAACAAGGGCGCGACGGCCATCGAATATGGCCTGATCGCCGCTCTCATCGCCGTTGCGGCGATTGGCGCGATGCAGGGCATCGGCAACAAGCTGAACAGCACGTTCAACAACGTGTCGAATTCGCTCCGCTAAGTCGCGTCTAGTCTCGCAACTTGGGGTCCACGGAAACGGCGGTGCCGCAAGGCGCCGCCGTTTCTTCTTGCATAACGGGTGCCGGGTTCCCTGGACAAGGACATTTCCGCATATCGTTCCGATGCTCCGGCGCGGATGGTGAGCCAGTCGGTGCGTCGACGAAATAAGTAGATTCGCTTAGCGCAGTTCGAGAGGCCGCCCGATCTCTTCGAGCGACGTCAGTGGTCTCGCAGCAATATCACCTGTTTTTTAGGCGAAGACCTCGGCGAGGCGATCGGCGCTGTCGCCTTCCTTGGCTTGTCTCAGCTCGACGTAGAGCGACGGCTGGATCGTTCCCCACAGCGTGTTGAAGATCGTGCCGAGGACAATGCTGCCCAAAATGTTGGCGATTGTCAGGCCGCCGACCGCCGTGCCCGCGCCGTACATCTTGAGCCCGACGACGCCCAGAACTGCCGAGCAGACCCAGTAGATGATGACCAGCACGATGAAGAGGCCGAGGATCTTCCAGCGTGAACCTTTGGTCAGCTCGGCGCTTCGGCGCAGGGCGTCGAAAACCCCGACCCGTTCCACGACCAGCGCGGGAACTGCGACGGCCCACATCAGCAGAAGGATGACGCCCGGGACGAACAGCAGAACAAATCCGATTCCGATGCCGACCGCGACGACGATGCTGAGCCCGATCAGCGGCAGGATGACTTTTAGCCCTGTCGAGAGAGCTTCGCCGAACGTCGCTTTGCGGCCCTCGCTCGCGGTGACCACGGCCCTGGTCAGCGCGCCCTGGACGATCGCGGCGATCACGATTCCGATCAGGGTCGAAAGGAGCGTTGCGCCCATGATCGCCCGGAAAGACACGGCGCCCGGCTGGAGCATGCCAGGCGATAAGAGGCCCATCGTCACGAAGAGATAGGTCATCACCAGTCCCGGGAGAGCGCCCACAACGAGCGCGAGCCCAAGAACCACCAGCGGATTTTGGGTTATTGCTGAAAATGCGCGCTGGAATACTCGCCCAACCGACATCCCGCGATCTTCATATTCCGGTGCAACGGTCGCCATGAAATCCTCCCCCGAAGATGACTTCGGATTGCTGCGCCGATCCGAAACGGCTGTCCAGCGATTTTCAGCGCTTGCGCCAAGCGGTTGTGCCTTTATCCCTGATCATCGGGCAGGGAGGGAGCGATCAGCGGCGCAAGTCAGGCCGCGGCCAGCGGGGCCGACCGATTTTCCGAGGCGTATCGCGCCTTGCGCGGCGATTCGTCGATCCAGTTCAACCTCGCGCCGCCCGACCCGCCGACCCATCCGCCGCAGTGGCTGGTCGACGTCCTGGAGTTCGTCGGAAGGCTGTTCGAGCCGGTCGGTCGTCTGCTGCGGTGGCTCTTGAGCTTCCTCCCGGACGCCGGCTACGTTCGAGCTTTGCTGTGGATCGTCGTTGCGGCGGGAGCGGCTGTGCTGTTCTGGGCTCTGTACAATCGCGTCCGCCATGGCGAGTGGCGGTTGCGTCTTCCGCGAAGGACGTCTCCAGCGGCGATCGACGTGGAAGACGAATGGGCGCCCGCCGAAGCCGGCGCGCGCTCGTGGCTCGAGGAAGCCGACGCGCTCGCCCGCGACGGTCGTTTCGCCGAGGCAATCCACCATCTGCTGTTCCGGTCGATCGAGGACATCGCGAAACGCTCGCCGACGCTCGTTCGGCCGGCCTTGACAAGCCGCGAACTCGCGGCCGCGGAGGCGATCCCGGGCGGCGCGAGGGAGCTGTTCGCGCGCATCGCGCGGCTGGTCGAGCGGAGCCTGTTCGGCGGCCGCCGGGTGGGCGAAAAGGATTGGCTCACAGCCAGGGAAGCCTATGCCGGCTTCGTCCTCCCCACGGCATGGCGCGCATGAGCGACGTTCCAATCGCGAGCACGTCCGAACGTACGCAGAGCGCACTCAACGCTCGGACGATGATCCCGATCACCGCGATCGGCGCCCTCGCATTCATCGCGATGCTGCTGCTCGGCGCTTATGCGCCGGACCTTCGCTCGGGCCGCAACGGCGGCGCTCACGCCCTGTCGAATGCCGCCGTCGGGTTCAGCGGCCTCGTGCGCCTTGCCGAGGCGACGGGCCGCAATCCGATTATCGTCCGGTCGGAATTGCAGCTCAAGGACGAAGACCTGGCGGTGATCACTCCGGATCATGGCTACACCGACCTCAGCTCGATTATGGAGACGCGCGGCCCGCGGGTCACGCTCCTCGTCCTTCCCAAGTGGGAGACGCAGGCAGATCCGCAGAATTCGGGATGGGTGCGTGTAAAGACTTTGCTTCCGGCGCGCGATCCCGCCCACACGCTCTATCCCGCGACGCCGCTCCTCGTCGCGCGCGAACGCGGCGACGGCCAACCGCTGATGACCGTTCCATTCGGCGCGCCGGCGGGCCTTCGCTTTCTCGCCCCGGCGGTGATCCAGACGGTGGCCAGCAATCAGCTCGATCCAGTGATCACCGATTCCGCCGGGCGGATCGTCCTCGGCAAGATCAAGGGGCACCAATTCTTCATCCTCGCCGACCCGGACCTCATCAACAACCACGGTATGGGCGACGAGCGGCAGGCGCGCGCGGCGCTGGTCCTGCTCGATTATCTCAACAGCACCGGCGCGACGTCGATCCTGTTCGACGTGACCGCAAACGGTCTTGGCCGATCGCAGAGCCCGCTCAAGCTCGCGTTCGACCCGCCATTCCTCGCGGTCACGCTGACGATCTTTGCCGCAATGCTGCTTGCCGCGTGGCAGGCGCTGGTCCGTTTCGGCCCGGTTCGGCGCCGGGAGCGCGCAATCGCGTTCGGCAAGGCCGCGCTGGTCGACAATAGCGCCGCGCTGGTGCGTAAGGCGGGCCGCGAACCGAAGCTCGGTCCGCGCTACGTCGACGTCATCCGCGATCGCGCCATCGCCTTGTTCCGCCTGCCGCCGACGCTCGATCCGGAGGCGCTCACCGCGCGGCTGGAGAGCCTCAATCCGCGTCGCAGCTTCGCAGTCGAGGCCGAGCGCGCGCGCTCCGCCAACAGTCGCGACGAGCTGGTTCGCTCGGCGCAATCGCTCAATCAATGGCTCGAGGAGACGCAAGGGTGAAAGTCGACGACGTCCAGAAGCTCGCGCAGGCGATACGAAGCGAGATCGCCAAGGCGGTCGTGGGCCAGGACACGAGCGTCGAGCTGATGCTCGTCGCCCTGTTCGCGGGCGGCCATATCCTCCTGGAAGGGCCGCCGGGAACCGCCAAGACGCTCCTCGCGCACAGCTTCGCGCAGGCGGTCGGCCTCGACTACGGACGCATCCAGTTCACGCCCGACCTGATGCCCGGGGACATCATTGGCGCCAACCTGTTCAACTTCCAGACGTCGAGCTTCACCCTGACCCGCGGCCCGATCTTCACCGAGCTGCTGCTCGCCGACGAGATCAACCGCACGCCGCCCAAGACCCAGGCCGCGCTCTTGGAGGCGATGCAGGAGCGGCAGGTGACGATCGACGGCGAGCGGCATCAGCTTGGCGAGCGCTTCATGGTTGTCGCGACCCAGAACCCGATCGAACAGCAGGGCGTCTATCCGCTGCCCGAGGCGCAGCTCGACCGCTTCCTGTTCAAGCAGACGGTCGATTATCCGTCGCTCGAGGAAGAGCGAAAGATCGTCGCTACCCACGGCGCCGCCAAACAGGCGATGGAGCCCTCCGCCTGGGGCGTGGAACGTCAGGCCGACCACAAATTGATCGGCTCGGCGATCGACACGGTTAAGGACGTCCGCCTGGTCGACGAGATCGTCGACTATATCGCGGGACTGGTCCGCGGCACGCGCGAGAACGCGGACCTGGAAACGGGCGCCAGCCCGCGCGCTGGATCGATGCTGGCGGGCGCCGCGCGGGCGCGCGCCGCTCTCGACGGCCGCGACTTCGTCATCCCCGACGACGTGAAAGCCCTCGCCCCGGCGCTTCTGCGCCACCGCGTGATCCTCTCGCCCGCGGCCGAGATCAACGGCCGCAAGGTCGAGGAAATCGTGACCGCGATCATCGAGACGATCGAGGCGCCGCGTTGATCTACCCGACGCGCGCGGCGGTTATCGCTACGGCGGCGGGCGCGCCCTTCGCGCTCGCTTTCGCCGCGGCTTCGCCCGGGCGATGGTATCTCGCGCTCGCGTGGCCGCTCGCGGTCGTACTTCTGACGTTGCTCGATGCGATCGGCTCGTTCGGAAGCGGGTCCGCTATCGTCGCCTTTCCGCGGCACGCCTATGTCGGCGAGACCCGCGACTGCACGGTAACCGTCTCGGTGAGCAGCCGCCCGCGCAACGCGTGGATCGCGTTGCAGGGACCTTCGCTCGTCTCCCTGGAAGACGAAGGCCGCGCGCGCGTACCGCTGGAGGGCGGACGCGGCGCAATCCTGCTGACCATCGATATGGCCCGTCGCGGCCTCGCCCAATTCGAGCGGCTATGGCTGCGCTGGACCGGACCGCTCGGCCTCGCCTGGCACCAGTCGAACGTCGCGGTTGACGCAGCCTTTCCGGTGCTCCCGGACCTTCGCCCCGTCTACGATCAGGGCGCGCGCATCTTCCAGCGCCATGCGCTCGAAGGATTGATCACCCAGCTGTCGCGCGGCGAGGGGTCCGACTTTGACACCCTCGTCGACTTCCGCACCGGCATGGACCGCCGCGCGATCGACTGGAAGCAGTCCGCGCGCCACCTGAAGCTCGTCGCCAAGCAATATCAGACCGAGCGCAACAACCAGATCGTCTTCGCCGTCGATAGCGGTCGCCAGATGTGCGAGCCGATCGCCGGCCTCGCGAGGATCGATCGCTGCGTTTCGGCGATGCTTCTCGCGGCGTGGATCGCGCTCAAGCTCGGCGACCGCGTTGCCGTCAACGCGTTCGATTCCCGCCCGCGCCTGTCGAGCGGCTTCGTCTCCGGCGGGGGCGCCTTCGCCGAGATCGAGCGCATCGCGGCCGAGATCGACTATAGCGCGGACGAGACCAACTACACCTATGCACTGACCACGCTCAGCGCTCGGCTCACGCGGCGGTCGATGATCGTCCTCTTCACCGAATTCACCGACAGCGTATCGGCCGATTTCCTCGTTCGCGTCCTGCGCGGCCTCGTCCAGTCGCACCTCGTACTGGTGGTGGTCCTCCGCGACGACGAACTCGAAACGATCGTCGGCGCGGACCCGCGCAATGCCGACGACGTGACGCGCGCCGTCACCGCGGCCGAGCTCCTAAAGGAGCGGCGCGTCGTCATCTCGCGCCTTCAGCATCTCGGCGTCCACGTGGTCGAAAGCGAATATGACAAGGTCAGCGCGCGGCTGGTCCAGACCTACCTCGAACTGAAGAAGCGTGACCTCTTGTGAACGCGCCGGCCGCTCTTCCGCGCGACGTCCCGCTGGTCAACGCGACGCGCTTCCGCCAGGCGCACGAAGCCGATTGGGAGCAGCTCGACCGGATCGTCACCCGGATCGAGAAGCGCTCGATCCGGTCGCTCAGCGATGACGACCTGCTCGCGCTCCCGGCACTCTACCGGACCACGCTCTCCTCGCTGTCAGTCGCGCGCGACACCTCGCTCGACCGGGCGTTGATCACCTATCTCGAACGGCTCTGCACCCGCGCCTATTTCCAGATCTACGGCGTCAAGACGCCCGCGTGGCGCCAGCTGGCGGGCTTCTTCGTGCGGGGCTGGCCCGCGGCGGTGCGCAGCCTGTGGCGCGAGACATTGTTCTGCGTCGCGCTCACTTTTGGCGCGGCCCTCCTCGCTTACTTGCTGATCCGCAGCGATCCGACCTGGTTCTACAGCGTTATCCCGCAAGGGCTCGCCGATGGCCGCGATCCCACCGCCACGACCACGGCGCTTCGCTCGACGCTCTACGACAACCGCCAGGACTGGCTCGGCGTGTTCGCGACCTTCCTCTTCACCCATAACAGCCAGATCGCGATCTTCGCCTTCGCACTGGGCTTCGCCTTCGGGATCCCGACCGTACTCCTGATCCTCTACAATGGGCTGACGCTCGGCGCCTTCTTCGCGATTTTTGCAGCGAAGGGGCTGGGGCCCAATGTCGCGGGCTGGCTGATGATCCACGGAACCACCGAGATTTTCGCGATCTGCATCTCCGGCGCCGCGGGAATCCGAATCGGACTGGCGATCGCCTTCCCCGGGCGCGCGTCGCGTATGGATTCGGCCGTCGAAGCGGGCCGCACCTCGGCCACGGCGATGGCCGGCGCTGTCATCATGCTCGCCGTCGCCGGCCTCCTCGAAGGCGTTGGGCGGCAGACGATCCTCAGCGACAGCCTGCGGATGCTGATCGGCTCGGCGGTGCTGATCGTCTGGCTGAGCTACTTCTACGTCCTGCCGCTGAAGAGGTACGAGGGTGGCGAGTAGCGCGGTTCAGTCCCGCGGCCTGCGCCGCACCTTCATCACGCCGGAGGGCGTCGATCTCCGGCTCGAGCTCGGTTCTGCGGGAAGCCGCGCCGCGGCTTTCATGATCGACCTCGTGCTGATGGTGGTGATCCTCATCGCGGTCACCCTGCTCCTGATCTGGCTGGCCCCGGCAGCCGGCAGCCGGGGGGTTCAGTTCATTGCCATCGTCTGGCTCATCGGCGCCTTCATCCTCCGCAACGCCTGGTTTTCGCTGTTCGAAATGGGCAGCCGGGGCGCCACCCCCGGCAAGCGCTTTCTCGGCCTGCGCGTCGTCGCCCGCGATGGGGCTCGGCTCACTGGCGCCGCCGTCATCGCCCGCAATGCGATGCGCGAGATCGAGATTTTCCTGCCGCTGTCGTTCCTCGCCGATCAGACCGCTGAAGGGCTCGCGGACAGTTTCCTCGTCATCTTCGCCCTCGTGTGGAGCGGCATTTTCCTGTTCTTCCCGCTGTTCAACCGCGACCGCCTGCGCGTCGGCGACCTGGTTGCCGGGACCTGGGTCGTGCAGGCGGAGCGCGCCACGCTTTCCGAGGATCTCGTCGGCGCGCGCTACCGAGCCCGGCGGACGTTCCCCAAGGCGGCGCTCGAACTCTACGGCATCTACGAGCTCCAGACCCTCGAGGACGTGCTGCGCAAGGAGAATCCCGACGCCATCGCCACGGTTGCGGCGATGATCCGGGGCAAGGCCGGCCTGCCCGACGATGGGGACGACTATGGCTTCCTCTACGATTATTACGCCGCCTTGTGCGCGCACCTGGAGGCCAATCTGATGGTCGGTCGCCGCCGGGAGAGCAAATTCACCTGATCGCCGGACTCGTCGATTGCCCGACGTTGTTCGTCGAACTGTTGCCGACACGCGCCTGAGCGCGATTATTGCGGGCAGTCGGGCGCACCTGCGAACGGGAAAATGAGGCAGTCCGGCCAACGATGGGCGATGAGCCTCCGGCTCGCCAAGGGGCTTGCGGCCGCCGTCCTTGCCGTGGTTGGAAGGCCGCCGGCACTGGCCCAGCCCGCTGCGCCATCATTGCAACCATTCACGATCCTCGTGCCGAGGGACTATACGAAGCCCGCGGGAGGCTCCGTGCCGCTGCGGATGGCCGTGGCTCGTGCTTTGCATCCGCCGCCTGGCGCCGAGCCGATAATCGTCGTCGAAGCACTCGGCGAAAGCGGCGTGGACGCGGCCGGACGCGGTCTGATCGACAGCCTCCAGGCGCTTCGAGAAACACATGACCTCGTCTTCGTCGACCAGCGCGGCACCTCGCTTTCGCCGCTGCTGTGCCCCGCGGTCGATGCGGGTGCGACGCTCGCCGAACAGGCCGCGCCGATCTTCGGCCGGGCCCAGCTTGAATCTTGCCGCGTCTCGTTCGAGCACAACAACAAGTTCGGCGATCTCAATAGCCGGACCTTCGCCGAAGACCTGGAATCGGTGCGCCGCAAGCTCCGCTACAAGCGCATCGAGCTGATCGGCTATTTCTACGGAACGCGGATCGTCGAGCAGTATATTGCGCGATGGCCGTCGCGTGTGTCCGCGGCCGTGCTCGCCGACATGTCGCCGATGGACTATCCGGCCGCGCTGGCAGAAGCCGGAGCGCTTTCCGCCTCGGTCGCAGGCACGCTGCGCGCCTGTCGCGCGGACGGGCCATGTGCCGGCCGTTATCCGGACCTGGAGGCCGAGTGGACGCGTGCGACTGCGCTCCTGTCCGGCAACACGGGGGGAGTCGATGGCACGGGCATTCTCTACTGGATGAAGCTCCGGACCTTGCGCTGGGCGAGCGCGGCGAGCTGGCCGCGCGACGTCGATGCGATCGCCAACGGTCATCTGCCGGCGGTGGTCCAGGACTATATTGCCTACCGCCGCTCGCTTCTCTCCTCCTATCCGCTGGCGCTTCGTATCGCGGTCGATTGCGCCGAGAACATTCCTGGGCGCGAACCGGCCGGCGCAGCCGCTGCCGAGCAGAAGGAATGCGCGAAATGGCCGGTGCGCCGGCTTGCCGCAGGGCTGCCGCGCATCCGGGTTCCTGTCCTTGCTGTGAGCGGCGCGTTCGACATCGAAGCACCCGCAAATGCCGTTCGCCGCGCGATCGCCAGGTTCCCCAACGCGCAACTCGTCGTATTTCCGAACCGCGCTCGGGCCACCGACGTCGACTGGAGCGAATGTCTGGGCCCGATGGTGACCGACTATCTCCAATCGAGCGGGCGTGCGCGGCCGGATAGCAGCTGCGCCGTTCGGCTGATGCGGCCCCCGTTCGTGATCGCTCCACCGCAATGAGGGCCGGACAGATGCGAGTCCGCTTTGCTTTATCCGCACTTGCCGCCGTAACCCTTGCCATGCCGCCTGGGGCGCGGTCCGACGCCGCTGGCCAACCGAAAGACGTTTCGGTAGTTTCCGCGGATAGCTGTCCGTCGAGCTTTCCGGCCAACTGGCGCTGCCTCGAAATCGCAGTGCCCGAGGATTATTCAGTCCCTGAAGGCAAGAAGGCCGAAGTTCGGGTGGTCGTCGCTCCGGCGCAGCGGCCGAAGCCGCACCGCGAGGCTGTCATCCTGATCCAGGGCGGTCCGGGTCTTAGCGGCACCGCGGTCGCGGAGGCCGGCTTCCTGCCCTCGATCGGTGCATTGCAGGCCACGCATGACCTCGTCGTCGTCGACGAACGCCAGGTCTCCGGCCCGGAAGCCCTGACCTGTCCGCCGTCGGGTCCGCCGGGCGAGGCCGCCAGCTGGGGCGAAGACTTCTTCTCCCCCGCCCATCTGCAGAGCTGCCTTGCGCGATCCGCTGATCGCGCAAACCTCAAGAGCTTCACCACCAGCAATTTCGCGCGGGACATAGAGAGCGTCCGTGCTGCGCTCGGCTACGACGGCGTGGAATTCTACTCGACCAATTACGGCGGCTTGATCGTCCAGGAATATATCCGCCGCTTCCCGGGTAAAGTTCGAGCCGCGGTGCTCGCCGACACTGCGCCGATGGACGAGCCGGTAAGCTGGAACAGCGATCGCTGGACGCTGCGGGCGATCGGGGCGACGCTCGCCGGCTGCCGGGCGGATTGGGAATGCCGCCGCGCCTATCCCAACATCGAACATGAGTTCCACGATCTGATGACCCGAAGCGCGGCGGGGGGACTCAAGGTCGCGATCGATGCTTCGGGCGGCGCGCAGACCGTGACGTTCGATCGCGACACGCTGCTCGCCTTCTTCCGGGCGCACTTCCATTTCATGCGCGACGTCGCGGCCATACCGTACGAAATCCACGAGCTTTCGAGTGGAAATCCCGCCCGCGCGGGCGCCATCGGACAGGAGATCTTCGGGTATCAGCACGCTGCATTCGGCGGCGTCGCCCTTGGGGTATGGATGTCGGTGGAATGCGCGGAAGAGGCTCCGGCCATCCGAGCACGAATGTCGCGCGGTGAACGACCCGGCAGCGGGCGCATCGCGGCAATCGTGGCGGCGTGTCGGACCTGGCCGCATGGCGAGCCGCCCGCCGACTTTCACGAGCCCGTTCGCAGCAATGTTCCGCTGCTCTTGCTCTCAAGTCCGATGGAGCCGGGCTACCCCGCGGAACTGGCCCCGCGCGTCGCGGCCGGATTCTCGCGCGTTCGGATCGTCCTCGACGCCAATCACGGCCACGTGTTCGACGACGACTGGTCGATGTGCCTGGGGCCTCAGGCCGTCGCTTTTCTCGATACGCTGGATCTGGACGCCGTGGACTCGCGCTGCGCCGCAAGATTCCGGTTCCGTCCGTTCAAGCTGCCTTCGTCGCGCGAGTGAGGCTTACCAGCCGGATGGCCTATCGCGCCAGTCCGTTGGTCCAGTCTGCGATGGCCTGGAGCTCGTCGGGCGTGATCCCCGCCTGTTCGGCAGAGACGGATGCGTCGCGAAGCTCGATGAGTTCTCGCGCGCCGATGGGCCTGTCGAACTGCACACCGCGGCGGTCCGAAGTGGACCAGATCACTTTGCCGAATGCATCCACGGGTCCGCACGTAAGCACCACCTCACGTCCGACGTCCGGCAGGTCTGGCCCCTGGAGACGAGCGCCTTCCAGAGAGACCTCGAGCAGCTTGACTCGCTTGCGGCCGGCGATCGCGTCGACCGAGCCGGACAGCAGGATGGGTGCGCGCGGTTGCGACCTCCGCCCGCGAAGCTGGGGATCGTCACGTCGTGGCGCGTTACGCCGATCTGATTGAACCGTCGCCATGGAATATCGATGGCACGGCGGCGTTAAAAACGAATTAAATGCGATCCGTAATTGCCACTGCTTCAGCTGGAATTTTCATCCGGTCCGGTGGCATTGCTCAAATGCCAGGTTGATCCGGGCGGTTCGATATCGCCATCGACCTGGGTCGCGTGCCCGCTGTCGTCTCGCACGGCCCGCAAATGGTGCTTGCCGGCCGTGATGGGAATGGTGCAGGCGGTATGAGCCGCGGTGTGGCAGCCATGAACGCCGTCGACCGACACCTCGACGTAAGAATCGGTCTGGTTGTCGACCGTCAATGTTACCGTCGTTTGGGCCGCGGCCGACGTCGCCAGGATTGATGCGGCGGTCGTGCAGGCGCTGAACGCAAGTCTGCGCATGGTCCCCCTCCATCGCTCGAGCGGAACTCCCGCCCGGTCTGGCAGACTGTGGCATGTGTCCAGCCCCGTCAAATGAAAGGCGGTCGGGGCAACGTTGATCGCCCCGCTGCTGACATGGCGCGCGTCAGGTCATAAGCATGGCCGATGCGCATTGCCGTCGTCGCTCCGAGCTGCCCGCTGAAGCCCGAGGCGGCGGAGCGCGTGCGCGCGATCGTGGAGGAGCGTGGCGACTGCGAGATCGTCATCCACCCGCAATGCTTTCTTACTCACGGTCACTTCGCGGGTCCCGACGAAGCGCGATTGGCGGCATTGCGGGAAGTGATGGCTGACGCGTCCACAGACGCGGTCTGGTTCGCCCGTGGCGGATATGGCTCGAACCGGATCGCGGAAGCTGCGCTTGCCGACCTGCCCGAGGCCGCGCGGGACAAGACCTACATGGGCTACAGCGACGCGGGCTTCCTCCTCGCGGGTTTCTACAAGGCCGGACTGGAGGTCGCGTGGGGTCCGATGCCGCAGGACGTCGTTCGGAGCGGCGGCGATCATGGCGTGGAAAATGGCGCGGCGGCGGTTGAGCGGGCGCTGGACTGGCTCGTCCGCCGCGAATCCGTTGCGCTCGAGCCGGCGCTCGAAGCGCCCGCGATGGCCTTCAACCTCACGGTCCTTTCGAGCCTCCTCGGAACGCCGCTCGAGCCGGATTTCACGGGCGTCGATCTGCTGATCGAGGAAGTCAGCGAACAGCTGTACCGGATCGACCGGACCATGTTTCATGTGACTGCAAGCGCCAACGTTCGCCGAGCGAAGCGCATTCGCCTCGGAAGGGTCAGCGACATCCTGGCCAACGACCCCGAATTTGGCCGTGACGAAGCGGAAATCGTGGAGGAATGGTGCCTGCGTTCGGGCATTCCGTACGGCGGCCGGGCCGACATCGGACACGACGCCGGCAATCGGGTCGTTCCGTTTGGGGTGCAATTTCGCTGATTCCCCCTCTGCAACAGCATTGCAAAGCGCATCGACTTGCGCTCTACCAAGCAAGGAACAACAGGAGGGCCTGATGGCACAAGGAACTGGTCGTAAAGCAGGGGGCGGACTGGCTCGCCCGGTTACTCCGTCGGCGGATCTCGCCAAGATCACTGGTAGCCAGCCGCTGCCGCGCAGCCAGGTGGTCTCGAAGGTGTGGGACCACATCCGGAAGAACAACCTGCAAAACCCGCAGAATAAACGGGAAATCATGGCTGACTCGACGCTCAAGCCGATCTTTGGGGGCAAGGATCGGGTCAGCATGTTCGAGATGAACAAGCATCTTTCGAACCACCTGAAATAGCCCTCCTCCGATAGAGGGGGCGAGAAGGGGATCCGCTTTTTGCGGGTCCCCTTTTTCATTTGCCCGGCCGCGACTCGACCGTTCCGATCAGCCCCGCCACAGCCCGTCGAGCCTCTCCTGCGTCACCGGAAAGCCCAGATCCGCCGGGATGGTGATGAATTTCTCACCGTCACGCTCCTCGACCCATGGCGAGATCGGCTCGATCGGATGGGCCAGCGCGTCCGCCCGGATGCTGTCGAAGGTCGCATGTTGGGCGAGCCGTTCCAGCGTACGCCGGGTAGGGAAGATCAGCCGTGCCTCGCTGCGCCGCTCGCGCTCCAGAACGTCGGCGGCGGCCAGCCATTCCGCGCCGGCACATTCGCCTTCCATGACCCGCGGTTGCCAGTCGCCGGGCGGGCAGCGCGCGATATAGAACAGGGTATCGAACCGGCGCACGGCGTGGAACTTCGGAACCCAGCGGGCGAAGGGCGTCAGCGCGGCCGCGTCGAGGGCCAGCCCCGCCCGGTCGAGCAGCTTGCCGAAAGGCTCATCCGCGACAAGCGCGCGCTGGAGATCTGCCGCTGCCGACTGCGGCGGTATCGGTGCGAGCCCCGCGGGGAGCGCCGTTTCCTCCACGGTCTCGCGGATCGCGGCAACGGCCGCGGCATCGATTCCCAGCCCGGCGGCGAGCTCCCGGTCCGCAGCGTCGATCCGGCCGCCGGGGAAGACCAAGGCGCCGGCCGCGAAGGCCATCCCCTGCGCGCGCTCGACCATCAGCAGCTCGGGTGATGCGCCGGCACGTTCGCGAACGACGATCAATGTTGCTGCGGGGATGGCCTCGTCCGACATGGCGCCGACCTAGGCGCGCCGCCGACAAAGAAAAAGCCGCGCCGGTGAAGGCGCGGCTCATGCCTTTCCGTCATCACAGCCGGCTTACATGGCGTCGACGTTCTTCTCCTGCGCCTCGCTCGGGTTGGGGCCGTTGTCCTGGGCGGCGGCATTCTGGTCGAGCTGCTGCTGCTGATTGCCCAGCGCCTGGTCCTCGGCATTGGCGGCGGCGTCATTGGCGAGGCCGTTGAGGTCCTCGGCCGCTGGCTGGTTGAGCTCGGCATTGCTGACCGCGTCCTGGTTGCTGCCGCTGCATCCGCCGAGCGCCAGCGCGGCTGCGCCGCCGATCACAAAAACCAGTCTTTTCATATTCTTGAGTCCCCAAAACCAATGGATTGCAGCTTAGCCATATCAGCAGTTGCGGCCCGATTTCCACCCCCTTAGGTTGAGATTCACCCCGAAAATCCTTATCTTGGACGCGCCGGGTGACCGGCTATGTCGGTAGATGGTCAGGTGGAATAGGCACTTCGGACCCGGGGGGCAGTACCCCGGCGCCTCCACCATCAACGGTGCGGCAAGGAGCAATCCGGCGCGCAATTGTTGATGGGGGCGAAATAGGATCGACGAGTGCAATAAAGGCCCGATTGCCGATCGGATTGAGCCACCGCAACGGCTCATTCACACAAGTGCCAACGATAACGAGGCGCTCGCTCTTGCTGCGTAACTGACGTCCTAACGGACTGAAGTTACAAGGCTAAAGCGCGGTCGGACCCCACCGGGCAACAGAAGGGGATTCCAGCGGCACGGGGGACGCCGGGCAACAGAAGTCCCCCACCTTCCTCGCCGCCCTAAGATGCGATAAATTCCCGTGAGGGGGATATTCGCATGCATCATTGGACCAGGCGCCTGCTGGCGCTCGCCGCGCCGCTGCTTCTGACCGGCTGCCTGTGGGGACCTGGCAAGTTCACGTCCGATCTCGCACTGCGCAAGGACGGCAGCTTCGTCCTCGATTATCGCGGCGAGATCGTGCTCGAGACCGCCGAGGCCATGGCCAAGCCGCCGTGGCAGGACAGCATGGCCAAGTGCACTGCGGCTGACGCGACGAAGGAGCGCCCCTGCTCGGCAACTGAAATCGCCGAACAGAAGGACGCCTATGAGAAAAAACAAAAGAGTGACGAGGAAGCGGCCAAGGCGTTCGGCCTTCCGGGGAGCGACGACGAGTCGAACCGCGCCTTTGCCGCCAAGCTGACGAAATATGCCGGATGGCGCTCCGTCACTTATGTGGGAAAGGGCGTCTTCGTCGTCGATTATCACATGGAAGGCCGGCTGACGCAGGACTTCGTCTTCCCGCTGATGCCGGACAGCAGCTTCATCGTCCCGTTCATCGCTCTTCGCCGCAGGGCCGACGGCGCGGTCCTCGTCGATGCGCCGGGCCTGACCGGGGGAGCCAACGTGTTCGGACCCGTGGCTCAGCAGATGGGCGGCAACGACAAGTCCACGCCGCCGTCACGCGCCGACGGCCGCTTCACCCTCCACACCGACGGGCAGATCGCGACCAACAACAGCGAGGACGGTGCCGCCGCCGATCCGCTGGGGCAGCAGGTCCATTGGGACATCACGCCCGGCTCCAACAAGATCCCGGAGACGCTGGTCCGCTTCTAGCGCCGCTTTTTCAGCTCGTCCCTGATCTCGGCCAGGAGCTCGATCTCGGTCGGCCCGGCCGGCGCTCCCGGTTCCTCACGCTTGCGCATCAGCTTCGTCGCCCACCGCACCATCAGGAAGATGATGAAGGCGAGAATGAGGAAGCTGACGACCTGGGTGATGAACTCGCCCCAGCCCAGCACCGGCGCCCCGGCTTTCTTGAGCGCCGCATAATCCTTGAGCGACCCGTGATAGTCCGCGGGGATCGGACCCATCAGCAGGAAGTGGCTCGAAAAATCGAGTCCGCCGAAAATCTTGCCGACGATCGGCATGATGATATCGTCAGTCAGGCTGGTGACGATCTTCGCGAAGGCTGCGCCGATGATCACCGCGACGGCCAGATCGAGAACGTTTCCCTTGGCGATGAATGCGCGGAAATCCTTGAGCATGGCATTCCCCTCTTTTGGACCTCCGAGCCCTTAGCGGAATTCGCGATCGGCCGCAGCAGGGGCCGAACTGTGTTGGTGCCGTAAGACAGCATCTTGAACGCGAACAGCCGTGGGTCTACCTATTCGCCACGTGACGCGATCCAAGGGGATATCAAATGACCGCGCTTGCCCGTTCCGCTCCCGGCTTTCCGCTGAAGCGAGCCATTCTTGCCGTCCTTGCCGCGCTCAGCCTGGCAAGCTGCGGAATCAACAGCGTTCCAACCGCCGACGAGCAGGTCAAGGCCGCCTGGGGTAACCTTCAGGCCGATTACCAGCGCCGTGCCGACCTCATCCCGAACCTGGTCGCGACCGTGAAGGGCTATGCGGCGCAGGAGAAGACCGTCCTCACCGAAGTGACCAATGCGCGAGCGAACGCCACGCGCGTTCAGCTCAATGCGAACGATCTCAGCGACCCGGCAAAGGTGCAGGCGTTCAACGAGGCACAAGGCCGCCTCACCCAGGCGATCATCCCGCTGCAGCGGCTCCAGGAAGCCTATCCGGACCTCAAATCCAACCAGAACTTCCTCGCGCTGCAGGACCAGCTCGAAGGGACAGAGAACCGGATCGAGATCTCGCGCCGCGATTACAACAGCGCCGTCCAGCAATATAACACGCTGATCCGCACCTTCCCGACCGCGATCGGCGCGAAGGTCTTCTACGGCGCCAAGCCCAAGGTGCCGTTCGAGGCATCGACGCAGGCGCAGACGGCACCGACCGTCAACTTCGGCAACGGCAGCTGAGGTGAAGCACCTCCTCGGCGCCTTGCTGCTGGCGCTGTTTTCGCTGGCCGCTCCTGCGTCAGCGCAAACCTTCCCGCAGCTGACCGGCCGGGTGGTGGACGATGCCCACCTGCTTACCCCCGCGCAGGTCCAGGACCTGACGAGCAAATCGGCGGCGCTTGAGCAGTCGAAGGGCGCGCAGCTGGTCATCGCGACCGTGCCGAGCCTGCAGGGCTATCCCATCGAGGATTACGGTTATCGCCTCGGCCGGGTCTGGGGCATCGGCCAGAAGGGCAAGGACAATGGCGTCATCCTGCTGGTTGCGCCCAACGAACACAAGGTCAGGATCGAGGTTGGCTATGGCGCAACGCCCTATCTGACCGACGCAATGTCGGGCCTGATCATTCGCGAGGCAATCCTTCCGCGTTTCAAGCAGAACCCGCCAGACTATGGCGGCGGGATCGCGGCAGGGGCTGACGCGATCATCAAGCAGATGAGCCTGTCGCCCGATGAAGCGCAGAAAAATGTCGCCGCGGCCGAGCAGGCGCAGCAGCAGCGCCAGCATTCGGGCGGCGGCGGTCTCTCGATCTTTTTCTGGCTGATGATCTTCGGCTTCATCGCGCTTTCGCATTTCCGGCGCGGCTATGGCCGCCGCTATCGGGGACGCTCCGGCGGCCTCAATCCGTGGGTTACTTTGTGGGCGCTGAACTCGCTCAGCCGCGGCTCGCGCGGATGGGGTGGCGGCGGCTGGGGCGGTGGCGGCTTTGGCGGAGGAGGGAGCTTTGGCGGCTTCTCCGGCGGCGGCGGGTCATTCGGCGGCGGCGGAGCATCGGGGTCATGGTGATGCAGCTCTCCGATGCGGACCGGCAGAAGGTCGCTGCCGCGATTGCGGCCGCGGAAGCCAAGAGCAGCGGCGAGATCGTCGCGGTCGCGACTCCGATCAGCGATGCGTACCACGATGTCGCGCTGCACTGGGCGCTGGTGCCGCTGTTCGCGGTCCTCGCCTGGGCTGCGTGGCGGCCGACGGCGCTCGCCTGGTGGTACGATTTCCTGTTCGGCGGCTGGAGCCCCGATCCGACCCAGAGCGAGCTTCTGACATTGCTCATGGTCTTCGCGGCGCTGAAGTTCGCGATCGCGTTGCTGATCCTCAAATGGATGCCGTTGCGGCTGTTCCTGACGCCGGGCGCGACCAAACATCGGCGCGTGCGCCGCCGGGCGATTGCGATTTTCCAGGCCGCCGCCGCCGGGCGCACCGCCGGAAAGACCGGCATCCTCATCTATTTGTCGCTGGCCGAACGACGGGCGGAGATCATCGCCGACGAAGCGATCCTCAAGGTCACCGACGACCATACCTGGGGCGAAGCGATGCATGCGCTTCTGGAACAGGTGCGCGAAGGGAAGGTCGGCGACGGCATTTGCGCGGCGATCGAACGAGTCGGCGTGGTGCTGTCCGAGCATTTTCCGCGTTCGGCGGACGACTGCAACGAGATACCGGACCGACTGATCGAGCTATGAACCTCGACGACCTTCCGCCTCCCGAGGTGATGTGGGCGGGAAAGTATGTGCGGGCGATCAAGCGCGGCAAATGGGAATATGCGAGCCGCACCAACAATATCGGCGCAGTCGTGATCCTTGCCGAATATGACGGCAACGTCATCCTGATCGACCAGCCGCGCGTCCCGCCGGACTGCCGCTGCATCGAGCTTCCCGCCGGGCTCGTCGGTGACGAGGACCCGAACGCCACGCCCGAGAGCACGGCGATCAAGGAGCTTGAGGAAGAGACCGGCTTCACCGCCGAGCGGGTGGAGCTGCTGGGCGAATATTATGCATCGCCCGGAATGGTCTCGGAAGGCTTCACGCTCGTCAGGGCGCATGGCGTGCGCAAGATCGGCGAAGGCGGCGGCGACCAGAATGAGGACATCAGGGTCCATCTCGTCCCCCGCGCCGAAATCCCCAACTTCATCGAACAAAAGCGCGCCGAAGGGTTCGGCGTGGACGTCAAGCTGCTGCTTTTCCTGAACTATTGATCGTCATTGCGAGGAGCGTAGCGATGCGGCAATCCATGCGCCGCTGGATTGCTTCGCTGCGCTCGCAATGACGAATCGAGCGGCGGAGCGCTGAACCCGGCGCTGTGCCAACGCGTTCACCCGGCATGGCCCGCCTGGTCCACCTTTCCGACCTCCATTTCGGAGCCCACGACGAGCAGCTGGTCGAGGCCGTCGAGAGGGAGGTCGACGAACTCAAGCCCGACCTCGTCGTCGTCAGCGGCGACTTCACGCAGCGCGCCAAGACCGAACAATTCCGCGACGCCTGCCTGTTCCTCGAGCGGCTGCAGGATCACGGCCACGAGGTGCTCGGTGTTCCCGGCAACCACGACGTTCCGCTCTACGATGTGCTTCGGCGCTTCCTCTCGCCACTGGCGCGTTACCGTCGCTTTATCGACGACAGCCTGTGTCCGTTCGTCGAGCTTCCCGGCCTCGCCGTCCTCGGCATCAACACGGCGCGCTCGCTGACCTTCAAGGACGGGCGCATCAACCAGGACCAGGTCGCCTTCATCCGCGACACTTTCTCGCGAACCCCGCGCGATGCGTTCCGGGTGCTTGTAACGCACCATCCTCTCTTTGCGCTCGACGTCGGCGACGAGATCACACCGGCGATCGGGCGGCAGGAGCTCGCGCTCGATGCGGTCCAGGAAGCAGGCGTCGACATGCTTCTCGCCGGTCACAACCATCACGCCTCTACCCACAGCGCGAGCGACCTCGTCACCCGCGCCGGTTCAGCTCTGGTCGTGCAGGCCGGGACCGCGACCTCGACGCGGGTGCGGGAGCAGCAACAGAGCTTCAACACGATCGATGTTGCGGACGCCGACGTGACGATCACCGTGAATGCCTGGACGGACGATCGCTTCGTCGCGCTCGATGCGCAGCGTTATGCGTGGGAGCAGGGTCGCTGGCGCATCCTTCCGACCGCGGAGCCGGCCCACTGAGCTTGTCCGCGGTGGTGAACGGCGACTAGAGCGGCGCAATGCCGCTGCCCGAAAGCTTCGATGTCGCCGAGTTCGTCCAGCGCGTGCTCGCGGAGGATCTCGGCAACCTCGGCGACGTGACTTCGAAGGCGACGATCGCCGCGGACGCGCGCTTCACCGCTCAGATGAATTGCCGCCAGGCGATCATCGTCGCGGGGCTCGACCTCGCGGCAGCATTCTTCCGGGCGCTCGACCGCGACGTGCACATCGAGCAGCTGTCGAAGGACGGCGATTACGCGGAGCACGGAACGACGCTGATGCGCCTCGCCGGCAATGCGCAGGCGATGCTTGCGGCCGAGCGGCCGGCCCTGAACACGCTCCAGCATCTCTCCGGCGTCGCGACTCTTACGCACCGCTATGTCGAAGCGATCGCCGGCACGGGCACGGTCCTGCTCGACACTAGAAAGACCATTCCGGGCCTCCGCGTCCTCGAAAAATATGCGGCGCTCATGGGCGGCGCGCAGAACCACCGGATGCGGCTCGACGATGGCGTTCTAATCAAGGACAATCATGTCGCGGTCTGCGGCGGCGTGGCGGAGGCGGTGCGCCGGGCGAAAGCCGCGAACACCGGGCTCGAGGTGCAGGTCGAGGTCGACCGCATCGACCAGATCGAGCCCGCGCTCGCAGCCGGGGCCGACCGGTTGCTGCTCGACAATATGGACCCGGCGATGCTGCGGCAGGCGGTGGCGGTGGTTGCGAGGCGGGTTCCGCTGGAAGCGTCGGGCGGGGTCACCCTGGAGACGATCCGCTTCCTGGCCGAGACGGGAGTCGACTATATTTCGGTCGGCCGGATCACCCAATCTGCGCCCGCCGCGGACATCGGACTGGATTATGCGCTGAGTCGTTGACGCGACGGAACGACATTCATCGACCGGACAGCAAAACCGGCGCACCAGCCATCCTGAGTCGGCCTGCCTGTTCGCGCGGCCGATGCGTACAATCGAGGAGTGTTTCGATGAAGAAACTGATCGCTCTTGCGCTTTCCGCTGCCATGCTCGTTCCGACCGCTGCCGGTGCGCGCGATTGGAATCGTGACGGTTTTCGAGACGGCCACCATCATTTCCGCCGCGATTTCAGGTTCAACAGCTTCGGCTACCGCAGTTTCGGATTTTATCCGCGCGTCCGTACGGTGGTCTCGGTCGGCTATCCGGTCGGATATTATCCGTACGGCTACGCTTATCCCTATGGCTACGCTTACCCGTACGGCTATGCCTATCCCTACGCATACGGCTACCCAGCTTATTACGGCTATCCCGGCTACGGCTATGCGTGCGGCAATCCGGCGGCGGGAGCCGTCGCCGGCGGCCTCGCCGGCGCCGTGATCGGCACTGCGGCGTCGGATCGCGACCGGATCCATCGCACGCGCTTTGGCTATCGCTTCCGCCGCAACAACGGCGCTGCGGGTGCGATCATCGGCGGCGTCCTCGGCGCTGCTGTCGGAAGCGCCGTCGCCTCGGGCAACTGCTACTGAGTGAAAGCTCGGTGAGAGGGGGCGGGGTTCCGGAACCTTCGGAGCCCCGCTCACTTTTTTCGCGCATTGTTGACGATCGGCCCCTATATGTGAGCCAAGGCGCGTGATGCGACCGGGAGACGGGTTTTGTTCAAGGGGCTGAAGCCCATCCTCTATGGCGGGCGAGAGGTCTGGCCGCTGGTCGAAGGCGGCAAGGGCGTCTCTGCCACCAACCATGCGAGCTCCGGCGCCTGGGCGGCAGCTGGCGGCATCGGCACGGTCTCCGCGGTCAACGCCGACAGCTACGACGCCGAAGGCCGCATCATCCCGCAGGTCTACGAGGCGCTGACGCGCCGCGACCGCCACGAAGAGCTGATCAAATATGCGATCGACGGCGCGGTCGCCCAGGTCCAGCGCGCCTATGACATCGCTTCGGGCAAGGGCGCGATCAACATCAACGTGCTGTGGGAAATGGGCGGCGCGCAGCGCGTGCTCCACGGCGTGCTCGAGCGCACCAAGGGCCTGGTCAGCGGAGTCACTTGCGGCGCGGGGATGCCGTACAAGCTCAGCGAAATCGCGGCATCCTACGGCGTCAACTATTTGCCGATCATCAGTTCGGCGCGCGCCTTCAGCGCCTTGTGGAAGCGCGCCTATCACAAGGCGGCCGAATGGCTTGCTGCGGTTGTCTACGAAGACCCGTGGCTGGCGGGCGGGCACAACGGTCTTTCCAATGCGGAGGACCCGCGCAAGCCGCAGGATCCGTACCCCCGCGTGGCTGCCCTGCGTCAGACGATGCGGGACAACGGCATCGCGGACTCGGTGCCGATCGTCATGGCAGGCGGCGTGTGGCGGCTCGACGAATGGGTCAACTGGATCGACAACCCCGAGCTCGGGCAGATCATCTTCCAGTTCGGCACCCGTCCGCTGCTGACCCAGGAGAGCCCGATCCCGCCTGAATGGAAGGCCCGGCTGATGACGCTGGAGGAAGGCGACGTGCTCCTGCACCGCTTCTCGCCGACGGGCTTTTATTCCTCCGCCGTGCGCAATCCCTTCCTGCGCAACCTCGAAGCGAAGAGCGAACGCCAGATCGCCTACACCAAGGAGCCGATCGGCGATCACCATTTCCAGCTCGACGTCGGCATCGGCACGAAGAAGAATTACTGGGTCACGAAGGGCGACCTGATCCACGCGCGCGAATGGTATGCGCGCGGCTTCACCAACGCGATGAAGACGCCGGACGACACGCTGATCTTCGTCAAGCCGGACGAAGAGAAGCAGATCCGCAAGGACCAGGCCGAATGCATGGGCTGCCTAAGCCAGTGCGCCTTTTCCTCCTGGGCGGACAATGAGAAGAATTCGACCGGGCGCCTCGCCGACCCGCGCAGCTTCTGCATCCAGAAAACTCTCCAGGACATCGCCCATGGCGGGCCGGTCGACCACAATCTGATGTTCGCCGGTCACGCCGCCTTCCGGTTCAAGAGCGACCCTTTCTACTCGAACGGCTTCATCCCGACGGTGAAGCAGCTGGTCGATCGGATTTTGACCGGCGCGTGATGTTTGCTCGGGGGGCTGCCGCCGCATTCCTGATTATCGTCGCGGCCGCTCCGGCGGCCGCGCAGGACAAGCAACCTCCTTACTGGGCTTCGATCGCGTCAGGCCAGGCGATGACCCACACCGGACCCGGCCGCAATTACCCGAACGTCTGGCTGTATCAGCGCCGCGACCTGCCCGTCCGCGTGGTCAAGAAATACCAGACATGGCGGCTGATCCAGGACCCCGACGGCGCCCAGGGCTGGATGCTGGTGACCTTCCTCAGCGACCGTCGAACCGCGATCGTCAAGCCGGGCGACCCGCGCCCGATCCGCTCCGACCCGAACGACGCCGCAAAGATCCGCTACATGGCCGAGCCGGGCGTGGTCGGCCGAATCGACAAGTGCAAGGGCGACGGCTGGTGCCGGATCGAGATCGGCAAGAAAGACGGCTACATTCGCACGAGCGATATCTGGGGCGTCGGCGATAATGAGCAGATAGGCTGAATGGGTTGCGCTCTCGACAGGAGAGAGTGACCAAGGGGGAATTGACATGAGACATTCGATCGCACTTTGCGTGACTATTCTGATGCTGGCGGCCAAACCGGCAAATGCGGCGCCGGCGCCCGCTGCGTCTGATTGGGTTCAGGTCCCGAACCTCGGCGGCCGCTTTTGCGTAGACCGGGCGTCGATCCGGAGCGGACAGCCCGTCACGTTTTTCTGGAAGGAGTGCGATTCCTCTGACGACGTGTCGGAGCAGGACAGATTGGACTGCTCGCAAGACCTCAGCAAAGACTTCGTCATGGATTACCGCTTCGACCAAAGCAGCGAGTGGAAATCGGATCACTACGGACCCGGTGAGCCGGGTGCTGTCATTGGCGCTTACGTCTGCGGGCTCGTCGCCAAGGCGTCCTAGACCAGCTCCACCGCGATGGCGGTCGCTTCGCCGCCGCCGATGCAGAGGCTTGCGACGCCGCGCTTGAGACCGCGGTCCTGAAGTGCTGCGATCAGAGTCGTCGTGATCCGCGCGCCGCTGGCGCCGATCGGGTGGCCGAGCGCGGTCGCGCCGCCGTTGACGTTGATCTTGTCGTGCGGGATTCCGATGTCGCGCATGGCGATCATGGCGACGCAGGCGAAGGCTTCGTTGATTTCCCACAGGTCCACGTCACCGACGCTCCAGCCGGCCTTCTGAAGCACCTTCTCGATCGCCGGTACCGGAGCGGACGTGAACTTCGACGGCTCCTGCGCGGCAGCCGCGTGCGCGACCACTCGGGCGATCGGATTCTTGCCCAGCTTCTCGGCGACGCTCTGGCGCGTCAGCACCAATGCGGCTGCGCCGTCGCTGATCGACGAGCTTGTCGCCGCGGTGATCGTGCCGTCCTTGGCGAAGGCGGCCTTCAGTTGCGGGATCTTCTCGGGATTGCCCTTGCCCGGCTGCTCGTCGCGGTCGACCGTGACTTCGCCCTTGCGCGTGGTGACGGTGACCGGAACCACCTCCTTGTCAAACCTGCCGTCGTTGATCGCGGCGTTTGCGCGGCGCAGACTCTCGATCGCATATTCGTCCTGGTCCTGGCGCGTGAATTGGTACTCACGAGCCGCATCCTCGGCGAAGGTACCCATAGCCCGGCCCTTGTCATAGGCGTCCTCGAGCCCGTCGAGCATCATATGGTCGTAGACCGTGTCATGGCCGATGCGGGCGCCGGCGCGATACTTCTTCGACAAATATGGCGCGTTGGACATGCTCTCCATGCCGCCGGCGACGATCACGTCTGCCGAACCGGCCTTGAGCATGTCGGTGGCGAAGATCGCCGCCTGCATCCCCGATCCGCAGACCTTGTTGACGGTCACGGCCTCGGCCGACTTGGGCAGGCCCGCGCCGATGGCGGCCTGCCGCGCGGGCGCCTGGCCGAGGCCGGCCGAGAGCACATTGCCCATGAACACCTTGTCGACCTGGTCGCCCGAGATTCCCGCCCGCTCGACCGCTGCTTTCACGGCAGTGGCGCCAAGCTCCGTCGCAGACAGCGGCGACAAGGCGCCCTGGAAGCTGCCCATCGGCGTGCGCGCATAGGAGAGAATAACGATCGGATCGGAATCGGAGTTGGCCATTACCTGCTGCCTTCAGGGAGGATTTTTGCTGCACTGCACATAGTCACGGCCGCAGCCTTCTTCAAATGCGCGCTTGACGGGCTGCGGCCAAAGTTCATGATGAAGGCGTCACGAAAAAGGGGTTCCTCATGAAGTTCGGAATTCCACAGCTCGCGCTCGCTTCGGCCGCTGCCGTTTTCGCCGTTTCCGTCGCCTTTGCACAGACCGGCGCACCCCCGCCGAACATGCCGGCCTTCGCCAACCCGCCGCACAAGAATCTGAAGGTCCTGCCGCAGGACATCACCGCTCCGCAGCTGCTGGGCACGATGAAGTTCTTCACCCAGTCGCTCGGCGTCCGTTGCAGCTTCTGCCACGTGGGCGCCGAGGGGCAGCCGCTTTCGACCTACGATTTCCCGTCGGACGCCAAGCCGAACAAGGACATCGCGCGCGGCATGATGCGCATGGTCAAGGAGATCGACGCCAACCTGCCGGCGATCACCGGCCAGGCCGATTCGAAGGTGACCTGCTTCACCTGCCATCGCGGCTCCAAGTCGCCCGCGACCATGCCCCCGCCGGCAATGCCCGCTGCCGCGCCGGCTGGTCCAGCCGCTCCCGCGAACCAGGAGCGCGGCGCCGGCTGACAATTGTCGGTTCGCCGCTTCGTCGAAAAAGCGAAGCGAGCGCTCGTCGAAACCGTCCTTGATCGACGCGGGTGCGGATTCATTGTCGCGCCGTCACGACCGGAGGTTCCGATGAAACGCGCGATCCCCGAATTCATCCTTGCTGCTTCAGCCGCACTGTTCGGCGTTTCCGTGGGCATTGCCCAGACCGCGCCGCCGGCGAGTCCGCCGGACCTCAGCTTCGCCAATCCGCCGCACAAGAATCTGAAGTTCCTGCCGCAGGACATCACCGGCCCGCAGCTGTTGGGTACGATGAAGCTCTTCACGGTGTCGCTCGGCGTTCGCTGTACCTATTGCCATGTCGGCGAGGAGGGCAAACCGCTCTCCACGTTCGATTTCGCTTCCGATGCCAAGGATCACAAGCTGACGGCCCGCAAGATGCTGGCAATGATGCACCGCATCAACGCCGAGGATTTCGACGTGAAGCAATTCAAGGACACCAAGGTGACCTGCTTCACTTGCCATCGCGGATCGACCCAGCCGGTCGCCTTTCCGCCGGCCGTTCCGCGGCCGTCTGGCGCTCCTCCGTCCAGCCCGCCATCAAGCGCCGGCTGAAGAAAGCGCTGCTTCCCAACGCAGCGGAGCCTCTGCTAGCGCGCTTCCGGAACAGGAGTGCCAAGCATGTCCGATACCGGGCTCGATTTCGACCTCGGCGAAATGGCCGACACGATCCGCGAGACCACTGAGCGGTTCGCTCGCGAGAAAATTGCGCCGATCGCCTCCGGGATCGACGAGAGCGACGAGTTCCCGCGCCAGCTCTGGCCGCAAATGGGCGAGCTTGGGCTGCACGGGATCACCGTCGAGGAGGAATATGGCGGCCTCGGCCTTGGCTATCTCGAGCATGTCGTCGCCCAGGAGGAAGTCGCGCGAGCATCGGCGTCCGTCGGGCTTAGCTACGGTGCCCACTCGAACCTCTGCGTCAACCAGATCCGACGCTGGGCCAATGACGATCAGAAGCGAAAATATCTGCCCAGGCTGATCAGCGGCGAGCATGTCGGCGCGCTGGCGATGAGCGAGGCGGGCGCGGGCAGCGACGTCGTCGGAATGAAGCTCAAGGCCGAGAAGAGCGGCAACGGCTATCGCCTCAACGGCACCAAGTTCTGGATCACCAATGGGGGCTATGCCGACACTTTGGTCGTCTACGCCAAGACCGGGGAAGGCAGCCGTGGGATCACCGCCTTCCTGATCGAGAAGGGCATGGACGGCTTCTCGATCGGGCAGAAGATGGACAAGCTCGGAATGCGCGGTTCGCCGACCAACGAGCTGGTGTTCGACGACTGCTTCGTGCCTCCCGAGAATATCCTCGGGCAGGAGAATGAAGGGGTCGCGGTGCTGATGAGCGGCCTCGATTACGAACGCACGGTGCTCGCCGGAATCCAGATCGGGATCATGCAGGCCTGCCTCGACACGGTCCTGCCCTACGTCCGCGAGCGCAAGCAGTTCGGAAAGCCGATCGGCTCGTTCCAGCTGATGCAGGCCAAGATCGCCGACATGTATGTGGCGCTCAATTCCTCGCGCGCTTACGTCTACAATGTCGCCAAGGCGTGCGACGCCGGCAAGACGACCCGCTTCGACGCCGCCGGCGCGATTTTGCTTGCGTCAGAGAACGCCGTTCGCGTCGCCAATGAAGCGGTGCAGGCGCTGGGCGGAGCGGGCTATACGAAGGATTGGCCGGTCGAACGCTATTACCGCGACGCCAAGCTGCTCGACATCGGCGCGGGCACCAACGAGATCAGGCGGATGCTGATCGGGCGTGAGGTGATCGGGGTCTAACGCTCGCCCGCTTCCGCATCTTCCGCTATTTCGCGTGCGGGGGACTCGCCAATGCGCGCATGGTCGATTGTGTTGCTGCTCGCGACTGCAGCCTGTTCGAAATTTCCGGAAAACCATTCCGCGGCACAGCCGCCCGCGATCAGTTTCGATGGAGCGCAGGTGACCAATGCGTCCGCGCTCATCGCGCACGGCAATCGCCTCACGCAAGTGCTCGGCTGCACCGGCTGCCACACGCCGAAGCTGACCGGCCAGAACCTCTTTGAAGACTCCCCGCAATTTGGAGTCATTTACGCGCCGAACCTGACCCAGTTCGTCGCCCATCATTCGGACGCGCAGGTGGAAGCTGTTCTCCGCACTGGTGTCGAACCCACGCGCAAGGACCTTTGGGGCATGCCTTCATCGGTGTTCCAGAACCTGAGCGCTGCCGACATGAAGGCTCTGATCGCCTATCTCCGTTCGCTTCGTCCGACCGGTGAAGCGTCACCGCCGCCACGGCTCACCGCGCTCGCGAAGAAGCAGTTCATCGATAGCGGCCAGGTGAAGCCCGAGGCGCAGTTCGTCGCCGAAGCGAAGCTCAAGCCGTCGGTCGACCTCGGGCCCCGCTACGCGCTTGGCCGCTACATCACCTCGGTCACTTGCGCCGAATGCCATGGCACTGATCTTACCGGCACCAGGGATGTCGAGCCCGGCCTCAACTCACCAAATCTGATCGTGGTCGGGGGCTACACGCGCGGGGATTTCGAACGACTGATGACCACAGGAGTACCGGTCGGCGGACGGAAACTCCGGCTGATGGACCAGGCAGCCACGCACCGCTTCGCGAAGATGACTCCGCACGAGCGTGACGCGCTCTACGCTTATCTGAAGGCGCGGGCCGATCAGTTAAGTCGTTAGCCCCAGATCTTCACGCGCTTGTCCGGCGCGAGATAGAGTTTCTGGCCCGGCTTCACGTTGAATGCCGGATACCAGGGATCGAGGTTGCGCACCGTCAGCGCCCTGAACTGGTCGGGCGCGTGCTCGTTGGTCAGGACGACCTGGCGTAGCGCTTCGGGACGCCATTTCGCCGCCCAGGCCTGGCCGAACGCGAGGAAGAAGCGCTGGTCGCCGGTAAAGCCGTCGATCGTCGGCGCGGGCTTGCCGCCGAGCGACGTCTTGTAGGCCTCGTACGCGGCCCCGAGTCCCGCCACGTCGGCGATATCCTCGTTGATCGTCAGCTTGCCGTTCACGTGCAGCCCCGGAAGCGCTTCATATTGATCGAACTGGTTCGCCAGCGCGGCCGCCCGCTGCTGGAAATTCTTGAAGTCCGCCGGAGTCCACCAGTTGCGCATCGCGCCGCTGGCGTCGAACAGCGCGCCGCCGGTGTCGAAGCTGTGGCTGATCTCGTGCCCGATCACCGCGCCGATGGCGCCATAGTTAAATGCCGCGTCGGCGTTGGGGTCGAAGAACGGCTTGACCAGGATCGCGGCCGGGAAGTTGAGCGCATTCTGCACCGGCAGGTTGACCGCGTTGACCAGCTGCGGCGGCATCCACCATTCGTGCCGGTCCATCGGCTTGCCGATCTTCGCGATCTGGTGCCGATACTCCCAAAGCGACGCGTTCTTCTGGTTGGCGTAGGCGTTGTTGCCGACGATCTGCAGCCCCGAATAATCCCGCCAGCTGTCGGGATAGCCCACGCCGACGATGATGTTCTGCACTTTCTTGAGCGCTTCGGCCTTGGTCGATGCGCTCATCCACGGGATCGCGCTTACGCGCCGCGCGAACGCCGCTTTCAGATTGTCGACCATGTGCTGGATTTCGGCCTTGGCCGAGGCGGGGAAATATTTGGCGACATAGGCCTGGCCCACGGCGTCCTGAAGCGCGTTGCTGGTGGCGTTGAGCGCCAGCTGGTCGCGCGGACGCTGCTGCGGCGTCCCCTGCAAGGTGGTGCCGTTGAACGCGAAGCTCGCGTCGCGGAACGGCTTCGGAAGGACGTTCGCCTGCTGGTTGAGCGTGTGGAAGGTCAGCCAGTCCTTCCAGTTCTGAAGCGGCTCCGAAGCGACGAGTGCGGAGAGCTTGGGGATCGACGCAAAATGATAGGCGTCGAACTTCTGCGCGCCGCCGAGCCCGGCCGCACCGAGCAGCGCCGCCCAGTCGATCCCCGGCGCCTTCTGCTCGAGCTGCTGGCGGGTCCACACTTGCGCGCCGTTCTTGAAGTCCTCGCTCAGCTCGCGCGGCTCGTGCGCCTGCGCGATCTTGGTCTCGAGGTCCATGATCCTGCCGGCGGCGCCCTGCGGATCGGGATAGTTCGCGTCCTGCAGGATGGTCTGGACATAGGCCTTATACTTGGCCCGGGTCTCCGCCATCTTCGGGTCGGCCGACAGATAATAGTCGCGGTCCGGCAGCCCGAGGCCGCCCTGCATCAGATAAGGGAGCTGTTCGCCCGGCGTGGCGAGCCCTTGCGTCACGAAGATCCCGAACAGATGCTCGCTGTGGAAATTGGTGTCATTGAGCGGATCGGTATCCGCGCGCAGAGTCCCGCCGATCGCCGCGCTCAGCTGGTGCCTGTCGGCAATGGCATTGATCGCGTCGAGGTCCCCCTTGGCGGGCGCCAGGCCGGCGCGATCGATCGCGTCGGTATTGAGGTAAGCATTGTAATAATTGGCGATCATCGCGTCGCTGCCGCTCGTCGGATTGGACTTGATGATCTGGTCGAACAAGGCTCGCGTGTTCTTCTCGCGCAGCTGGTCGGCGATGAAGAAGCCGCCGATGCGGGAACGGTCGGGCGGAAGCGGGGTGTTCTTGACCCAGGTGCCGTTGGCGTAGCTGAAGAAGTCGTTCCCCGGCAGGACGCTCTTGTCCATCCAGCCTGGCTGGATCCCGATGTCCGTGCCCGGCTTCTGCTGCGCGGCATTCTGGCTCGTGCTGGTGTTGCACGCCGCAAGCGCGAACGCCGACCCGACGACAAACAAAAGTGCTCGCTTCACGGGAGACCCTCCTTCGAGACTGCTTTGCCATTGCCTGACGTTACCGCTAGGCGAGCGGCAGGCCTTTTCGACCAACGGACTGACGAGCGGCATGAGCGCACCGCGTATCGACAGCAAAATCGCCACGGACAGCGAAGAGTTCCGCGCCCGTTACGATCACAACCGCGCGCTCGCCGAAAAGCTGCGCGCCGACGTTGCCGAGGCGGCGAAAGGCGGCCCGGAAAAACATCGCAAACGCCACGTCGAACGCGGCAAGCTGCTCCCCCGTGACCGCGTCGAACGGCTGCTCGACCCCGGCTCGCCGTTCCTCGAGATCGGCCAGCTCGCCGCCTGCGACATGTACGAAGGCGAAGTGCCGGGGGCGGGAATCATCTGCGGCATCGGGCGCGTGTCGGGCAAGCAGGTGATGATCGTCTGCAACGACGCGACGGTGAAGGGCGGCACTTACTATCCGCTGACCGTGAAGAAGCATCTCCGCGCGCAGGAGATCGCGGAAGCGAACCGGCTGCCCTGCGTTTATCTCGTCGACAGCGGCGGCGCGAACCTGCCCTATCAGGCCGACGTCTTTCCCGACCGCGACCACTTCGGCCGCATCTTCTTCAACCAGGCGCAGATGAGCGCCAAAGGCATCGCCCAGATCGCCGCGGTGATGGGCAGCTGCACCGCCGGCGGCGCCTACGTGCCGGCGATGAGCGACGAGAGCGTGATCGTCCGCAACCAGGGCACGATCTTCCTCGGCGGCCCGCCGCTGGTGAAGGCCGCGACGGGCGAAGAGATCAGCGCAGAGGATCTGGGCGGCGGCGACCTCCACGCCAAGAAGAGCGGCGTGGTCGATCATCTCGCCGAAAATGACGAGCATGCGCTGACCATCGTCCGCGACATTGTCTCGACGCTCCAGCCGGAAGGCGCGGCGGGCCTCGAGCTGCGCGAGCCGCGCGCGCCCTTGTTCGATGCCGATGAGCTGTACGGCATCATCCCCGAGGACGTGCGCGCGCCTTACGACGTACACGAGGTGATCGCGCGCATCGTCGACGGCTCCGAGCTGCACGAGTTCAAGCCGCTCTACGGCTCGACCCTCGTCTGCGGCTTCGCCCACATCTGGGGCATCCCCGTCGCGATCCTCGCCAACAACGGCGTGCTGTTCAGCGAAAGCGCGGTCAAAGGCGCGCATTTCATCGAGCTCGCCGCGATGCGCCGGACGCCGCTCCTGTTCCTCCAGAACATCTCCGGCTTCATGGTCGGCGGGAAATACGAAGCGGAAGGCATCGCCAAGCACGGCGCTAAGCTCGTCACCGCAGTCGCAACCGCGCAGCTGCCGAAGATCACCGTTCTGATCGGCGGAAGCTTCGGCGCGGGCAACTACGGCATGGCCGGCCGCGCCTACTCGCCGCGGTTCCTCTTCACCTGGCCCAACAGCCGCATCAGCGTGATGGGCGGCGAGCAGGCGGCGAGCGTCCTCGCCACCGTCCACCGCGACGCCGACAAATGGACGCCCGAGCAGGCCGAAGCGTTCAAGCAGCCGATCCGCGAAAGCTACGAAGCCGAAGGCAATCCCTGGCACGCGACCGCGCGCCTGTGGGACGACGGCATCATCGACCCGGCGCAGACGCGCGACGTGCTCGGCCTGGCGTTCGCGGCAACGCTGAACGCGCCGATCCCCGACCGGCCGCAATTCGGCGTGTTCAGGATGTGACCGGCCCTCGCTGGTCATCCTGAACTC
>DATNFJ010000067.1:0-19588 GCA_035606455.1 Sphingomicrobium sp.
CCGAGCATGTCGAGGTTGTGACCGGTGCCGCAGCCGATCTCGAGAATTCGGGCCTTGGCGGGAGGCATGGCTTCGCGGCGGATCAGCTCGGCGAGCACCTCGCGGCGGGCCTTGTACCACCAGTGCCGCTGGTCGAGCTCCGCCATCTCGCGGTAGACGCTGCGCTCCATCAGCCGAAAACCCAGTGGCGGTTGAAGATGTAGGTCGCGAGCGGCGTGACGAAGATCGCCGGGACCAGCGGCCACCAGGTCGGCCCATGGAAATGATTGATCAGCAGCCAGGTGAAACCTTCGTTGAGGATGAAGCCGGACGTCTGGACGATAAGGAACTTGGCCTTCGTCCGCCGGTCCTCGCTCTTGCCATGGCCGCGAAAGCTCCACCGGCTGTGGAGCACGAAGCCGATGCTGACGGCGACGAGAAAGGCGATGACGACGGCCACCATGGGCGGCATCAGATAGGTCGCGAGAACCCAGTAGATGACCGAATAGACGCCCGCCAGGAAGAACCCGACGAGCGCGAACCGAACCAACTGACCGAAGGTTTCCTGACTGACGTTTAATTCGCTGGCCATTTCCGGCTGCTTGCCGTTTGAGGTCGAGCGGCTACAGCGCGAAAAATGGCCCAAGGCAAGGCGCAGGACTGGGAAGCGCGTGCGCTCGAGCTGATCGAGCGCCGGTGGAAGCTCGTCGCGTTCGTCCTTTGGCTGCTGGTCTGCGCCTGGTTCCTCTACCAGAAGTGGACCGACATCCGGTACTTCGGACTCGGGGACACCGACGACAATATGCGGATGATGCAGGTCCGCGGCCTGCTTCACGGCCAGGGCTGGTTCGACCTTCGCGACTACCGCATGAACCCGCCGTTCGGCGCGAACATCCACTGGTCGCGGCTGGTCGACCTGCCGATCGCGGGGCTGATCCTGGGCTTGCGGCCCTTCCTCGGCGGGCCGGCAGCGGAGCGGTGGGCGGTCGCGATCGCTCCGATGCTCCCCTATCTGCTGCTGCTGTTTTCGCTCGCGCTGGCGGCTCGGCGGCTGATCCACCCGCTCGCCTACCCGTTCGCGCTGCTCGCCATCCTGTTCGCCGATTCGACCAACAGCATGTTCATGCCCGAACGGATCGACCATCACGGATGGCAGCTCGCTTTCCTGGCGCTCAGCATCGCGGGCATGGCCGATCCGAAGCGATTGCGCGGCGGCCTCGTGCTCGGGATCACCTCGGCCCTGTCGCTCGCGATCGGGTTGGAGATGATCATCTATCTCGCGCTCTTCGGAGTCGCGATGGTGCTGTTCTGGGTCGACGACCTCGAGCAGACCGAGCGCCTGCGCGCCTACACGCTGTCGATGACCGGAGGGGTGGCGCTCGCCTTCCTGGTCTTCGCTTCGAACGACAATCGCGGCGTGGTCTGCGACGTGCTGTCGCCGGTCTATGTGTCGGATGCGATGCTCGGCGGAGCGATGATGTACGGGCTCGCCTGGCTGTCGCCGATGGACTGGAAGCGGCGGCTGGTGCTTGCCTTGATCGCCGGCGCGATCATCGCCGGCTTCCATGCGGCGGTGTGGCCGCAATGCCTGCAGAAGCCCGAGCATATCTCGCCCGAGGCGCAGCGGCTGTGGATGAACTACGTCAAGGAAGCGCGGCCGGTCTATCGCCACGGCTGGCGGATCGCGACTTTCATCCTGACCCTGCCGGTCACTGGTGCGATCGGATGGGTGCTTCTCGGCTGGATGAAGCGGCGCGATCGCGACCTGCTGCGGCGGATCGTCGGCGCGGGCGTTCCCGCAATCGCGGCGACTCTGCTTCTCTTCTGGCAGACTCGCACCGCGCCCGCCTCGCAAATGATGTCAGTGATCGGCGCTGCGTCGCTGATGTGGTTTCTTGTTCCGCGATTCTGGAAAAGCGGCCAGCCGATCCTGGTCGTGTTTGGCACCTGCGCGGTGATCCTGATCGGCGCCGGGATTGGAATCCCGTTCGTCGTCGGGTTCATCCCGGAGCCCAAGCCCACCGCCTACGAGAAAGCCATCGGCAAAGCCAACGCGCTGTGCAGCTCCTTGTGGGGCCTCCACCCGATCGCCCTGCAGCCCAAGGGACTCGTCTTCACCTTCGTCGACCTCGGGCCGCGGCTGATCACGGTCACCCACCATGACGCGATCACCGGCCCCTACCACCGCAACTGGCGCCAGATCGTCGACGTGATGAAGGCATGGCGTGGAAGCGCAAGCCAAGCGCACCAGATCATCGTCGACAAATATCATTCCAACTATGTGCTGAGCTGCCCGGACAGCTCGACCACGACGATCTTCAATTCCGAGGTGCCGAACGGCTTTTACGGCCAGCTGACTCGCGGCGAGGTGCCCAAGTGGCTTCAGCCGGTGCCTCTGCCGAAGGATTCGCCGTACCAGATGTGGAAAGTGGTCGGCTAGGCGAGCAGGTGCGGGAAGCTTTGCCTTAGGCCGTCGATCACGAACTGGGCGGCAAGCGCGGCGAGGATGACGCCGAGGATCCGGGTGATCGCCGCTTCGACCTTGTCGCCGATGAGCCGCATCAGCGGGCCTGACGCGAGGAGCGTCGCCAGCGTGATCAGGATGACGACGGTGATTGCGGCGAGCACGACCGCCACGTGAAGCGGCGTCTCGGCGCGCGACACCCAGAGCATGGCGCTGGCGATCGAACCGGGGCCGGTGATCATCGGCATCGCCATCGGGAACACGCTGATGTCGTCGGCTTCCGAAGTCCCTTCGATCGATTCGGCGCGCTTCTCGCGCCGCTCGGTGCGGCGCTCAAACACCATCTCCACCGCGATGTAGAAGAGCAGAATCCCGCCCGCGATCCGGAAGCTCGCAAGGCTGATCCCGAGCCACTGGAGCATCGGACGGCCCAGCAGCGCGAAGAACATCAGGATCGCCCAGGCGATCAGCGACGAACGGATCGCCATCGCGCGCCGGTGCGCCGGCGAAGTCCCGCGGGTGAGGCTGGCGAAGATCGGCGCGCAGCCCGGCGGGTCGATGATCACCAGGAAAGTGACCAGCGCCGAGCCGAACAGCTCGATCACAGGCCCTCCGGGTCCGCCAGGCCGGCCCTGCGGTGCGCGGCGACGAGCGTGTTGCGCATCAACATGGCGATGGTCATGGGACCGACACCGCCGGGCACCGGCGTAATCGCCGCCGCGACCTCGGCCGCTTCGTCGTAAGCGACGTCGCCGACGAGCCGGCCCTTGCCGTCGTCGGTCGGGATGCGGTTGATCCCGACATCGATAACCGTTGCGCCTGGCTTGATCCAGTCGCCGCGGATCATCTCCGGGCGCCCGACGGCGGCGACGACGACGTCGGCACGCCGCACCACGGCCGGAAGATCGCGGGTACGCGAATGGGCGATGGTGACCGTCGCGTGATCGCCGAGCAGGAGCAGCGCCATGGGCTTTCCGACGATGTTCGAGCGGCCGACGACGACCGCTTCGAGCCCCGCGAGGCTGCCGAGCTCCTGTCGAAGCAGGTGAAGGCAGCCGAGCGGGGTGCACGGCACCAGCGCGTCGAGGCCGGTCGCGAGCCGGCCGGCGTTCATCGCGTGGAAGCCGTCGACATCCTTCGACGGATCGATCGTGGCGATCACGCGGGCGGCGTCGATCTGGTTGGGCAGCGGAAGCTGGACGAGGGTTCCATCGACGCGTTCGTCGGCGTTGAGATCGAGCACGAGCTGCAGAAGCTCGTCCTCGCTCGTCGTGACGGGAAGATTGTGCGCGAAGCTCGCCATCCCGGCCTCGGCCGTCGCGCGGTTCTTGGACCGGACATAGACGGCGCTTGCCGGGTCTTCGCCGACGAGGACGGTCGCCAGCCCCGGCGGTCGCCCCGCTTGCCGCTGGAAGGCGGCGACATGCGCGCCCACCCGCTCCCGGATCGCCAGCGCGGCGGCCTTGCCGTCGATCCGCTTCGCCGTCATCCGCCGTAATAATATTGGGCCACGACGCCGCCGAGCAGCTTCTCGATGACCTCGATCAACAGCAGGATGACCAGCGGCGAGAAATCGAGGCCGCCGAAATCGGGCAATATCCGGCGGATCGGCCGGTAGAGGGGCGCGGTAATGCGATCGAGCGCGACGGCGACGGTGCGCACGCCGTTCGAGCTGGTGTTGAGCACATTGAACGCCAGCAGCCAGCTCAGGATCACCTGGATGATGATGATCCAGAACAGGACGTTCAGCAGGAGGTCGACAATTTCGACGAGCGCGAAAAGCATGGCCGGCGCTTAGCGGCGAGTGCGCTAGGGCGCAAACCTCTCCGGCTCGGCGACGGCGAGGATCTCGGCGAAATCGTCCTCGCGGTCCGACCATTCGGCGATCGGCGTCCAGCCCCCGGCGAGCAGAAGGAGGCGCCCCCCGCGCGGCGGATATTTGTGGCTGTTCTCGGTATGGATCGACGAACCGGCGGCAAAGCGGAAGCGCCGTCCGGCAATCGAGAAGTCGACATCCCGACTGGCGACGAGGTGCATTTCGACGCGCGAGAGGATGTCGTTCCAGCGCGCTTCGTGGCGGAAGGCGTCGATGGGGATTTCGGCGTCGAGCTCGCGGTTGATCCGCCGCAGGAGGTTGAGGTTGAACTCGGCAGTGACGCCCTCGGGCTCGTCATAGGCGGTGAGCAGCCGCTCGACCGGCTTCATCCGGTCCATGCCGATGAGAAGCTGGGCGCCGGGACCGAGCAGCGCGCGGAACTGGCGCAGCAGGTCGGTCGCGCTCCATGGCACGAAGTTGCCGATGGTCGAACCTGGGAAGAAGCCGAGCTTGGGCAGATGTTCGATTCCGCCCGGAAGGCCGAACGGCCGGGCGAAATCGGCGACGACGGGAATGACCTCGAGGCCGGGGAAACGCTTCTGAAGCTCGTCCGCGCTTTGCTCGAGATAGTCGCCGGAGATGTCGACCGGGATATAAGCGGCGGGCGCGATCGCCTCGAGCAGGATTGGGGTCTTGGTCGCCGATCCCGCGCCGAACTCGATGACCGCCGCGCCTTTTGGGACGCGCCGAGCGACCTCGGGCATGATGTCGCGCAGCAGCGCCGTCTCGGTCCCGGTCGGATAATAGGATTCGAGCCGCGTGATCTGGTCGAACAACTCGGATCCGCGACGGTCGTAGAGCCACCGCGCTGGAATCGCGGGGATCGGCGCGGAAAGCCCCGCGAGCACGTCGTCGCGGAATGTCCTGGTTTGCGGATCAAGCGTCGCGAGCAAGGCGCACTCCCGTGAATTGCCACCGCGCATGCGGCGAGAAGAAGTTGCGGTAGGAGGCGCGGCTGTGCCCGCGCGGAGTCGCGCAGCTCGCACCCTTGAGCACGAACTGGCCGCACATGAACTTGCCATTATATTCGCCGACCGCCCCGGCTGGCGGCGCGAAGCCGGGGTAGGAGGCGAAGGCGCTCTGCGTCCATTCCCACACATCGCCGAAGACGCCACCACCCGGCCGCGGGGCAACCGGGCCGCCGTGGTCGAGCTGGTTGCCGATCGCTGGATCGGCCGAAGCGGCGAAATCTTCCCATTCGGCCTCGGTCGGCAGCCGCGCCCCGCCCCAGCGCGCGAACGCGTCCGCTTCGTAATAGCTGACATGGGCGACGGGCGCGGCCCAGTCGATCTCCCGGGGGCCGCCGAGTGTGAACTCGCTTTCGTCGCCGCGCCAGTAGAGCGGGGCGGAAACCTGCTCGCGCTGCACCCAGTCCCAGCCTTCTGAGAGCCATAAAGTCGGCGTGCGATAGCCGCCATCGGCAATGAACTCGCGCCATTCCTTGTTGGTCGCTCGGCGATTCGCGATTTCGTGGCCGGAGAGGAAGACCCGGTGCCGCGGCCGCTCGCTGTCGAACGCGAATCCGGTATCGCCGGCGCCGATCTCGACAATGCCCTCGCGGCCGCCATGCCACGATGATGGCTCGACGGCGAAGCAGCCTGGCGGCGGAAGCTCGCCGTAGGCCGGCTCGAGCGGGTTCTCCGCGAAGGTGGCCAGGATATCGGTGAGGAACAGCTCCTGGTGCTGCTGCTCGTGGTTGATACCGAGCTCGATCAGGTCCAGCGCGCCCGGCTGAAGCGCGGGCAGCACGCGCTCGAGCGCTTCGTCGACGTGCGCGCGATAGGCGCGGACCTCGTCGAGGGACGGGCGGCTGAGCATTCCCCGGCGCGGCCGCGCATGGCGCGGTCCCTCGGCTTCGTAATAGCTGTTGAAGAGGAACGCATTGTGCTCGTCGAACGCGCGGTATCCGGGCGCGTGGTCGCGAAGCACGAAAGTCTCGAAGAACCATGTCGTATGGGCCAGGTGCCACTTGGCCGGCGAAGCGTCCGGAAACGGCTGGATCGTCGCGTCGGCGTCGGACAGCGGCTCGGCGAGGTCGAGGGTCAACCTCCTCGTCGCGAACAGTCGAGAGGCGAGATCGCCGAGAGGCGTTAGGCGGGCCTGGGTCGCCATAGGGTTGCGGCCCTTAGACGAAAACGCCCCGTGTGTCGCCCAAGGAAGGAGAAGCTAGGTCCGTGTGGCGCCGGGTTGCCACAGCACGTCGCCTCCTTCGCGCGCGGCGACGAAGCGCGCGGCGACGAATAAATGATCCGAGAGCCGATTGAGGTAGGCGAGCAGCTGCGGATTGAGCGGCTCGGCCTCGTGGAGGGCGACCGCTGCCCTCTCAGCGCGCCGAACGACGGTTCGGGCGAGGTGTAGCGCCGCGACGGCAGCCGAACCGCCGGGCAGGATGAAGCTCGTCAGCGGCTCGAGCGCCTGGTTCATCTCGTCGATTTCGACTTCGAGGCGGGCGACCTGGCTTGCGACGATCCGAAGCGCGCCTTCGACCTTGCCTGGGGTCGCGACGTCGGCGCCGAGGTCGAACATCTCGTTCTGCACCTGCAGCAGCCGGTAGGCGACATCGCCGCCGCCGAGCGCCGCGATGGCGACACCTATGGCCGCATTGGCTTCGTCGACCTCGCCGATCGCGGCCATGCGCAGGCTCGACTTGCTGACGCGGCTGCCGTCGACCAGCCCGGCGCTGCCGCCGTCCCCTGTCCGAGTGTAGATCTTATTGAGCTTGACCAAGCGGGCGGCCCTAGTGGCTGGCGGCGCCCGCGACCGCCAGGATCAGGACCACGAGAATGATGGCGATGGCCTGGAACATCACCCGGCGACGCATCCACATCTGCGACTGCTCGCCGGTGACATCCTTGCCCGAGGCCATGGCAATCACGCCTCGAACGAGCACGTACACCACCGCCGCCATCGCCAGCAGAAGCAGGATGAGGAGGAGGATCCGCATGGGCGCGCCTTAGGCGTCGACGAAGCCGAAACCAAGCGGAAGCTTGCCCGCGGCGAGGTCGGCGGCGAGCGCATGGCCGTCGGCGCCATTGTCCCGCATCGCGGCGAGCGTCGGCGCGAGATCGCGCTTGGCGAGACGGCGGCCATCCGCATGCGCCACGAGCGGATGGTGGAGGTAGGTGGGTTCGGGCAAATCGAGGAGCATCTGCAGCAGTCGCTGCACCGGTGTCGAAGCGCGCAGGTCCGCTGCGCGGGTGACGAGCGTGACGCCGGTCGCGGCATCGTCGACGACGCAGGCGAGGTGATAGGCGGCAGGCGCGTCCTTGCGGGCGAGGATCACGTCGTCGAAGTCGTCGCGCTTCGAGGTGAAGCGGCGGCGATCGGATTCGGTCCATGACGGCAGGCCGGTCAGCGCCAGCGCTTTTGTGGCATCGATCCGCCAGCTGTGCGGCGCGGACGCGCGGCGCCCGGGATCGTCGTGCAGCCGGCGGCAGGTGCCTGGATAATGCGCCGAGCGGCCATGCGGCGCCTCGAGCGCGGCGGCGATATCGCCGCGCGTGCAAAAGCAGGGATAGACCAGCCCCTGATCACGGAGCTTGGTCAAAGCTGCCTCGTAGGCATTGGCCCTTTCCGACTGCACGAACACCGGCTCATTCCAGTCGAGTCCAAGCCAGCGCAGGTCCTCCATGATCCCCTCGACGAACTCCGGCCGGCTGCGCATCTGGTCGAGATCCTCGATCCTGAGCAGAAATCTGCCGCTCTCACGTGCCCGCGCATGCCCAAGGACAGCACTCCAGGCGTGCCCGAGGTGCAGCTTTCCCGTCGGCGAGGGCGCGAAGCGCGTGACGATCATCGGCATTGTGACCGAAACAGCTCTTGACCCGGAGTCATCGGAAATGCTGTCATAGGCATGTCACGCCGGGTTGGCATCCGGCTCGACGCAAGGGAAGCGGGCCGGCGCCCTCTCCTCCTTGAGTGCGACGAGGCCGGAGAGCTGGAGTTCGGACCACCGGACGAAAGGCTTGTCGCGCTCGAATGTATCACCCTGAGTTGATCCGCCATCCGGAAAGCTGCCCGGCGCTGGTGCTCAACGCCGACTACACGCCCCTGTCTTATTACCCGCTGTCGCTGTGGCCATGGCAGACGGCGGTCAAGGCGATGTTCCTCGAGCGCGTGGACGTCGTCGCGCATTACGAACGCGAGGTACACAGCCCGAGCGTCGCGCTGAAGCTCCCCAGCGTGATCGCGCTTCGCGACTATGTGCGTCCCAATGAATATCCCGCTTTCACCCGGTTCAACCTGTTCCTGCGCGACAAATTCCGCTGCGTCTATTGCGGGTCGGCGCGGGAGCTGACGTTCGACCATGTCGTACCGCGCGCCCATGGCGGACGCACGACGTGGGAGAATGTCGCGACCGCCTGCGCGCCATGCAACCTTCGGAAGGGCGGAAGGACGCCCACCGAAGCGCACATGCACCCACACCGCGAGCCCATCCGCCCGACGACGTGGCAGCTCCAGGAGCACGGCCGCGCCTTTCCGCCCAACTATCTCCACGAAAGCTGGCGCGATTACCTCTACTGGGACGTCGAGCTGGAGCCTTAAACGCCGCTCAGGAACTCGCGCAGCGCGGGCGAGACGTCGTCCCGCTGAAGCGCGACGGCCACATTGGCGATCACGAACCCCGCCGCGCTTCCGCAATCGTAGCGCTCGCCGTCGAAACGGTAGGCGTGGAACGGCTGGTTGCCGATCAGCTTCGCCATCGCGTCAGTCAGCTGGATCTCGCCGCCCGCGCCAGTCTCCTGCGCGTCGAGGGCGCGCATCACGTCGGGCTGAAGGATGTAGCGGCCGGGCAGCATCAGGTTCGACGGCGCGGTGCCCGGCGCGGGCTTTTCGACCATGCCGCGGATCTCGATCAGCCGCCCGTCGCTCGCGCCGGGATCGATCACGCCATATTTGTGAGTTTCGCTCTCCGGCACTTCGAGCGCCGCGACGATATTGCCGCCCACGCGATCGTAAGCCTCGACCATCTGCGCGAGGCATCCGGGCTTGCCGAGCATCAGCTCATCGGGAAGCAGAACCGCGAATGGCTCGTCGCCGACAATGTGCCGGGCGCACCAGACCGCGTGGCCGAGGCCGAGCGGCTGCTGCTGACGGACGCTGACGACCTCGCCGAAGCCGGAGCGCGACGGCTCGAGCGCATCGAGCTTCTTGCCGCGGTCGCGCATGGTCGCCTCGAGCTCGAAGCCGATGTCGAAATAATCGTCGAGCGCTGCCTTGCCGCGGCCGGTGACGAAGATCAGCTGCTCCATCCCCGCCTCGCGCGCCTCGTCGACGGCGTACTGGATCAGCGGGCGATCGACGATCGTCACCATCTCCTTGGGTATGCTCTTGGTCGCGGGGAGCAGGCGAGTGCCGAGGCCGGCGACCGGGAACACGGCCTTTCTGACGCGTCCGGCCATTTATAGCCCCGGGGTCGTCGTCGGCATTCCCGGCGCGGGCTGCGTTCCGGGCTGCTGCTGGCTGGGCGCGTTTTCGGAGCCGGGGGGTAGCGACGGCGCCGAGCCGCCGGTCGGCGGCGGAAGGTTGAACGGGTCCTGCGGCCGCGGCTCCGACCGCTTCATCAGTTCGTCGACGCGCGACGGCTTGGCATAGGTGGGAATGGTCAGCAGCTCATTCGGAGTCGGCGTCGCCCGCGCCATCATCGGCTTGACGGGAAGCGACTGGCCCGTGGCCGGCTTCAGGTCGGCGACATGGCCGCAGCCGGCAAGCAGGACCGCTCCGCAAGCGGCCATGATGCGCGTCAACTTCATCGCTGCCGACTAGCCGTTCGTCGGGCGTTAGGCTAGCGGCCCTCGTCATGCGGACCCTCATTCTCGCCGGCGCGCTGCTCGCGCTCGCTTCGTGCAACAAGCCGTCCTCGCCGACAGCCAACCAAAGCTCGGCCGCCGCTCCGGAGGTGCCCGGGAAGGGCGTCGACCGGACGCACAAGGGCCAGACGGAGCCCGCGACCGCGTTCAACGACCCGGCCGGCAAGGCAACGAGCCTCAAGGCGTTCGCGGGCAAGCCGACTTTGGTCAATCTTTGGGCGAGCTGGTGCGCGCCGTGCATCAAGGAACTGCCGACCCTCGACCGACTCGCTCAGGCGAACGATGGCAAGCTCAACGTCGTTGCGATCAGCCAGGACATGGACGTTCCGCACGCCTCGGTCGTGGCATTCCTCAAGACTCACAAAATTGCCCACCTTCAGTCCTACCAGGACCCCAAGATGGCGCTCTCCGGAGCGCTGGACGCCGAAGTGCTGCCGACCTCCATCCTCTATGATTCGAACGGCCACGAGGTGTGGCGCTACGTCGGCGACCAGGACTGGACGAGCGCCGCGGCGGCCAAGCTCCTTGCCGAAGGCGGCGCCTGACCGACTCGGCGTCGCCGATCCGCTCAGCCAGTCAATCGCGAAGCAGTTCGTTGATGCTGGTCTTGGAGCGCGTGCGTTCGTCGACGCGCTTGACGATCACCGCGCAGGCGAGCGCCGGACTGCCCTCCTTGCCGGGCAGCGCGCCGGGAACGACCACGGAATAAGCCGGCACTCGGCCGTACATGACTTCGCCGGTCGAACGGTCGACGATCTTCGTCGACGCGCCGAGGAACACGCCCATCGAGAGCACGCTTCCGCGCTCGACGATGACGCCTTCGGCGACCTCGGAGCGGGCGCCGATGAAGCAATCGTCCTCGATGATCACCGGGCCGGCCTGGAGCGGCTCGAGAACCCCGCCGATCCCGGCGCCGCCCGAGATGTGCACATTCCTGCCGATCTGCGCGCAGCTTCCGACGGTTGCCCAGGTGTCGACCATCGTTCCTTCGCCGACGTGCGCACCGATATTGACGAAACTCGGCATCAGCACTGCGCCCGGCGCGATATAGGCGCCGCGGCGGACGATCGCCCCGGGCACAGCCCGGAAGCCGGCGGCAGCGAAGTCCTTTTCGCCCCATCCGGCGAATTTGGACTCCACCTTGTCCCACCAGTGAGCGCCGCCAGGACCGCCCGCGATCGCTTCCATCGGGTTGAGACGGAATGACAGCAGCACGGCTTTTTTGAGCCATTGGTGCACGGTCCAATCCGCTCCCGATCGTGCCGCGATCCGCGCTTCGCCCCGGTCGAGCGCGGCGATGGCGGCATCGACCGCGCTGCGGATCTCGCCGCGCGTTTCCGGTCCGACCGCGTCGCGTTCCTCCCAGGCGCGCTCGATCACCGCCCGAAGCTGCTCATCCATTCTCGACCCCCAGTATCGACTCGAGCCACGCGCCGACGTTGCCGATCCGCTCGTCAACGACCCGACTGTCGTAATTGTGGTTGCCGCGTTCGGAGCCGTTGTCGACCCAAATCGTGGTCATTCCGAGCGCTTTGGCAGGCGCCAGGTTCTGCACCATGTCGTCGGCCAGGAGCGCATGCGAAGGATCGATCCCGAAGCGTTCGCACAGCAGCGCATAGCCGTGCGGATCGGGCTTCGGCCGGTAGCTGCTGGCATGGATGTCGTGGAGCTCGTCGAAATGCTCGCCGATGCCGATCCTCTCGAGTACTCGGCGGGCGTAGGGCGCATCGCCATTGGTGAAGACGAAGCGCCGGCCGGGGAGCCTTGGAAGAAGCCGCGCGAGGCGATCGTCGCACTGGACGCGGTCGAGGGCGATGTCGTGCACCTCCTCTAGGAAATGCCCCGGATCGACGTTATGCTCCTTCATCAGCCCGGCGAGCGTCGTGCCATGCTCATGAAAATGCGACTTCTGTACCCTCCTCGCTTCCTCGGGGGTGCAATCGAGCAGGCGCTGGATGTACGCGCCCATCCTCTCATCGATCAGCGAAAACAGGCCGGTCGAAGCGGGATAGAGGCAATTGTCGAGGTCGAAGATCCAGTCTCGAACGTGCTCGAAGCGGGAGTCCATGCCCTTGACAGCGGTAGACAATTCAACCGCTTAAGCAAATTGAAAGGTTCGGATAACCATGTATCGGATGGGGAAGCCGTGCACTTTCAACGGCTTGAGCGGAGTTAGATCATGACAAAACGGCTATTGGCGTCGACCGGCTGCGCGGTCGTGCTGGCGTTCAGCGTTTCCGCCTGCGGAGGCGGCGGTGGTGGAGGCGGCGTTCCGACAATTCCTCCCCCGATAACCACCCCCACACCTACACCTACACCTACACCTACACCTACACCTACACCTACACCCACTCCGACTCCGACTCCGACGCCGACACCCACTCCGACGCCGACGCCCACTCCGACGCCAACTCCGACTCCGACGCCGACGCCCACACCGACACCCACTCCGACACCCACTCCGACGCCGGGGACGGGTTTCGACACGCCGGAATATGAGGAGTCTAACTACGCCGTTTCCGCGAACGCCATCGCGGCGTACAACGCGGGCGCGACGGGCGCGGGGATCAAGATCGGAATCGTCGACAGCGGCCTCAATCCGAACCTCGCCGAATTCGCGGGTCGTATCGATCCCGCAAGCGGCGACGTTGCCGGCAATCGCGGCCTGGGCGATGACGGAGGGCACGGCACGGCTGTCACCGCGGTCGCGGCGGCCGCGCGGAACAACCATGACACTCTGGGCGTCGCCTTCAACGCGACGATCGTCATGGAGCGCGCAGACGATCCGGGTAGCTGCACCACGAGCGACGGCTGCCAATTCTTCGATACCGCGATCGCCTCGGGCATCGACGCGGCTCGCGCTGCAGGCGTCCGAGTTATCAATCTGTCGCTGGGCGGTACGGCGCCGTCGTCGGCGGTCCTTGCAGCTATGCAGCGCGCAGTGAGCGCGGGCATCGTCCTGGTCATTGCCGCCGGCAATGATACCGCGCCTAACCCCGGCGACTTCGCGCTGAGTCCCGCTGAGGATTTCCCGGGCTCAGTGATCATCGCCGGAGCATTAGCCCATGACGGTGTGACCATTGCTCCGTTCTCCGACGAAGCCGGCACGGGTGCGAACTTTTACCTCGGAGCCGTTGGGGTAGACGACCTCGCCCCCGACAATACCGGCGCCTTGTTCCTCTGGTCCGGGACCAGCTTCTCGGCGCCGACGATTAGTGGCGCGGTTGCGCTGCTTGCCCAGGCGTTCCCGAATCTGACCGGTCAGCAGATCGTGCAGATCCTGTTCAATTCGGCCGACGATCTGGGAGCGCCCGGAGTCGACCCTATCTATGGTCACGGGGCACTCGACCTCGCGCGTGCCTTCGCTCCGCAGGGCGCCACCACGCTGGCCGACAGCAAGGTACCGGTCGGCGGATTCAACGGCGAACTTCCGGGTGCAGCGGGCGATGCCGCGGCGCGCGGGTCGATGGGAGCGATCATCCTCGACGGGTACAAGCGTGCTTATGTGCTTAACCTCGCCGCCACGTTGCGCCACGGGATCGTCGATCATCCGCTGTCTCGTTCGCTCCAGAACAATGTGAACGTCGCGGGGGGCACCGCCGGTCCGCTCAACGTCGCGATGACAGTGCGCGAAAATCACGACCTCGCGCAGGGCTATCAGTTGGAGGGCGGGATGAACATCGGTCCCGAGGACCAGCGGAAAGCGCAGCTCATCGCCGCTTCCGCGGTTGCGCGCATCGACAACCAGACCGCCATCGCGTTCGGATTTGCCGACGGGGCGAAAGCGATGGAGCGGCGGCTGACGGGCGTGGCCCAGGGCGCCTTCCTCGTCGCCAACGACATCGAGGGAAGCCCGGGTTTCCTGGCCAAGCGCGGCAGCAGCATGGCGGTGCGCCATCAGTTCGGATCGACCGGGGTGACGATCTCCGGCGAGGCCGGATCGGTGTGGCAGGAAGTGCAGACCAGCGCGACCGGGTCGCCCTACCGCCTGACCAGCGTTGCCGTCGATCACCAGTTCGGACGCAACCGGCTGCAGCTCGGGCTCAGCCGGCTCAACGAAACGGATACGGTTCTCGGCGGGCGAATGGCCAGCGCGCTCGGCGGCGGCGGATCCAACTCGCTGTTCCTCGATGCGGAGGCGCGGCACGACTTCGGCCGCGGCTGGACCGGGACTCTGACAGCGCGGCGGGGCTGGACCGACTTCAACGGCGGCAAGTTCCAAACCGACGCTTATTCGTTCGACGTCGCCAAGGTCGGCGTCTTGGGAACCAGCGACACGCTCGCCTTCCGAATTGCGCAGCCCCTGCGGGTAGACCACGGAGGCTTCGGGATGTTGCTTCCCACGTCCTATGACTATTTCACGCAGACGGCGACGGATTCATTCCAGACGATGTCGCTGACGCCGAGCGGGCGCGAGGTGGACGGCGAGGTCAGCTACGGGAAGGACCTGCTGGGCGGCAACGCCTGGCTCGGCGGCAACGTCTTCTACCGCCGCGACCCCGGACACATCGCCAACTCGCCGAACGATCTTGGCGCTGCGATCCGGTTCAGTCTCGGCTTCTGACGCCGGGGCTGGGGAGGGGCGAGCGGCGGAGCCTGGGTTCGCTCACGCGCTCCGCCGCCTGAACCGCGGCACGAGCATCCCTACTCCGGCGCGGTAGCGGCGGTAGTCTTCGCCGAATACGTCGGTCAGGTCGTGCTCCTCGTAACGGATCGCGACGAGCATGTAGATCGACAGCCCGACCGCGAGCAGCAGGTGCCCGGCCGTCATACGCGGAGTCGCCCAGAAGGCGAGGAAGAAACCGGCGTAGAGCGGATGGGCCACCCAGCGATAGAATAATGGCTGGCGGAGCTCCGGCGCCGCCTGCTTCGCGCCGCGCAGGTTCAGCCACGCTTGTTGCAAGCCGAACAGCTCGAAATGATTGATGAGGAAGGTCGTCACGAGGACGATTCCAAAGCCGGCCCAGAACAAGGCCCAGAGAATGCCGCTCAGCCAGCGATCGGCCGGCCCGACGAGCCACACGTCCTTGCCGATCGGTTGCCAGAACCAGAACAGGATCAGGAGCGCGATGCTGGCGAAGAGCACGTAGACGCTGCGCTCCGCGGACGGCGGCACGATCCGGGTCCAGGCGCGCTTGAACGCCGGCCGGGCCATGATGCTGTGCTGGAGCCCGAAGAGCGCGATGAGCGCAACGTCGACCACGGCAGCGGCGACGGGCGTGAGCGACGAAGCCGGAGCGTCGACCGTCTTCGGGACCGGCAGGTTTCCGACGAACGCGATGAGGTACAGAAAGGTCGCGAAAAAGACCGCGTAGCAGATGATCGCGAAAAGCAAATTTGACGCACGTGACATGCCGAATTCCCCCTCAGGTTCGGCCCGCCGGACTGGCGAGCTATTGTCGGCGCGGATTGCGGTAGTCGGCCATGGTCAGCGGGGCTTCGCAAGCGCCGATGTGCCGGTAGACCGCCATATATGCCGTCGCCGGCGGAAGCTCTGTCAGCTTCTTGGGCCTCAGCGGCTGGCTTCGGAAAACACCAACCTTGTCCGCGAGATAGCTCGTCGTCCGTGGGCAGTGAAATGCTGAACTCGAGCCTGTGCTGCGCGTCGCTTCAACAGTACGGGCACCGGAAGCCGTGACAGGCGTCAGGATAGAAAGGATCAACAACGCGGCTGCAACGCGCATGGCTCACCTCCCGTGCGCCGTGCCTAATATCACGCCGTCCCCGCGGGATGAAGTGTCTCGGCTTCGCTTCCGCTCTTCGGGCCTCACTATTGATCAGGGTAAAGTCTGCGGCTCGACGGGCTCGTCGGCGAAGAATTTACCCTTCGCGAAGAGATCGGCGATGAAATTCTCGCCGCCCTCATCGTTGGCGATCCGCTGGAGGAACTGAATCGTTTTCAGTGCTCCTCCGAGGAAACGCCAGCTTACGTCACGCTCAAAGCTGCACGCGTCGAAGAAGGGATGTTCGCCGCCGCGATAGATCAGGATGGCCGAGTTGAACCTGCAGTCGGTGAAGTTCTTGCCGTCGGTCTCTACCAGCGCCTGGCCGTCGAAAGTGCGGCCGCTCACCTCTTCCATCTTCCCTCCGCTCAAACCGTGAAGCTCTCGCCGCAGCCGCAGGCGCCCTTGGCGTTCGGGTTGTCGAATACGAAGCCGGCGGCGAAATCATCCTCGCGCCAGTCCATGATCGACCCGACCAGGTAGAGCACTGACGCGCCGTCGACATAGAAGGTACCGCCGGGCGTCTCGATCTTTTCGTCGAAAGGCTGTTCCTCCGTCACGTAATCGACCGAATAAGCGAGGCCCGAGCAGCCGCGGCGCGGGGTCGACAGCTTGACTCCGATGGCGCCTTCGGGCGCTTTCGACATGAGCTCGGCGATTCGCGCGTTCGCCGCGCCGGTCAGCGCGATCGCCGCCGGACGCGCGCGCAATTTCGTTTCCTTGTTCACAGCATTCCCAATTCTAGTCTCGCTTCATCGCTCATCTTCGATGGATCCCACGGCGGGTCCCAGACCAGGTTCACGACCGCATCGCGGATACCGGGGACGGACAGGATTCGAAGCTCGACCTCGCTCGGCAGCGATTCCGCGACCGGGCAGTGCGGGGTCGTCAGGGTCATGGTGATCGTCGCGTCGCCATCTTCGCTGACGTCGACGTCGTAGATGAGTCCCAGCTCGTAGATGTCGACCGGAATCTCGGGATCGTAGATCGACTTCAAGACCTCGATGACCGCAGCCTGCAGGTCACTCCCCGGTCCGCCGGCCGGCGCCTCCTCCTTCTCGCCGGCAAGGAAGCCTGTGAGATAGTCGCGCTTGCGGGTGACGCTGTCGGGTACTCGGGCGCGCTGCGGCGGCGTCACCGAATCGACCTCTTCGGTCTCGATCTTGCGCTCCCTGTTCATCGCACAATGCTCACGCGAACACCCGTTTGACCTGCTCGATGCCTTTCACCAGCGCCTCGATATCGGCGCTGTCGCTATGCGCCGCGAAGCTCGCCCGCGCCGTAGCTTCGACGCCAAGCCAGCGCATCAGCGGCTGGGCGCAATGGTGGCCGGCGCGGACCGCGACATCCGCATCGTCCAATATGGTGGCGGTGTCGTGCGGATGCACCCCGTCGACGTTGAAGCTGACAATTCCGGCGCTGTCGTCGGGGCCGTAGACGGTCACCCCCGGGATGGCGCGCAGTGCGTCGCGCGTCTGGGCGACCAGCGCGCATTCGTGGGCGTGGATGGCGTCGAGACCCAGATTCTCAACCCAGTTCACGGCCGCGTGCAGCCCGACTGCTCCGACGATGTGCGGAGTCCCTGCTTCGAAGCGCGCGGGCGGGTCGAGGACGGTGGTTCGATCGAAAGAAACCGTATCGATCATCGCGCCGCCGCCCTGCCACGGCGGCATGGCCGCGAGCAGCTCGGCGCGGCCCCACAGGCAGCCGATGCCCGTCGGTCCGTAGAGCTTGTGCGCGGAAAAGGCATAGAAGTCGGCGCCGAGCGCGGCGACATCGACCGGTAGCCGCGGCACCGCCTGGCAGCCGTCGAGCAACAGCAGCGCGCCCTTCGAATGTGCGATCGCGGCCGCCCGCCTCGCGTCGAGGATTGAGGCGAGGACGTTGGACACGTGCGCGAATGCGACGACGCAATGCTTCTCGGACAGCATCGCTTCCGCCGCATCCAGGTCGATTTGCCCGTCAGGCGTGAGCGGCACGGCATCGACTTCGTATCCGGCTAGCTGCCACGGGACGATGTTGCTGTGATGCTCGAGCGTCGACAGCAGCACGCGGTTGCGGCCCTCCTTCGGCAGCGTGCGCGCGACGAGATTGATCGCCTCGGTCGCGCCGCGGGTGAAGATCAGCTCATTGGGCTTCCCGCCGATCAGCTTCGATGCCGCGGCGCGCGAGCGCTCGTAAGCGTCGGTCATCGTGGCCGAGCGCTCGTAAACGCCGCGGTGCACGGTCGCGTAGTCGCGCGAGTAAGCATCGGTGATCGCGTCGATCACCGCCTGCGGCTTCTGCGCCGTCGCGGCGCTGTCGAGATAATGCCAGTTCCCGAGCGCCGGGAACTGGTCGCGCACGTCGAGCGCCGAGTTGATGCGGGTCGGGGCGTTCATCCGACGGCCCTTCGCAGCGCCTCGCGCGCGGCTTCGGCGATCGCGTCGGGCTCGCCGGCGCTCTCCCACAGGCCCATAGCGAAACCCTCGAGCAGCAGCGCGCGCGCAGCGGCCGGGTCCATGCCGCGGCTTTCAGCGTAGAACAGCTGCATGGCATCGAGCTCGCCGACGGTGGCGCCGTGGGCGCATTTCACGTCATCGGCGAAGATCTCGAGCTCGGGCTTGCAGTTCGCGGTCGCGCCGCGGTCGAGCAGCATGGCTTTGACCGACTGCTCGGCGTCGGTCTTCTGGGCGCCCCGGGCGACCTCGACCTTGCCGAGATAGGAGCCGACTGCTTTGCCGTTCAATACCGAGCGGATGGTCTGGCGCGAGCGGCCGCCGACGCCGATGTGCTTGACGTTGGTGACGATCTCGTTGGTCGAAAGGCCGGTGCCGATGTTGGCGCCGTACAGTTCGAACTCGGCGCATTCTTCGAGACTCACTTCAAGCTCGATGCGGCCGTAAACCGCCGCCGTGTTGAGCGTGAAGATGCGCGCCTTCGCGCCCGAGCCGAGCGCGAGCTGCACGCGGCGCAGCTGCACGTCGTCACCGCTCGGAAGCCAGATTTCCTCGAGCCTCTCGCCTGGGCCGACGGTGAGCGTCATCGGCTCGGCGAACTGCTCCCAGACGGGCTTCAGCGCGTCGAGGTCGGCGTAGCGCCACTCCTCCTGCCTGTGCGTGGGGAAAGGCGCCGTCATGCAACCGCCTCGGCATAGCCGGTGCTCTCGAGCTCACGCGCAAGCTCGATGTCGCCCGAGCGGGTGATCTTGCCGGCCTGGAGCACGTGGACGCGATCCGGGCGGACATGCTCGAGCAGCCGCTCGTAATGGGTGATCAGCAGCACGCCCTTGTCGGGTGCGCGCATGATTCGGTTGATGCCGTCGCCGACGATCCTGAGCGCGTCGATGTCGAGGCCGCTGTCGGTCTCGTCGAGGATCGCGAACTTCGGCGCGAGGATGCCCATCTGGACCATCTCGGCGCGCTTCTTCTCGCCGCCTGAAAAGCCGACGTTGACCGGGCGCTTGAGCATGTCGGCGTCCATGCCGAGCAGCTTCGCCTGTTCCCGCGCCAGCTTGATGAATTCGCCGGCGGACAGTTCCGCCTCCCCGCGCGAGCGGCGCTGCGCATTAAGGCTCTCGCGCAGGAACTGGAGGTAGGAGACGCCGGGGATTTCGACCGGATACTGGAAGCCGAGAAACAGCCCGGCGGCGGCGCGCTCGTGCGGCTCCATCGCGAGCAGGTCGCGGCCGTCGAAGCTGACGCCGCCCTCGCTCACCTCATAACCGGGTCGCCCCGCCAGTACGTAGGCGAGCGTC
>DATNFJ010000068.1:0-6004 GCA_035606455.1 Sphingomicrobium sp.
CGCTGCATGGAGCTCGCCGCGGCGCTGAAGCTCCGCTACGATTTGAGGTTCTGCGAAGTGGCCCCGACCGATCCGGGCTCGACGTCGTCGACGCTCGGCATCGCGCAGGCCGCGGCGGCCGAATTCGAACGCTGGCTGCGCCGCCCGGAGCCCGCGATCATCGGCATCGGCACCGGCCGCACCATGCGCGCCGTCGCCGATCAGTTGCCGGCGATGGAATGCCCGCAGCACAAGCTCGTGGCCCTGGTCGGCACCACCAAGACCGACGGCTCGGCCTCGTTCTACGACGTCATCATCCGCGTCTCCGACAGCGTGCGCGCGCCCCACTACCCGATGCCGCTGCCGGTCATCGCCCGCTCGGTCGAGGAGCGCGAGCTGCTGACCAGCCTCGCCTCGGTCAGAAGCCTGTTCGACCTCGTCGAGCGCACCGACGTGAGCTTCGTCGGCGTGGGTTCGGTCGGCGATTCCGCGCCGCTGGTGCAGGACGGGATCATCACCCGGCACGAGGCCGAGGCGTTGCGCCACCTCGGCGCGGTGGGCGAGATCACCGGCTGGGCGTTCGACGCGGCGGGGAAAGTGCTCGCCGAAGGCTCCAATCTCCGGGTCGCCGCCGCGCCGCTGAGGCGCGCCGACAAGCGCCTCATGATCGGCGTCGCGATGGGGCCGTCGCGGCGGGCGCCGCTGCGCGGAGCGCTCTCGGGTAAGCTTATTTCCGGCCTGGTCACCGACGAAGCGACCGCGGAGCATCTGCTGCAGCGGTGAAAAAACAATGAAATCTCAAAGATTTGTCCGAGCTAGCGGCAATTTATGGGCCGCGGCAAAAAAATTCGGATTGACTCGCGCGCAGGGATATGGCGAATATTCGCCCGCTAGCTTGGCAAATGCCCATCAGGGCGCCGCCGCATAGGAGGAAACGTTCATGAAGGTTCTCGTGAAGGGGCTGCTCGGCGCGGTGGCGCTCGCAGGCTTCTCGCTCCCCGCTTATGCCGACACCACGCTGACGATCGCCACCGTCAACAACGGCGACATGATCCGCATGCAGGGGCTGACGGCGGATTTCACCAAGGCCAATCCCGACATCAAGCTCAACTGGGTCACGCTCGAGGAGAACGTGCTGCGCCAGAAGGTGACGACCGACATCGCCACGCACGGCGGCCAGTTCGACGTCCTCACCATCGGCACCTACGAGGTTCCGATCTGGGCCAAGCGGAAGTGGCTCGTCGAGCTGAACAAGCTCGGCGCCGACTATGACGTCGACGACCTCCTGCCGCCGATCCGCGCGGGACTCTCGTACGACAAGAAGCTCTACGCCGCCCCGTTCTATGGCGAGAGCTCCTTCACCATGTATCGCACCGACCTGATGGAGAAGGCCGGGCTCAAGATGCCCGAGAAACCCACCTGGGACTTCATCAAGCAAGCCGCCGACAAGATGAACGACAAGGCCAACGGCGTTTACGGCATCTGCCTGCGCGGCAAGCCCGGCTGGGGCGAGAACATGGCGTTCCTGACCGCCATGTCCAATTCCTTCGGCGCGCGCTGGTTCGACGAGAAATGGCAGCCGCAGTTCAACACCCCGGAATGGAAGAAGACGCTCGATTTCTATGTCGCGCTCCTGAAGGCTGACGGTCCTCCCGGCGCATCCTCGAACGGCTTCAACGAGAATCTGGCGCTGTTCAATGACGGCAAGTGCGGCATGTGGATCGACGCCACCGTGGCCGCCGGATTCGTCACCGATCCGAAGCAGTCGAAGGTTTCCGACAAGGTCGGCTTCGCGTTGGCGCCCAATACCGGCCTCGGCAAGAACGCCAACTGGCTGTGGTCGTGGGCGCTTGCAGTGCCGGCGGGAACGGCCAAGGCCGACGCGGCGGAGAAGTTCATCTCCTGGGCGACCAGCAAGCACTACACCGAACTCGTCGCCTCGAAGGACGGCTGGGCCCGCGTTCCACCCGGAACCCGCACCTCGCTCTACAAGAACCCAGAATATACGAAAGCCGCGTCGTGGGCGGAGCTCACGCTCGAGTCGATCAATTCGGCCGACCCCGACCACCCGACCGTGAAGCCTGTCCCCTATACGGGCGTCCAGTTCGTGGCGATCCCCGAGTTCCAGGGCATCGGCACCGACGTCGGTCAGGACTTCTCGGCCGCTCTCGCCGGCACGATGACCGTCGACCAGGCGCTCGCCAAGGCCCAGGCCAGCACGGAAGCCGCGATGAAGAAGGCCGGCTACATCAAGTAGCCGAAGCCTGTCGCGTCTCGCCGCCCTTCCGGGCGAGACGCATCGGGGGCGCGCCTCCTCGCCCCTGCCCCCTCCTCCTCCCCGAGGAGGGGTTGGGGGCCAAGATGCGGGCGCGGGGCCTGCGAGGCGGCGATAAGCCGCCCGGCTCACAGAGGAACGACAAGCGATGGCGACGCAGCAGACCACCACCGCCGGGCGCATTCTCGTCGCCCCTTCGGTCATCCTGCTCTTCATCTGGATGATCGTGCCCCTGGCGATGACCCTCTATTTCTCGACGCTGCATTACAGCCTGCTCGACCCGGACAACGTCAGGTTCGTCGGGCTTGCCAACTACATCTCCTTCCTTTCCGATCCCAATTTCATCGCCGCGCTGATCAACACCCTGGTCATCGTCGTCTGGGTGCTCGTCATCAGCGTCTGCGGCGGCGTTCTGGTCGCGCTCCTGATGGACCAGCCGGTGTTCGGGCAGAACGTGCTCAGACTCATGGTGATCGCCCCGTTCTTCGTCATGCCGACGGTGAGCGCGCTGGTGTGGAAGAACCTGTTGATGAATCCCGATTCGGGCTTCTTCGCCTGGATCGCCAAGGCGTTGCACCTCCAGCCGGTCGTCTGGTTCACCAACTGGCCGATGCTGTCGATCGTCATCATCGTGTCATGGGAATGGCTGCCGTTCGCGAGCCTCATCCTGCTCACCGCCCTGCAGTCGCTCGACGAGGAGCAGAAGGAGGCGGCGGCCCTCGACGGCGCCGGGCCGATCTCCTACTTCGGCTACATCGTGCTGCCCCATATCGCCCGCGCGATCACTGTCGTCATCCTGATCGAGACGATTTTCTTGCTTAGCGTGTTCGCGGAGATCTACGTCACCACCTCCGGCGGCCCAGGGGTTGCGACCACCAACATCCCCTTCCTCGTCTACAAGCAGGCGCTGCTCGACTTCGACGTCGGCGGCGCTTCCGCCGGCGGCATCATCGCGGTCATTCTCGCCAACATCGTCGCGATCTTCCTGATGCGGATGATCGGCCGGAACCTGGAGGGCTGACAAGATGGCGATGAAGAAATCCGTCGGCCAGCGGGCGGGGGTCACGATCCTTGCCTGGGTCGTCGCCTTCGTGATCTTCTTCCCGATCCTGTGGACGTTCCTGACCAGCTTCAAGAGCGAACTCGACGCGATCGCGATGCCGCCGAAATTCCTGTTCTTCCACTGGACGCTCGAGAACTATCTCGAGGTGCAGGCGCGGTCGAACTATCTGCGCTTCGCGTCGAATTCGATCATTCTCTCGATCGGCGCCAACATCGTAGGATTGATCATCGCCGTTCCCGCCGCGTGGTCGATGGCGTTTGCGCCCAGCAAGTGGACCAAGGACCTCCTGATGTGGATGCTGTCCACCAAGATGATGCCCGCGGTCGGCGTGCTGGTGCCGATCTATCTCTTGGCTCGCGACCTGCACCTGCTCGACAACCTGATCGGCATCGGCCTCGTGCTGCTGCTCATCAACCTGCCGCTCCTCATCTGGATGCTCTATACCTATTTCAAGGAGATCCCGGTCGACATCCTCGAGGCCGCCCGCATGGACGGCGCCTCGCTCTTGAACGAGATCGTCTATGTGCTGACCCCGATGGCGGTGCCGGGAATCGCTTCGACTATGCTGCTGGCGATCATTCTGTCGTGGAACGAAGCGTTCTGGACCCTCAACCTCACGACCTCTCAGGCCGCGCCGCTGACCCAGTTCATCGCCTCCTTCTCGGCGCCGGAGGGGTTCTTCTGGGCCAAGCTTTCCGCCGCCTCCACCCTCGCCATCGCGCCGATCCTGATCCTCGGCTGGTTCTCGCAGAAGCAGCTGGTCCGGGGCCTGACCTTCGGCGCCGTCAAATGATCCCCCGATAAGGAATCGCCGCCATGGGAAGCATTCAGCTGAAGGACGTGCGCAAAGCGTTCGGCGCGGTCAACGTCATCAACGGCGTCAGTCTCGACATCAGCGACGGGGAGTTCGCCGTCTTCGTCGGGCCTTCGGGCTGCGGCAAGTCGACGCTTCTGCGTCTCATCGCCGGCCTCGAGGACGTGACCTCCGGACAGGTGGTGATCGACTCCAAGGACATGACCAATGTCGGACCGTCCCAGCGCGGCCTCGCCATGGTGTTTCAGTCCTACGCGCTCTACCCGCACATGAGCGTGCGCGGCAACATCGCCTTCGCGCTCAAGATGGCCGGCCAGAAGGCCGACGTCATCGAGCAGAAGGTGCGCAAGGCGGCGGCGACCCTGAACCTGACCGACTATCTCGACCGCAAGCCGCGCCAGCTCTCCGGCGGCCAGCGCCAGCGCGTCGCGATCGGCCGCGCGATCGTGCGCGAGCCGAAGGCGTTCCTGTTCGACGAGCCGTTGTCCAATCTCGACGCGGCGCTCCGGGTGCAGATGCGGGTCGAGATCGGCGAGCTGCATGAGGCACTCAAGACGACCATGGTCTATGTCACCCACGATCAGGTGGAGGCGATGACCATGGCCAACAAGATCGTGGTGCTCGACCGCGGCTCGGTCGCCCAGGTCGGCTCGCCGCTCGAACTCTACAACAAGCCCAACGGCCTATTCGTCGCCGGCTTCATCGGCTCGCCGACCATGAACCTGATCAAGGGCCCGTCCGCGGCCAAGCGCGGCGCGGCGACCATCGGCATCCGCCCCGAACATAGCGACATGTCGACCACCGCGGGCGAGTGGCCGGCGAAGGTGCGCCTTGCCGAGCACCTCGGCTCCGACACTTTCGTCCACGCCGACGCCGACGGGATCGGGCCGCTCACCCTGCGCCTCGAGGGCGAGGCGTCGCTTAAGCCGGGCCAGACCATTTACGTCACGCCGCGCGAGGCGCACCTGCATCGTTTCGACAAGGAAGGCGTGAGGATCGCCTGAGGGCGGACGAGGGCCAAGCGCGTCAATCTCCATGAGCGGGTTCGAAGCATGAGCGTCAAACTCTCGGCCGCCGCGCTCGCGCGCCTGGCCCCGAACGTCGCCGTTCCGAAATACCGGCGTTCCGAGCTTAAGCCCGGCATCGTTCACATTGGCGTCGGCAATTTCCACCGCGCGCATCAGGCCGTCTATCTCGACGACCTGTTCAACGCCGGCCGCGATCATGACTGGGCGATCGTCGGCGCGGGGGTGCGCGAGGCCGACGGCGTCATGCGCGAGAAGCTCGCCGAACAGGACTGGCTGACGACGGTGGTCGAGCAGGAGGCGGAGACGACCAGGGCCCAGGTGACCGGAGCGATGATCGACTTCGTCAAACCCGGCGACGCGGCGGCGCTGCTGGACAGGCTCGCCGAGCCGCGCATCCGCATCGTCTCGCTCACCGTCACCGAGGGCGGCTACTACATCTCGCCTGCGACGCAGCATTTCGACGCTTCCCATCCCGACATCGTCGCCGACGCGCGCGCGTTCGAGGCGCCGAAGACCGCCTTCGGGCTGATCGCCGCCGGCCTCAAGCGGCGCCGCACCGCGGGCGTCGCCCCCTTCACCGTCATGTCGTGCGACAACATCCCCGGCAACGGCCACGTCTGCGAGAACGCGGTCGCCGGCCTCGCTGAGCTTGCCGATCCGGAGCTTGGGCGCTGGATTCGCGCCTCCGTCGCCTTTCCCAATTCGATGGTGGACCGCATCACGCCCGCGACCAGCGACCGGGAGCGCGCCTTCCTGCACGATCAGTATGGCATCGACGACAACTGGCCGGTCTTCTGCGAACAGTTCCGGCAATGGGTGCTGGAGGACAAATTCCCCTCCGGGCG
>DATNFJ010000069.1:0-3517 GCA_035606455.1 Sphingomicrobium sp.
CCGATCGGCTTGTAGCGCGTGTCCTCGAGCGCAATCAGGGCAAGGCTGTTCTTCGCAACTTTGAACTGGGCGCCGGCGTCGCGCATCTTCAGACGCAGGTCCGTGGACTGCGCGACCGTGAGACCGTGGTTGCGGGTGACCACAACGACGCTCGTCTCGGACAAGACGTTCTTCAGCTCGTCGACCAGATCGGCTTTTTGCGATCGATCCATGCCAACTCCAAAAATCCGTCCGGGACCGTTCCCGAACGAGCTTCAACAAATGCCCGGGCGAAGTACCCGAGCGGCAATGTCCGTGGGGTTGGGATCGGCGGCGCTGCAGGCAACGCACGACGGAAGCGGGGAGCCGCTTCCGAATGATTCCTGTCCCCGTCTCGGCTGCAGATTAAGTCCGTCGCCTCAAGGCTCAGGACGGCAGCTGTCTCGGACGAGTGCGGGCGCGCAAGGCTCCCGCGAACGCGGGCCTATAGCGGATTTCGGCGCACAATCAACCGCGTTCGGGGTTCGGCGCGGTCGCTACGCTGCTCGAATGGCTGCGCAGCCACGCGCGGGCCTCCGACGTGATCCGCGGCTCGTTCGCCAGTCGCACCCGGATGATGGTGATCGCCTGGTCGATCGGCTTGCGGTCGCTGGCGGCGATGTTCGCCTGCGCATAGGATTCGAGCCTGGCGATGGTCGCTTCATTGTGGCTCCCCGACGCCAGCCGTCCAATGAATCGCGACTGGGCGGAAAGGTCGACGAACTTCTGGACCTCGGCCCAGTGCGCCAGAACGAAATCGAGCGCGAGGTCGGGGTGACGGCCGGCGACCGCGCCGATAATTCCCGCGCTCACGGTCTTGCCCGGCTCATCGGTCAGCGCAAGGTCCAGGGCCCTCCGCGCCAGCGCGTCGTCCTTCGTCGCTCCGAGGAGCGAGTAGAGGTTCTGGCGCTCGGTCGCGCTGGACGCATTGCGCGCCATCGCATGGAGCTGGTCCCACGTCGCCGCGTCCGCGTTCGCGGCGACGATCCCGAGCCACGTCTGCTTGAGCCCGCCCGGCACGGCGTTCGGGTTCGTCTGCAGTGCCGCGAACAGCCGCAGCGCCTCGGCATTCACCCACGGGTCGCCAACATAGCCGAGGCCCTGGATCAGCTGCGGGCGAAGCGTGGCGATCGTCGGTTGCTCACCGGCGCGCGGCGTCAAGCCAATCTCGGCGAACACCGGCGTGTAGCGCTGCTCGATGAGCCGCGCGATCTGCTGCTGCGTCGCCGGGTCCCCTTCGAACTCGCGGTAGAGGCCCGTCCAGGTGCCGAGCCCCTGCGACTGAAGCTCGGGACGGGCATTGGTGGGAATCGCCGCCGTGAAGTCGAGTCCGATGCCCATCGGCTGGTAACCCGCCTCGGACAGTGCGAGCTGGTCGCGGACGAGACCGTATTCGTCGACCGGATCGATCCGCTCGAAGTCGGCGCGCAGCTGCTCCGCGGCGGCCGCCGGATAGAGGCTGCGGTAATAGCCGGTCTGTCCGGCATTCACGAGGAGCGGGCCGCATCCGGGCACGGTCACCTGGGTTTCGCGGCCTGCGGTTACCGCGGTCACGGGCTGGCCGCCGACCACCGCGACCCTCAGCGGCACGTGCCAGCTGAGCGGGGTGAAGGAGCCGGGCTTCCGGTCGGCCGAGAACTCGTCCTGGATCAAGCTCACGCGGCTGCGGCCCGAATCGCAGGTGACCGCTCCGACGCGGATCAGCGGCACTCCGGGTTGAAGCGTGAAATCATGCGCGATTTGGGTCAGGCCCTTCGCTCCCGCGGCCTCCTCGGCGTGCCACAGGTCGTCCGTTCTCGTGTTCTGATATTCGTGGGCGCGGATATAGGCCTGGATCCCGCGCTGCCAGACCAGGGGGCTCGCGTAGGTTTCCAGCATCGAGAGCACCGACTCGCCCTTCGAGTAAGTGATCGCGTCGAACGCCTGGTTGGCCTGTTCCACGGTTCGCACGTCCTGGACAATTGGGTGAGTCGTATGGAGCGAATCCTGACCCATCGCGCCCTCGCGCGCCCCGACCGCTCCGAACTCCGCTCCCCAATCGGGATGAAAATGCTTGGTCGCCTTGGTCGCCATCCAGCTCGCGAAGCCCTCATTCAGCCACAGGTCGCTCCACCAGCCCATGGTGACGAGATCGCCGAACCATTGATGGGCCATCTCATGCGCTTCGGTGCCGAATATCGCCTGCCGCTCGCGTTCCGTCGTCACCGCGGGGTCGTCGAGAAGCACGCGTTCGAAGGTGAAGATCGCGCCCCAATTCTCCATCGCGCTGAAGAATTGCGACTGTCCGGGTCCGGCGACATTGTCGAGCTTGGGAAGCGGGAAGGGCGTTCCGAAATACTGATTGTAATAAGGCAGGATCTCGGTTTCCGCTTCGAGCGCGGTCCGGGCCTTCGACTCGTTGCCGCGCCCCATCACGATGCCGGTCTCGGTCGCGCCTGCCCTGCTGGTGATCCGGCCGAAATCGCCGTCGCCGAAGAACAGCAGGTAGGAGGACATGGTCGGCGTCGTTTGGAAGCGCACCTCCTTGAGTCCGCCGGGGAGCGGTTTCGAGGATGCCGCCGGCATATTCCCGACCGCCATACTGTCCGCCAGCACGCGCGCGGTCAGGTCGAACGTCGCCTTGTAGTCAGGCTCGTCCCAGCCGGGGAAGAAACGCCGTGCGTCCGCCGGTTCGAATTGGGTGAAGATCGCCCGCTTTCGAACGCCGGCCGGGTCTTTGTAATCGAGCGCGAAGAGGCCGTTCGCCTGGGTGTGGATCATGCCCGAATAGGCAATCGCGAGATGATAGGCTCCAGGCGCGATCGTTCGGGGGAAGGTCAGGGTCGCCGTTTCCGCCTCCGGGTCGAGGCTGATTTGCGCCGAAACGGCGGGCCCACCTCTGGCGGGCTGCAGCGTGGCGGAGGCGAGGTTGAGCTCGGCGGCGTTAAGCACGATGGCCTGCGTCGGCTTGGTGACGTCTAGATCGATGCCAACCTCGCCGTCGAACGTCAGACGGTCGGCATGCGGCGTGACGCTGATCGCATAATGGTGCGGAATGGCAGTTCGCGGCAGCTGCGTCGGAAGCGTCGGATCGACCGTGTCGACGCGCTGCGCGGGGGCAGAGTGCACCGGAGCCGCGAAGGCGAGCGCCGCCGACGCGAGAAGAGCCCCAACCGATTTCATGAAACCTCCACCAGAAATTGCCGAGGCAGACTAGCCGTCGGCCCGGCCTAAGGGCGTCCGCGCTTCGAGGAAAGAGCGCGGCTCATCGACAAAAAGAAGCCCGGGCGAAGCGGACCTCGCCCGGGCTGGCCGTCCCTGTGGGGACGAAAGACGCGTTCGTTACTGTCCGCGCTCGACCGGCGGCGGCGGCGGCGGCGGCGGAGGCGGCGGGCAAGCCGCGGTCGCCGGGATCACCGACCCGTCCGGGCACGTCTGCGTCGCCGGAGGTGGCGGCGGAGGCGGCGGAGGAGGGGGAGGCGGCGGCGGCGGAGGCGGAGCCGCGAAATTGTAGATCAGC
>DATNFJ010000070.1:0-21297 GCA_035606455.1 Sphingomicrobium sp.
TCGAGGAGCGTCCGATCAAGCCCGAGGAGGAGCATGTCGACATTTCTGCTGGTTGAGGCGCGATTCTACCCGCACCTCAACGACCTCCTGCTCAAAGGGGCTCGCCGGGCGATCGAAGCTGCCGGGCACAAGCATGAGACCCTGACGGTCGCGGGAGCGCTGGAGTTGCCGGGAGCGATCGCGCTCGCGGCCCGAAGCGGCCGCTTCTGCGCCTTCGTGGCGCTCGGAGTCGTGATCCGCGGAGAGACCTACCATTTCGAAATCGTCTCGAACGAAAGCGCTCGGGGCCTGATGGATCTGACTCTGCAGGGCTATGCCATCGGCAATGGCATCCTCACCGTCGAGAACGAGGCGCAGGCGATCGCTCGCTGCGATCCGGACCGGATGGATAAAGGCGGCGGTGCGGCCAAAGCGGCGCTGGCGCTATATCAGCTGCGCGAGAAGTACGCGCCCTAGCTTCCGCCGCTCCCGTCGCTATGGGCGGCGGGTGAACCGATCGAAAGCCCATCCGCTCGCCTTTCCGGCACTGCTGTTCGGCAATGCCGTGCTCGCCTTCGGGCCGTGGATGGTGCGCCTCGCCGATGTCGGGCCGGTGGCGACGGGATTCTGGCGCGTGACGATCGCCCTGCCGTTCCTGTGGATCGTGTCGAATGCCGCCGGCCAGCGGCCGCACTGGCCGAAGCGGGCCCTGATCATCGCCATCTTCATCGCGGCGATCTTCTACGTGCTGGATCTCGCCGCCTGGAATGCGGGGATCCGCCTGACGAAGCTCGGCAACGCGACCTTGTTCGGCAACACCGGCAGCTTCGTGTTTGCGATCTATGGGCTGTGGCTCGCGCACCGTCTCCCGTCAGCGAAGCAGTCGGGGGCGCTCGTTCTGGCGATCGCCGGAGCCGCGCTTCTGATGGGCAACAGTTACGAGGTCTCGCCCAGCTATTTCACCGGCGATCTTCTCACCCTCGTCGCCGGTCTGCTCTACGGGGGTTACCTCATCTTCATGGAGCGGGCCCGTACTGAGCTCCAGCCGCTGCCGCTTCTCCTCCTTGCGACGTTGTTCGGGATCCCGATGTTGCTGGCGATCAGCGCCGGCCTCGGCGAACGGATCTGGCCGCATGACTGGACTCCGCTCGTCATTTTCGCGCTGTCGAGCCAGGTCGTCGGCCAGGGCCTGCTGATTTACTCCATCGGTACGCTTCCGCCTCTCGTGGTCGGTCTGGCGCTGCTGACCCAGCCGGCGATTTCCGCGGCGATCGGCTGGTTCGCCTATCGCGAGACGCTGTCGGCGACGGACCTCGCCGGTGCGGCCGCGATCGCCGCCGCGCTGGTCCTCGTCCGGCTGCCGGATCGGGGCTTGCGCGCGTCGACCGAGCCGCCCAGTTGAGCGGCATGGCGGAACCGAGTCCTCTTGAACAATTGCGGCGCAAGCTCGCGCTTGCGGTCGGCGAGAATGCTGTCTTCGACGGCTGGACTCGCGCCGCCGTGGATTCGGCCGCGAAGCAACTCGGCGTCGATCCGGTCCAGGCGCGGCTTGCGATGCCCAAGTCTCAGGCGGGGCTGGTCGACCTCTACGTCCAGGAAGTGGACCGCGGCCTCGAAGCCTATTTCACGCCCGAGCGGCTGTCGAAGCTCAAGATCCGCGAGAAGATTCGCACGCTCGTCTGGCGCCGTTTCGAAATCATGGGACCGGCGCGCGAGGCGGTACGCCGCGCGCTCGCCATCCTCGCAATGCCGCAAAACGTGCCGCTGGGGCTGCGGATCTCGTGGCGCACGGCCGACACCATGTGGCGTATCGCCGGCGACACGAGCACGGACTTCAACCACTATACGAAGCGCATCACGCTGGGCGCGGTCTACGGTTCGACGCTGCTGGCCTGGCTTGACGACCAGAGCGAGGGGTGGACCGAGACCGCGGGGTTCCTCGACCGCCGCATCGACGGCGTGATGAAGTTCGAGAAGTTCAAGGCCGAGTGGCGCGGCTCGGCCGACCGTCGGCTGAGCCTTTCGCGGTTTGTCGGGCGCTTGCGCTACCCTCCTCGATAAGCCCTTGACGAAGCGCACATTAGATTGATGCTGCCGGCCATTCCTGAGGGGAGGGCCGAATGCGCCGTGCACTGGCAGCTTTGTTTCTGATGACCGCGACTGCTTCACCGCTTGCCGCACAGGCGGACGATTCATCCGATCCGTACATCTGGCTGGAAAATGTCAACGGCGCCAAGCCCATGGCCTGGGTGCACGAGCATAACGCCAAGACCCAGGCGGCGCTCGAGGCCGACCCGCGCTACCAGCAATATTATAACGAGGCGCTGCAGATCGCCCAGGCCGAGGATCGCATTCCGTCGGGCGACTTCATCGGCGGCAAGATCTACAATTTCTGGCAGGACGCGAACCACGTCCGCGGGATCTGGCGGCGCACCAGCGTCGACGATTATGCGAGCGGGCATCCGCACTGGGAAACCGTGCTCGACCTCGACGCGCTCGCGGCATCGGAGAAGGCGAACTGGGTGTGGAAGGGCGCCGATTGCGTGCGTCCAGCGGAAAACCGCTGCCTGATCAACCTCTCCGACGGTGGCGAGGACGCGGTCACGATCCGCGAGTTCGACCTCGGGACGGACAAATTCGTCGACAACGGCTTCGTCCTTCCCAAGGGCAAGCAGCGCGTCGCTTGGGTCGACGAGAATACGCTTCTGGTCAGCCGCGAGTGGAATCCCGGCGAGCTCGGCCGAACCGGCTATCCGTACATCGTCAAGCGGCTGAAGCGGGGCCAGCCGCTGTCCGCCGCGGTCGAGCTATTCCGCGGCAAGCCGGACGACGGCGGCTACGGAGTCACGCCTTACGTCCTTCGCGACGGGCAGAACCGGACGCTCGACGTGATTTCGCGCCCGCTCGATACGTTCCACAGCGAGACCTACGTCCTCACTCCGAAGGGCGTCCGCCGAGTCGCCATGCCGGAGAAGAACAATCTCACCGACCTGGTCGACGGCCGCGTGATCGCGCAGCTCGACGAGGACTGGAATCCGGCCGGCAGCAAACGGCATTTCGCGGCGGGCACTCTGGTCTCGCTCGATCTCGCCCAGCTGAAAGCCGATCCGGCGCATCCCAAGCCGATGCTGATCTATGCGCCCGGCCCGCGCGAGGCGCTCGAAGGCGTGAGCTCGTCGAAGAACGTGCTGCTTGCCTCGACTCTCGACAACGTCCGTGGCCGCACCCTGATTTTCACGCCCACCAAGACGGGCTGGAAGCGCTCGGTAATGGACCTTCCGGAAAATTCGACGCTCGGAGTCGTCAACACCAGCAGCAGGAGCGACCAGGCGCTGGTCGGGGTAACCAATTTCCTCAAGCCGCCGTCTCTGTGGCTCGCCGATGCGGCAACGGGCAAGGCGCGCCAGATCATGTCGCAGCCACCCAAGTTCGACGCGTCGAACCTGGTCGTCGATCAGCGCGAGGCGACCTCCACGGACGGCACCAAAATCCCCTATTTCATCGTCCACCGGAAGGACCTGCAGCTGGACGGCAATAACCCGACCTTGCTCTACGCCTATGGCGGATTCCAGGTCTCGATGACTCCGAGCTATTCGGCGACGACCGGGAAGCTGTGGCTGGAGAAGGGCGGAGTCTATGTGCTCGCCAACATCCGCGGGGGCGGCGAATTCGGGCCCATGTGGCATGACGCCGGCCTCAACGTGCACCGCCAGATCATCTATGACGATTTCGCCGCGGTCGCGAAGGACCTGATCGCGCGCAAGGTGACGAGCCCGCGCCGTCTCGGGATCATGGGCGGCTCCAACGGCGGTCTCCTGATGGGCGTCGAGTTCACCCAGCATCCCGAGCTGTGGAACGCGGTCGTCATCGACGTTCCGCTGCTCGACATGCTGCGCATCTCGAAGATCGCCGCCGGCGCGTCCTGGGAGGGCGAATATGGCAGTGTCGACGATCCGGCGGTTCGCGCTTTCTGGGAGAAGACCTCGCCCTACCAGAACCTCAGGAAGGACGTGAAATATCCCGAGCCGTTCATCTTCACCACCACGAAGGACGACCGGGTCGGCCCGCAGCACGCGCGCAAGTTCGCCGCCCGAATGGAGGAGATGGGCCTGCCCTTCTATTATTATGAGGAGACGGAGGGCGGACACTCGTCCGGCGCGAACCTGAAGCAGCAGGCGCACACCAACGCGCTCCAGATGATCTACCTGACTCGCAAGCTGATGGACGACCCCTCGAAATAGCAGTTATTGATAATCGTTCGCATTTGCCGTAGAGGGCGCAGCCATGTTCCTGCGCCCTCTTTTCCGTCTCGTCGGCCTGGCCTTTGCAGCCATGATGGCGGTCGCCATGAGCGCCACTGCGTCGGCTGCGCCGAGCGACGTCCAGACGACGTGGCAAATGCTCAATTACATGTCGGTCGATTACTCCGGCGCGGTCGCCAACGGGAAGATCATCAGCCAATCCGAATATGGCGAGATGCGCGAATTCGCCGGGTCCGTCCGCCAGCAGATCGCAGGATTGCCGCCAAGCGCGGCAAAAGCCGACCTGGTTGCGAAGGCCGATCAGTTCGTCGGCGCGGTCGACCGCAAGGAGAGCCCGGCAAAGATCCGCTCGCTCGCCGACACGCTCGGCGACGGCTTGCTGAAGGCCTATCCCGTCGCTCTCGCGCCCGCGCAGGTGCCGGACCTCGCGCGCGGCGCGAAGCTGTTCAATGCGACCTGTGCGAGCTGCCACGGCGAGAAAGGCGACGCGAAGACGGCCGCCGCGGCGCAGCTTGATCCGTCGCCGATCGCCTTCGTGGACCGCGCGCGGGCCGATCAGCGGAGTCCCTTCGCGCTCTACCAGGTGATTGGTCACGGCATCCCCGGAACGGCGATGGTCAGCTTCTCGAACCTGCCGGCGCAGGACCGCTGGGACCTCGCCTATTACGTCAGCCGGTTCGCCTATCCCGCTTCCATGGCATCCGAGGGCAAGCGCATCTGGGAATCGGATGCACAGGTTCGCAGCGCTATTCCGGACCTGGCGGCGCTGAGCTCGCTGACTGAAGCGCAGCTCGCAACAAAGATCGGCGAGAGCCGGGCGGCCGCAGTGTTAGCCTATCTGCGTGCCGATCCCGCCGCGCTTGCTCCGCAGCCATCCTCGTTGTCGCTGGTGCGAACGCGCCTCCAGCAGAGCCTCGCCGCGTACAAGGCGGGCGACCGCGACAAGGCGAAGTCGCTCGCTTTGTCCGCCTATCTGGACGGGTTCGAGCCGATCGAGGGCGCCCTCTCCGCGCGCGACGCAGGCCTTCTCGCCCGGGTCGAGACCGCGATGGGGGAGCTGCGCGCATCAATCGCCCGAGGCGACAGTGCGGACGATGTCCAGTCCCGTATCGAGGCGCTCGATGGAATGCTCACGCAAGTCGACACGGCTCTGGCTCCCGAGCAGGGCACTGCCATCTCGACCTTTCTCGGGGCCGCGACGATTCTGCTTCGGGAAGGCCTTGAAGCGCTTCTGATCGTCGTCGGAATGCTCGCCTTCCTCAAGAAGGGGGACAGGCCCGACATGGTGCGGCCGGTCCACTACGGCTGGATCAGCGCGCTCTTCGCCGGGGCGCTGACCTGGGTCGCTGCCACCACGCTCATCAGCATCAGCGGCGCGACTCGCGAGCTGACCGAAGGATTCGGCTCGATCCTCGCGGCCGTGGTGCTCCTGTCGGTCGGAGTATGGATGCACGGCAAGGGCCAGGCCAACGAGTGGCAACGCTACATCAAGCAGCGGATGGACCATGCGCTGTCGAAGGGCTCGGGGTGGTTCCTGTTCTCGCTCGCCTTCATCGCCGTCTATCGCGAGCTGTTCGAGACGATCCTGTTCTACGCGGCGCTTTCGGCGGAAGGGAATCCAGGCGCGGTTATCGCCGGCGCCGTCGCAGGGGCAGCGGCGCTTGCGGTCGTCGCATTCGCGATGCTTCGGTTCAGCCAGAAGCTGCCGGTCGGAAAATTCTTCACCTACAGCTCGGTGTTGATTGCGGTTCTGGCCGTCGTGCTCGCCGGTAAGGGCGTGGCCGCCCTGCAGGAGGCGGGCCTGATCGGCGTCGCGCCGCTTAGCCACGTGCCGCGCATCTCGCTGCTCGGGATCTTCCCGACCGGCCAGGTCATCGCCGCGCAGGTCCTGACTCTGATCGCGCTGCTCATCGGCTTCAGGTGGAACCAGCTAAAGGCGGCCCGCGCTCAACCATGATCGGTGTCCGGCGGATCGAAATGCCGCCGCGCATACTGGACGGCGGTCGTGCTCGGTTTATAGCTAAGCTCCGAACATAGGAGCGTGACATGGCGGGCGTGAACAAGGTGATCCTGGTCGGCAATCTCGGCGCCGACCCCGAGGCGCGGTCGCTCAACAACGGCGGCGAGGTCGTCAACATGCGGGTCGCGACCTCCGAATCGTGGAAGGACCGCGACGGCAACCGCCAGGAGCGGACCGAGTGGCACAATGTCGTGATCTTCAACGAGAACCTCGGCCGGGTCGCCAAGAATTACCTGCGCAAGGGCAGCAAGGTCTATCTCGAGGGCCAGCTCCAGACCCGCAAGTGGCAGGACCAGTCGGGGAACGACAAATATACGACCGAAGTGGTGCTGCAGAAGTTTCGCGGGGAGCTCGTGCTGCTCGACAGCCGCGAGGGCGGCGGTGCGTCGCGCGGCTCGTTCGGCGACAGCTACGACGAAATGAGCGGCGGAGGACCCGCGCGCACCCAGTCGCGGCCGCAGCCGGCGGCATTCGACACCGACCTGGACGACGACGTCCCCTTCTAGGAGTCGCTGCCCTTCTTGAGCGCCGCCAGCGCCGCGAACGGGCTCGCCTGCTCCTCGGTCAGAATGCCGGCCTCCTTCAGCGCGGCGTCGGCGCTCGCGCTTCTCGGATACGGATCGATGCTGAGCGCAAGGGTGTCGGCGATCGCGCTTCCAAGGTCGATTTCGCCCCCATCGTAGAAGACGACGTCGCAATCCTTTTCGCCGAGCTCGATTTCCTCGTCGTGCCCGTCGGCCCTTGGCTCGGGCATGAACAGCAGGGTGAAAGCCTGGTCGATATGTGCCGCCACCGGATCGCCGGTGACGACGCAGCTTTGCTCGAGGGCCGCGACCATGCGGCCCTCCGCACGAATGGCGGGGCCCGTCCGCGACAGCGTGACATGGGCCTCGAGCCGGTCGAGCGCGCCGAGCGCAAGCCGGTCCGCGATCGAGCGCCGCTCCGAATCATCGGCGACAAGGTCGAGCCGCTCGTCGTCACGGATCTGGTCGAGCCGGAGGCGACGGGCGAAGCGGTCGGTCATCGCAGCTTGCCCTGCTCGATGTCGGCGAGGGTCAGCCGCTGCAGTCCGGTCCAAAATCGCTTCAGCGCGCTCGCCGAATGCTTCAGCGCGTCGGGCGAAACGCCGCTTTTGTAGAGGCTCGCCTGCGTCGTCCCGGTCCAGTCCGCCTCGCCGTTGGCAGCCTGCCGCCAGCGTTCCGTTCGCCCGGCGAGCAGCCGGACCAGCTTGCGCACGGTGCGCCCGAGCGTCGGATCGCCGAGGCCAAGCTCGCGATGCTCGGACTCCATCACCGCGATGAACCGCTCGGTCAGCGCGACGGAGACAAGATCGCCGGGCGCCCCGTCGCATTCCAGACGGACGAGCACGACCGCCATCACCGTTCCGAGGACCGCGAAGCGCCCGTCGATCGTGTCGGGAACCTGTCCTTCGACATACCAGTGCGGCTCCCGGGCCATCCGCGTAACGGCGTCGAACGCTTCCGCTCCGCGCGCGGTGCCGGGCGCGGCCGTTAATCTCCGGAACAGGAAGTCGAGCATAGCGTCCCTTGCGCTTTGGCGCGGCGCGCATATTGAGGTGGCGGCGCCGCCATGCAAGACGCAAATGCGGTGCGGGCGAGCTGCCCGTGGGAAGGATCAAGAACGCATGAAGCCTGGGTTGTTGAGGGTCTCGACGCTTGCCGTTGCGGCGCTGCTCGTCACCGGCTGCGCCGTCAACCGGGCGCACAAGGGGGCCGTGATCGATCCCCGGCTCGCAAGCTCCATCCAGCCGGGAGTCGACAATAAGGAATCCGTCCAGAAGCTTCTCGGAACTCCGACGCTGACCGGCCAGTTCACGCCGAACAACTGGTATTATGTGTCGCGCGACACCAACCAGCTCGCCTTCCGCAATCCGCGTGTTTCCAAGCAGCTCGTGATGCTCGTCCGCTTCGATCCCAAGGGCAACGTCGCCTCGATCCAGCGCACCGGCAAGGAGCTGATCTTGCCCCTTAATCCCAGCCACCGCTCCACTCCGACGCTGGGGCGGAAGAAAAGCTTCTTCGACGAGCTGTTCAGCAATATCGGCTCGGTCAGCACCGGCGGCGGCCCTGGCGGCCCCGGAGGCAGTGGCCCCTACTGAGGTTTGCCGCGCTTCCTCGCGGCCGTTCTTTATCCTAAGCCCCGCGGTCATGACCGCGACCCCCGCCGGCATGACCTATGCCGACTATCTGAAGCTCGACCAGCTTCTGTCCGCGCAGCAGCCGCTGTCCGACCTCCACGACGAGATGCTGTTCATCGTCATCCACCAGACGAAGGAGCTGTGGATGAAGGAGATGCTGCACGAGCTCGTGCTGGCGATCGGCCTGGTCGGCGAGGGACGCCTGGCCGAAGCCTATAAGGCGATGGCGCGGGTGAGCCGCATTCAGGCGGTCATGACTCTGTCATGGGACGTCCTGTCGACCCTCACGCCGGTCGATTATCTCAAGTTCCGCCATGTGCTCGGCACCAGCTCGGGCTTCCAGTCGGCGCAATTCCGCGAGATCGAATACCGGCTCGGGCTGAAGGATCCGGCCTATCTGGAACATTATGCCGAGGGCACGGCCGAACGCGGCCGCCTCCAGGCAGCCCTCGACCAGCCCAGCCTCCGCGACGGGGCGATCGCCGCGCTCGAACGCGCGGGGTTCGACGTCGGCGACCGCTCGGTCGCGGCGCTCGCGGCAGCCTGGCTCGAGGTTTACCGCGATGCGGACCGCTGGTTTGAACTATATGAGCTGGCCGAGAAGCTGGTCGACATCGACGACGCGCTCGCGAGCTGGCGGCACAAGCATGTGCTCACGGTCGAGCGGATCATCGGCGGCAGGCGCGGGACCGGCGGGTCGGAAGGCGCATCCTACCTTCGGTCGACCCTCGACAAGCGCGTCTTCCCCGAGCTGTGGGCGCTGAGGACCGATCTTTGAATTTCAAGCGGCTGTTCTCCCGCAGCCTCGGCGCCGATCCGGCGCGGCTGCATTTCGCCGCGCACAGCCATCATCTCTGGCCCGACGCGGCGTTCGACGGGCATGCCCGGGCGGCCGAGGATGCGGCCTGGCTCGCCGACCTGAAGTGGGACAAGGTCATGGAGGAGGTCTGGCCCGAGGCGCAGGCCCACGTCGCGCGCGAGCTCGGCAGCGACGATCCGACGGCCATCGCTTTCTCGTCCAACACGCATGATTTCATCGTCCGGCTCGTGACGGCGGCGCCGCGCAAGAGCGGCCGCCTTCGCGTGCTGACCACGGACAGCGAGTTCCACAGCGCGCGGCGCCAGCTTGCACGGTGGGAGGAGGAGGGCTGGGTCGCGGTCGAGCGCGTCACGGCCGGGCCGTTCGACAGCTTCTCCGAGCGATTCCTCGCCGCTGCCAGCTCCGGCGATCATGACCTGATCCTCGTCAGCCAGGTGCTGTTCGGCAGCGGACAAGTGTTCGATCGCATCGACGAGCTTGCGGAGCTCGGGAAAGCGGAAGGCCCGTGGGTCGTCATTGACGGCTATCACGCCTTCATGGCCGTGGCGGAGCCCTTCGGAGCGCGCGCTGCCCGGTCCGCCTTTTATCTCGCCGGCGGCTACAAATATGCGATGTCGGGCGAAGGCTGCGCCTTCCTGCATGCGCCGGAGGGTTACGGTCCCAGACCGCCTGTCACCGGCTGGTTCGCCGAATATGACGATCTCGCGCTTCCGCCTGGAACCATCGGTTATCCGCCCGACGCGCGCCGCTTCCTCGGCGCGACCTTCGATCCCTCCGGCCTCTACCGGTTCAACGCCGTGCAGCGCATGCTGCGGGAGAACGGCCTCACCACTGAGCGGATTTCCGAGCATGTTGGACGGCTCCAGCATTGGCTGCTCGAACGGATCGCCGAGACTCCGCTCGGGTCGGCGCAAGTCGTCAACCCGCTCGACGCCGCCGCGCACGCGCGCTTCCTCGCCTTCCGAAGTCCCGAGGCGCAGCGGTGGCAGCAGGAGCTCAAGGCGCGATACTGCATCACCGACGTGCGCGGCGACGTGCTGAGGATCGGGTTCGGGATCTACCACGACGAAAGCGACGTCGAGCGGCTGCTCGGCCTGCTGCGGGAATTGGCATGAAAACGGCGTCGAACCCGCAGCCGCGGGCTTCAATGGTCCTCGTCCTCCTGCTTCTCGCTTACATTCTCAACTTTCTCGACCGGCAAATGCTGGGAATCCTCGCTCAGCCGATCAAGGCGGACCTGAACCTCAGCGACACCCAGTTCGGCGCAATCGGCGGCGCCGCATTCGCGTTCCTTTATTCCGCCCTTGGAATCCCGCTCGCTTATCTCGCCGACAAGACCAGCCGAAGCGCCGTGATCGCCGGATCGCTGGCCGTTTGGAGCGGCTTCACCGCACTGTGCGGCATCGCGACCGGGTTCGGGCAGCTGTTTTTCTACCGTGTCGGTGTCGGCATCGGAGAAGCGGGCGGCGTAGCGCCGTCTGCCGCCTTGATCTCCGATTATTTTCCGCCCGAGCGCCGCGCCCGGGCGATGGCGATCTATTATCTCGGAGTTCCGATCGGCCTTGCCGCGGGGACCCTGATCGGGGCGTTCATCGCGCATGCCGTGAGCTGGCGCGCCGCGTTCCTGGTCATGGGAATCGCCGGGCTCGTCCTCGCACCGGTCCTTCGGCTGCTGGTTCGCGACCCGATCCGGGCTTCGCCGTCGGGCGAGAGCGTGCCGCTCGGACAGGTTTTTCCCATTCTCGCGCGGAAGCCGGCGTTCTGGCTGCTGTCCTTTGCCGCCTCCGCCAGTTCGGTGACTGGCTACGGGCTCGCGCTCTGGACTCCGTCGGTGATGATGCGCAGCTTCGGCCTCGACATCCTCTCCACCGGCAAGTTCCTCGCTTCCTTGCTGCTCGTCGGCGGATGTCTCGGCGTATTCGCAGGCGGCTGGCTTGCCGATCGGCTCGGCGGGCGCGACCGCGGCTGGTTCGCAAAGCTTCCCGCGATCGCCTGGTTGCTATCGGTTCCCGCCTGGGGATTCGGCCTTTTCGCCCCAAGCCTGTGGATTGCCTGGCCGCTGCTGCTCGCCGGCAACGCGGTGAACATCCTCTGGCTGGCCCCCGTGGTGACCGCTGTTCAGCATCTCGTTCCCCGCGCAATGCGTTCGACCGCTTCAGCGAGCTTCCTTCTGATAAACAACCTGATCGGCCTCGGGGTCGGTCCGTGGCTGATGGGCCGGATCTCCGATGGGCTCAAATCAACTTATGGCGCGGATTCGCTGAGGGACGCGGCGGGCGCCTGCCTTATCTTCTACCTTCTCGCGGCGCTTCTGATGTTTGCGGCAGTACGCTTGCTGAAGGCCTCGTGGGTCGCCGACGAGGACTAACCTAACTCCCTGAACAACAAAGCAATTTGCGGTTCACGCTAGTGCGCTAGGATGCGGGTTCCATCCGTTTAAGTGTTGGAACGGCGTCCTCCACGGACCGTTTTGCCGTTCGAAAGGAGAATTGTCATGACCAGGTTATTCCTCGCCGCGGGAGTCGCCGCACTGGCGATCGCGGCCCCGGCTGCGGCCGGACCTGGTGGCGGCCACGGGCACGGCGGCGGCGGTGGCGGCGGCAATCCGCATGCGCAGGCGCCGCGTGGCGGTGGCGGAGGAGGGCATGGCGGCGGCGGAGGCGCCCGGCCGGCATTCGCTGCTCCTCACGGCGGCGGGGGTGGACATGCATTCGCCGCGCCTCGCGGTGGCGGCGGTCAGCGGGCGTTTGGAGCGCCCCGAGGCGGCGACGGTCATCGCGCATTCGCCGCACCCAGAATGGAGCGCCAGGCATTCGCGGCCCACGGTCAGCGTCAGCAGCGCATGGCCATTGAACGGCCGCAGCGCATGCAGGTGCGTGAGCAGGCGCGCGGCCGGATGGCCCTGCGCCAACAAGAGCATGGCAACCGCCAGCAGGCGCAGGCGCGCGTGGCCGAACGCCAGCAGCTCCGCGGCAATCGCCAGCAGGCGCAGACCCGCATGGCCGAACGGCAGCAGCTCCGCGGAAACCGTCAGCAGGCTCAGAATCTGCGCGGTCAGCCGATGCGGTTCCAGGACCGCATGGCCGCCCGGCAGGCGCTTCAGGCAAACCGAATGGCGCAAATTCAGAATCAGGCGCAGCTTCGGGGCGGCCGCTTTGCGGAAGTGAACAACCGCGTCGGCTTCGGCGTCGGGGGCTGCCCGCCGGGGCTCGCCAGCAAGGGCTGCATGCCTCCTGGGCTGGCGGCAAAGGAATTCGGGCAGATGTCGGTGGGTGACCGCGTCGCGGCCATCCAGACGCTCGGAGACGCGCGGTTCGCTCCGCTGGGCTTCGCGCCGCAGCGGCAGATCCTCGATCCGTTCGTCGCTTCCGCGCTGGTCGGCGTTCCCCTGGCGACCGCGGCGTCTTTCGGGACGTTCGAGCCGTTCCCGGCAGGGCTTTCGTACCTCTATCCGGCGACCCCGGCTTATTATTACGAGTATGGCAACGGCTATGCGTATCAGATCGACCGCACCAGCAGCCTGATCGACGCGCTGATCCCGCTGCTTGCCGGCGGGTTCCTGCCGGGCTCGTATCTGCCGGCGGCGTACATGACCAGCTACGTGCCCGACTATTACGGGTTCAATAGCTTCTATCCGGCAAGCTACGGCCCCGAATACGGCTATGGCTATTCAAACCTGTGCAACCGCTATGCCTATGGCGTGATCTATCAGGTGGATTGCTACAGCGGCCTCGTCGAGAACGTGGTTCCGCTCTACGCGGGCGGCTATGGCGTCGGCCAGATCCTGCCGAGCTCCTACGCTTACTACAACGTGCCCTATCAGTACCGCAGCCTCTACTACGACACCGCGGATTATAATTACTGGTACGCTCCGGGCGCGATCTATCAGTACGATCCGAGGAGCAGCCTGATCACGTCCGTCGCCGCGTTGCTGTCGCCCGGCTTCACGATTGGGCAGCCGCTTCCGGCGGGCTACGGCGTCTACAACGTGCCGTACGCCTATCGGGCGACTTACTACGACACGCCGAACGCCTGGTACCGGTACAATAACGGCTACATCTACCAGGTCGACCCGACGACCCAGCTGGTCACGGCCGTCGTCGCTTCGCTGCTGACCTGAGCAGCGGTGTAAGGCGACCATGATCTAGATGAAGAATGGCCCCGCGACGGAACTGAAACCGCGCGGGGCCATTTCGTTCGCAAAACAAAAAAGGAGGCCAGACGCATGAAGTTTCATGCACTCGCGCTCACCGCCGCGACGGCGGCGCTGCTTTCGCTCGCGGCTTGCAACAAGGACAACGGCTCGAAGGCGCCGCCCAATGCGCAGACGCCCAAGGCGGAGAAAGCCGCCGGAAGCAAGACGATCGCCTCCGGGCTCGACCAGAACAGCAAGTTCGTCGCAGCCGCCAAGGCGGCGGGTCTCGACCAGACGCTGGCCGGCCCGGGGCCTTACACGGTCTTCGTACCGACCGACGCCGCGATCAACGCGGCGCCCGCGGGGACATTCGATACGTCGCCCAAAAACCGTGCGCAGCTGACCGGGGTCATCACCAACCTGATCCTGCCCGGGACGGTGCTTGTCGCCGACATCGACAAGGCGATCGACGCCGGCAAGGGCAAGGCGCCGCTGGCGACGATGAGCGGTGGCACGCTGACCGCGACTCGGGACGGCGGCAGGACGGTGATCAGCGATTCTGCCGGTCACAAGGCAACGATCGTCAATGGCGACCAGCAGTTCACCAACGGCGTCGTTCATCAGGTCGACGCGGTCCTGATGCCTTCCAAGCAGCCGGCGGCGAACGCTCCCGCGGTCGGCAAGAAGGCCGGCAAGTAAACTAACCGGCGCTCGCGTTCATCATTCCACTTCCGCATGGCGGACGGCTCGCTATAACCGGTCCGTAGCCAAGCGGATGATGGGGCGTTGAAGCGATGAAAGCGACGATTGAACGGGCGGTCCTCCTCAAGAGCCTCGGCCACGTCCAGTCGGTGGTGGAGCGGCGCAACACCATCCCGATCCTGTCCAACGTGCTGCTGGAAGCGCGCGAGGACGGCTCGCTCCGCCTGATGGCCACCGACCTTGATCTCCAGGTCGACGAAAGCGTTCCGGCCAATGTTGCCCAGCCGGGCGCGACGACGGTGTCCGCGCACACCTTCTTCGAGATCGTCCGCAAGCTCCCCGAGGGCAGCCAGGTCGAGCTGTCCGCCGCCGAGGGCAAGATGCAGGTCGTCGCCGGCCGCTCGCGGTTCAATCTCTCGACCCTTCCGCGCGACGATTTCCCGGTCATCGCGGAAGGCGACCTTCCGACGCGGTTCGAGCTTCCCGCCGCGACCCTTCGCCAGATCATCGAGAAGACGCGCTTCGCCATTTCGAGCGAGGAGACGCGCTATTATCTGATGGGCATCTTCATCCACGTGATCGACGACCAGATGCGCGCCGCGGCCACCGACGGCCATCGTCTCGCGCGCGTGACGGTGGCGCGGCCCGAAGGCGCCGAAGGAATGCCCGACGTGATCATTCCGAGGAAGGCGGTGCAGGAGCTGTACCGGCTTCTCGAGGAGCTCGAGGGCACGGTCGAGATCTCGCTCTCGCCGACCAAGATCCGCTTCGGCCTCGGCAGCGCCATCCTCACCAGCAAACTGATCGACGGCACCTTCCCCGACTACAACCGGGTCATCCCGACCGCCAACGACAAGCTTTTGAAACTCGATCCGAAGAGCTTCTCGGCCGGCGTCGATCGCGTCTCGACCATCGCCAGCGAAAAGACCCGCGCGGTCAAGATGAGCGTCGATCGCGACAAGGTGACGCTGTCGGTGACCAGCCCCGAGAACGGCGTCGCCACCGAGGAAGTGCCGGCGGACTATAGCTCGGACGGGCTCGAGATCGGCTTCAACGCCCGCTACCTGCTCGACATCCTGTCGGAGATCGACGGCGACACGGTCGAGGTCCACCTCGCGGATGCCGCCGCGCCGACGCTGCTTCGCGAGAACGACAAGTCGAACGCGCTCTACGTCCTGATGCCGATGCGGGTTTAACCGCAGCTCCGACCTGCTAGTCCGGCGCGAATGGCAGCCGTTTCGCGCCTCTCACTGACCGATTTCCGCTCCTACGCCTCGGCGTCGCTCGAGCCCGCGCCCGGCTTTGTGCTGCTGTATGGCGAGAACGGGGCCGGCAAGACCAACCTCCTCGAAGCCGTCTCGATGCTCGCGCCGGGGCGCGGACTGCGCGGGGCGACGCTCTCGGCGATGGGGCGGCTCGGCGGCAGCGGCGGATGGGCCGTGGCGGCCACTTTATCCCCCCTCCCGCACGCGGGAGGGGTTGGGGGAGGGCCTGTCGAGAGCCCGCTTTCCGGCGAACAATCCCTTCCCCCGACCCTCTCCCGCGAGCGGGAGGGGGAGGTTCGCCTTGGCACCGGCACGCTCGCAGCCTCGCCCGAGCGCCGCCAGGTGCGGATCAACGGCGCACCGGCATCGGTCAACAGCCTGTCCGAATGGCTTTCGGTACTGTGGCTCACCCCCGCGATGGACCGCCTCTTCACCGGAAGCGCGGGCGAGCGGCGGCGGTTCCTCGACCGGCTGGTGCTCGCGCTCGAGCCGAGTCACGCCCATCACGCGTCCCGCTACGAGGCGGCGATGCGCGCGCGCAACAAGCTTCTCGCCGAGGCGCGGCCGGACGAGGCCTGGCTGGCATCGCTCGAATTGGCGATGGCCGAGCACGGTGCCGCCGGAGCGGAGGCGCGAAGCCGAACGGTCGCCGCGTTGGCCGAGCGGCTCGCCGGGGTGCGGGACGACGAGTTCCCGCGCGCGGAAATTGCCCTCGAGGGTTCGCACGATGGCGACCTGGCGCGCACGCTCAAGGCCAACCGGAGCCGCGACGCGGCCGCCGGTCGCACGACCGAGGGACCGCACCGCACCGACCTCCTCGTCGTCCACCGCGCCAAGCGGATGCCCGCTGCAAGCGCCTCGACCGGGGAGCAGAAGGCGCTGCTGCTCGGCCTCGTGCTTGCCCATGCCGAACTCGTGACCGAGCGCCGTGGCGAACCGCCGATCCTGCTTCTCGACGAAGTCGCGGCCCATCTCGACCCGAAAAGGCGCGCGGCGCTGTTCTCCCGGCTCGAAGGACGCGGACAGGTGTGGATGACCGCAACCGAGGCCGCGCTGTTCGAGGGCGTCGGCGGCGCGACCCGCTTCCACGTCACGCCCGGGACCGCGAATCCGGCCTGAGGTGGACTTATTAAGCTTTATCGCTATATTGCACTGCAACACGAGGCGCTTCTTTCAAGCGGCGTGATCGGCTCAACGCTTCGGCGGTAACCGGCCCGCGCCTCGATTTCCTGCTCTCCTATTCACGCGGGGTGCTCTTTTGACCCGCTCGCGGTGCGCTTCACGCGCATCGCCCGCACATTTTGGATTCCCATCAATGTCATTCATGTCTCTCGGGCTTTCGAAGCCCCTCCTCGACGCGCTCGCCGCGAAAAATTACGCTCAGGCGACGCCCATTCAGCTTCAGGCGATCCCGACGGTCCTCACCGGCCGCGATCTTCTCGGAATCGCCCAGACCGGCACCGGCAAGACCGCGGCCTTCATGCTGCCTTCGCTCGACCGGCTCGCCGCCGCGCGCAAATTCCCGAAGCCGGGCCACGTCCGAATGCTGGTCCTCGCGCCGACCCGCGAGCTGGCGGCGCAGATCGCCGCCAGCGCCGAAGCCTATGGCCGGTTCATGCGTCTGTCGGTCGGAGTCATCTTCGGCGGCGTTCCCAACTCCAAGAGCCTGCGCACCGTCGCGCGCGGCCTCGACGTTCTCGTCGCGACCCCGGGCCGGCTGCTCGACCTCATCGACCAGCGCGCGCTCAGTCTTCGTGAACTCGAAATCCTGGTGCTCGACGAGGCCGACCAGATGCTCGACCTCGGCTTCATCCACGCGCTGAAGCGGATCGTCGCCCTCGTGCCGCCCAAGCGGCAGACCCTGTTTTTCTCGGCCACGATGCCGAGGGCGATCAAGGAACTCGCCGACAAATATCTCACTAACCCCGCCGAAGTCTCGGTAGCCCCAGCGGCGACGACCGTCGAGCGGGTCGATCAGAGCGTCACCATGGTCAACCAGGCCGAGAAGACGGCGCTGCTGACGCTTTTCCTTCAGCGCAGCGAAGTCGAGCGCGCGCTCGTGTTCAGCCGCACCAAGCACGGCGCCGACAAGATCGTCCGCCAGCTCGAAGCTGCCGGAATCGCCGCAAGCGCCATCCACGGCAACAAGTCGCAGCCGCAACGCGAGCGCGCCATCGCCGCGTTCAAGTCCGGCGACATGAAGGTGCTGATCGCGACCGACATCGCCGCGCGCGGGATCGACATCCCGGGCGTCAGCCATGTCGTGAACTTCGACCTGCCCGACGTTCCCGAGCAATATGTCCACCGCATCGGCCGCACAGCGCGCGCCGGGGCGACCGGAATCGCCATCGCCTTCTGCAGCCCCGACGAACGCGGCAACCTCCGCGACATCGAGCGCACGACGCGTCAGAAGATCGCGGTGACACCGCTGCCGCAGGGCTTCGCCGCGGCGGCCGAAGCGCTCAAGCGATTGAAGCCCGCGCCCAAGCCGCAGTCCGAGCGCCGTCCGGCCACCAAGTCGGACCGCCGCAACCAGGGACAGCAACGCCAGAACCGCAACGAGCGCCAGGGCCAGCGTCATCCGCACCGCGCCGATGGGCATACCGCCCATCGTCCGGAAGGCGGCCAGCCCAAGCGCAAGTTCCGCGGCCGCCGCCGCTTCGGCGGGACGCGCGTGGCCTGACGAGCAACGACCGCGCCACGTTCGATTCACGGGGATGGGAGGCGCTCCGCCGGTCTCGGTGTACGTTCGCATGAGGGGAGGCAAGGATGCATTTTCATTTGCCAAAACCGCAGCATGGCTGGCGCGCGCTCGCGGGAGAGGTCGGCATCATCGTCGTCGGCGTGCTAATCGCACTTGCGGCGGAACAGCTGGTCGAGAGCTGGCATTGGCGCGCACAGGCTGCCGATGCGCGAACCGCCCTTCGGGCGGAAATTGGAAGAGACAATCTTCCGCAGGCCTATACTCGTCTCGCAATTGGACGCTGTCTTTCCGACAAGCTGGACCAGCTCGACGCTGCCTTGGCAGCTGATATGGCAAGACCGCAATTCATCAAGCTCGCGGAAGATTACAGACCGCCTAATCGAGGCTGGGACGATGAAGCGTGGGCCGCAGTCATCGGAACCGGCGTATTGTCGCACGGTGGTCCGGGCGAGCTGATCAATTGGTCGAAGCCTTACCGGATTATCGTCGCACTTCGACCCAAGACTCAAGCCGAAGCCGATGAGGCGATCGACCTTGCCGCGATCTCTCCGACGGTCGGCGCAATGACGCCCGCCGAGGCTGATCGAACGGCGATGACGCTGCACCGGCTTCGTCGGCACGAGGAGCAAATCGAGATTTCTTCCCGCGTACTGATCCAGGAAGCGCGCGAGACCGGCGTTCTCATGACGGCCGCTCAACAGCGGCAGGTGCTCGCACAGCTTCGCCCGGAGTGGGGGGAGTGCGTTTCTGCTCCGGACACTACGGAGATCGACTTGGGCACCCAGTCCGACGAGCCAGTTCGAAAGGCAACGTTGAAACGCTCCTGAGCAAGGAGGAATGTCTGCTTTCCACAAAGCAGATATAAAAAACGCTGTCCTACAGGCGGTCACTTGTGATCTAGACTGGCGGATGGGGCTCGCCGACTCTTCTCGAACCTGCCGCGCGGCGCCGGCATCGAGCGAATCCGACACATCCGACAACCCCCCTGCTTTCACGCGCTCCTGTCGGGGACGTGTCGGAATTCCGCACGCGCGTACGCGCGTGCGGACGCGTAGAACTCTCAACTTTGGCAACTTTCGCGCCGCTGTTACTGCGAACATTCGCGAACATTCGCGCCTGCGACTCACGCGCGCGTACGCACGCGCACGCGCGTGACTTCCTGGCGAAAATCCCTATATCTGGACCATGGCAACCGACCCCAACGAAAACGCCTATGGCGCCGAGAGCATCAAGGTTCTCAAGGGCCTCGACGCGGTGCGCAAGCGGCCCGGCATGTACATCGGCGACACCGATGACGGCTCGGGCCTCCACCACATGGTGTTCGAAGTTTCCGACAATGCGATCGACGAGGCGCTCGCCGGCCATTGCGACAAGGTCCTGATCACGCTCAATGCCGACGGGTCGGTCAGCGTCGAGGACAATGGCCGCGGGATTCCGACGGGCATTCACGAAGGGGAGGGCGTGTCGGCGGCCGAGGTCATCATGACCCAGCTCCATGCCGGCGGGAAGTTCGACAACACCAGCGACGACAATGCCTACAAGGTGTCGGGCGGCCTCCACGGCGTCGGTGTGTCGGTCGTCAATGCGCTCAGCGAATGGCTCGACCTCACCATCTGGCGCGACGGCGCGGAGCATTTCATGCGCTTCCGCCACGGCGACGCCGAGAAGCCGCTGAAGGTCGTCGGCAAGACCGACAAGCGCGGCACCCGAGTCACCTTCCTGCCGAGCGCGGAAACCTTCAAGATCACCGAGTTCGACTTCGAGCGGCTCGAGCACCGCTTCCGCGAGCTCGCCTTCCTGAACTCGGGCGTCCGGCTCGTCCTCGTCGATGCTCGGCACGACGAGAAGAAGGAAGTCGAGATGTTCTACGAGGGCGGGATCGCCGCCTTCGTCAAATATCTCGACCGGGCGAAGACGGCGCTGATCCCCGACCCGATCTCGGTCACCGGCCAGCGCGACGATATCGGCATCGAAGTCGCGCTCGAGTGGAATGATTCCTATTACGAAAACGTCCTCTGCTTCACCAACAACATCCCGCAGCGCGACGGGGGCACGCACCTTGCCGCCTTTCGCGGTGCGCTGACCCGGACGCTCAACAATTATGCCGAGCGGTCCGGCACCCTCAAAAAGGAAAAGGTCGCGCTCACCGGCGAGGACATGCGCGAGGGGCTGACCGCGATCGTCTCGGTCAAGCTGCCCGACCCCAAGTTCAGCTCGCAGACCAAGGACAAATTGGTCAGCTCCGAGGTCCGCCAGCCGCTCGAAAGCCTCATCGCCGATAAATTGAGCGAGTGGCTCGAGGAAAATCCGGCCCACGCCCGGACCATCGTCCAGAAGATCATCGACGCAGCCGCGGCGCGCGAGGCCGCACGCAAGGCGCGTGAAGCGAGCCGCAAGTCGGCGATGGGAGTCGCCTCGCTGCCCGGCAAGCTCCACGATTGCCAGGAGCGCGACCCGGCCAAGTCGGAGCTCTTCCTGGTCGAGGGCGACAGCGCCGGCGGCTCGGCCAAGCAGGGCCGCGACAGCAAATATCAGGCGATCCTGCCCTTGAAGGGCAAGATCCTCAACGTCGAACGCGCGCGGTTCGACCGCATGCTCTCGTCCAAGGAAATCGGGACGATGATCCAGGCGCTCGGCACCGGCATCGGCCAGGAGGAGTTCAGCCTCGAGAAGCTGCGCTACCACAAGATCATCCTGATGACCGACGCCGACGTCGACGGCGCCCATATCCGGACGTTGCTCCTGACCTTCTTCTACCGGCAGATGCCGGACCTGATCGAGAACGGTCACCTCTTCATCGCGCAGCCGCCGCTGTACAAGGTGAGCCGCGGTCGCTCGGAAGTCTATCTGAAGGACGATGCCGCGCTCGACGATTATCTCGAGCAGGCGGGGCTCGACGGCCTGGTGCTCGATGCTCCGGACGGCGAGCGGTCGGGCAACGATTTGAAGTCGCTGGTCGACCATGCCCGCCGGATGCGCACGTTGCTGCGCTACGCGCCGCGCAAGTACGATCCCGCGCTGATTGAGGCGCTGGCGATCAACGGCGCGCTCAAGCCCGGCCTCGACCGCGACGGAAAGACGAAGGCGATCGCCAAGGTCGCGGACTGGCTGAACGCCGGCGATCCCGAGGCGAACTGGTCGGGTGAAGCCGCCGCGGAGGGCGGTTACCTCCTGAAGCGCTTGTGGCGCGGAGTGACCGACGCCTACGTCATCGAGCCGACCTTCCTCGTCTCCGCCGAGGCGCGAAAGCTC
>DATNFJ010000071.1:0-46454 GCA_035606455.1 Sphingomicrobium sp.
TACGCGAAGCGCGACGGCGGCTACACGCGGGTGATCAAGGCGGGCATCCGCGCTTCGGACGCTGCGCCCATCGCGGTCATCGAGCTGGTCGACCGCGACGTCTCGGCCAAGGGCCAGGATTCGGGTCCGGTGATGACCGAGGAAGAGTTCGAGGCCGCGTAACTCGACGCCGCCGCTCAGGCGGCGCGGACGTTCGTCAGGAAGCGGTCGACTTCGGCCTTGAGGCCGTTTGCCTGCCGGGCGAGCTCGCTAGCGGCTTCGAGGCCGTCGCGGGCGGCGGCTTCGGTGGCTTCCGCGCCCTCGCGCACCGAGGCGATGCTTTGCGCGACATTGTCGGTGCCCGCGGCGACTTCCCCGGTATTGTCGGAGATCTGCTGGGTCGCCATCGCCTGCTCTTCGACCGCGGCGGCGACCGAGCCGAGGATCTGGCTGAGCTCGACGTTGGTGCCGCGGATGTGGCCGATCGCTTCGGCCGCCTCCGACGAGACCTGCTGCATCGAAATGATCTGGTCGGTGATCGCCGCCGTCGCGCTGGCGGTCTGGCCGGCGAGATTCTTGATTTCGCCCGCGACCACCGCGAATCCGCGGCCCGCCTCGCCGGCGCGGGCGGCCTCGATGGTTGCGTTGAGCGCAAGCAGGTTGGTTTTCCCCGCGACCGACTGAATGAGGCTGATGACTTCGCCGATCTTCTGCGCGGATTCGGCGAGGCCGGTGACGATCGCGTCGGTGTCGCGGGCCTTGTCGAGCGCGCGCTGGGCGATGGCGCTGGATTCGGAAACCTGCTGCGCCACCTCGGCGATCGACTTCGACATCTGGCGCGTGGCGATCGCCATCGCCTGGACGTTGTTGCTCGCCTGGCCCGCCGCGGACGCGACGGAGGAAGAGACGTTGCGGCTGCGCGCTGCAGCGGCGTTGGTCTCGCGGCTTCCAGACTCGATCTGCGTGGCGATCGCGGCAACCGTGTTGACCACCTCCATCACCGTCTTCTCGAAATCGTCGGCGGTGGCGGTCAGGGCAGCCCGGCGCTGCGATTCGGCGCGCTGCATCGAGCTCGATTCGCGCTCGCGAAGCTCGGCTTCGCTCTCCTGGAGCTTGGTTTTCTCAAGACCGGTTTCGCGCAGCGCCTGCGCCGCGCGGGCAAGCGCGCCGATCTCGTCGTCGCGCTGGGCGCCGTCGATTTCGACCGAATAATCCTCGCCGATCAGCCGTTCCAGGATCGCAGAGATGCGCGCGAGCGGTTCGGAGACGCTGCCGCCGATGCGATTGGTGAGCAGGCGCGAGGCCATGATCACCAGCATTCCGGCGATCGCGACCAGGATCAGATCGATGATCGCGGCGCGGACGACGGACGCATCCTCGGCCGCGACCTTCGCCTTGTAATCGTTGCGCATGCTCTCGATGGTCTTGTCCATGAAGCGCCCGGTAGCGGCGAGCTGGGCCATGGTCGCGAGCGCGCCCTTGTCGTTGCCGTGGAGGAGCTCGGACTTCAGCTGGGCGAATTCCCCCTCGTACCGCACCTCGCCGTCGCGCACGGCGTGGACCTGGACATGATGTTCTCCATGGACCGCCGCTTCGGCCGCGGTAATCGAATCCTTGAGGTCGGAGATATTGCCTTCAGCAGCCGCGATCGTCGTCTGATTGGGGTCCGCCGTCGCGTGGAACACGTCGCGCTCGAGCGAGGCGAGATCCTTTTCGAGATTGAGGCTGGCGATGGCTTCGCCGTGCAGCTCCCTCGTGCGCTCGAACGACTGGAGTCCCTCGTAGGCGGCGACGATCTGAACAGTCACGACGAGCGCGACGAGCGCGATGGTGAGCGCGGCCAGGGAATCGAGCTTGCGTGAGATCGGCTGGCGAGCCAGCCATGAATCGAGCATACCGAGCGACATATGCGTTCCTGTGCGATAACTGACACGCTGTTCCGCTGTGCGCTTTAACCGGGGAAGCGTAACGGAAAGGTAAACGCCTTCTTCACCATGCGCCGTGCCGATCCGGGGCGGCCGGGACAGCGCCGATTCGGCGCCGTAACGGAACGATGGTAAACTGCGCATCGCCGCCCCAGGGGGGGCGTGGCGGGGCATGCTGTACTACCGGCTCTATTATTTCGATCGCTTCAGCGGCCACATCGACCATTTCCGCGAATTCGAGGCCGAGGACGACGATGCCGCGATTGCCGTCGCCGAAGGGTGGAGCGACGGCCGTTCGATGGAATTGTGGAACCGTCAGCGGCGGCTGAGGCGCTGGGACAGGATCGCGGAGGACGACAGCTGAACCGCTGCCGACAGCGCCGTTCACAGCCGGTGCAGCGGCATGATGAGACGGTGCGAAATCGGCTGCCGCGCGTTCCATGCGGCGAGTCGGGAACAGGTGAGGAGTTAAGGCCATGAAGGCTGTCACGATGTTTTTGGCTGGCGGAGCCGCGATTGCCGCGCTGGCCGGCGCCGCGCCCGCAAACGCCCAGTTTTTCCCCGGCATGGGTTTCCCGGGCTACGGCGTCCCGCCCGGTCCGGGCTACGGCGGCTATGGCTATGGCGTGCCCGGTGGCGGCCGGGTCGCGGCGAGCCAATGCACGGCCGCGGTCCAGCAGCGGCTCGGCGGCTATGGCGGCTACGGCTATGGCTATGGCGTACCCGCCGGCCGAGTAGTCGGGATCAACAGCGTCGAGATCCGCCAGGACGGCGGGTACAGGGTCCGCGGCACCGCGATTCAGGGCGGCTACAGCTATGGCGGCGGAACGATCGGCTTCACCTGCCGCACCGACCCTCGCGGGCTGGTGACAGGCGTGGCGTTCAACAACCGCTATTACGGCAATCGCTACCCCGGCTACCCCGGGAACGGTTATTACGGAAACGGCTATTACGGGCCGAACACCGGCGATCCGAACAACCCGTACGCGGTCTACGGCTATTCGCGCTACTGAGCGCTGATCCCTGGAAGATGGCTGCGCCGGGCTCGAAAGGGTCCGGCGCATCTCCTTTACTAGGCCAGCGATGGTCTCTATCCGCCCGCCATGACGGTCCAGAGTTCACTGCCCATCGGTCAATCCATCCTCATCGTCGACTTCGGAAGCCAGGTCACGCAGCTGATCGCACGGCGCGTGCGCGAGGCGGGGGTCTATTGCGAAATCGCTCCGTTCAACGCGAGCGCGGAAGCGTTCGAGCGGCTTCAGCCCAAAGGCGTGATCTTTTCGGGCGGGCCCGCGTCGGTCATGCACGAGGAGAGCCCGAAGGCGCCGCAGGTCCTGTTCGACAGCGGCGTTCCTTTGCTCGCCATCTGCTACGGCCAGCAGACGCTCCATCAGCAGCTCGGCGGCAAGGTGGTCGCCTCGGACCAGCGCGAGTTCGGCCGAGCATTCATCGACATCGTCGCGCCCAGCGCCTTGTTCGACGGGCTGTGGAACGTCGGCGAGAAGCACCAGGTGTGGATGAGCCACGGCGACCGCGTCGAGACGCTGGCGCCGGGCTTCGAGGTGGTCGCTCGGTCCGAAGGCGCGCCGTTCGCCATCGCCACCAACGAGGAGGCGAAGCGCTACAGCCTGATGTTCCACCCGGAGGTCGTGCACACGCCCGACGGCGGCAAGCTGCTCGCCAATTTCGTGCGTCACGTGTGCGGCTGCAGCGGCGACTGGACGATGGCGAGCTTCAAGGAAACGAAGATCGCCGAGATCCGGGCGCAGGTCGGCAGCGGGCGGGTGATCTGCGGGCTTTCGGGCGGAGTCGACAGCGCCGTCGCCGCGGTGCTGATCCACGAGGCGATCGGCGACCAGCTGACCTGCGTGTTCGTCGACCACGGGCTGATGCGGCTGGGCGAGGCGGAGCAGGTCGTGAGCCTGTTCCGGAACAGCTACAACATCCCCCTGGTGCACGTCGACGCGAGCGCGGACTTCCTGGCGGGGCTGGAGGGAGTCACCGACCCCGAGAAGAAGCGCAAGTTCATCGGCGCGGAGTTCATCAACGTGTTCGAGGCCGAGGCGAAGAAGATCGGCGGCGCCGATTTCCTCGCCCAGGGCACGCTCTACCCCGACGTGATCGAGAGCGTCAGCTTCACCGGCGGGCCGTCAGTGACGATCAAGAGCCACCATAATGTCGGCGGCCTGCCGGAGCGCATGAACATGAAACTCGTCGAGCCCTTGCGCGAGCTGTTCAAGGACGAGGTGCGGGAGCTCGGGCGGGAGCTGGGCTTGCCGGAGGCGTTCGTGCAGCGGCATCCGTTCCCGGGGCCTGGGCTCGCGATCCGCGTCCCCGGCGAGGTCACGCGCGAGAAGTGCGACATATTGCGCAAGGCCGACGCCATCTACCTCGAGGAGATCCGCAACGCCGGCCTCTACGACGCCATCTGGCAGGCGTTCGCGGTGCTTCTGCCGGTTCGGACGGTCGGGGTGATGGGCGATTACCGAACCTACGACTACGTCTGCGCGCTTCGGGCGGTGACGAGCGTCGACGGGATGACCGCCGACATCTACCCGTTCGACGCCGAGTTCCTGAGCCGCGTCGCGACGCGGATCGTGAATGAGGTGAACGGGATCAATCGCGTGGTCTACGACTATACGTCCAAGCCGCCGGGGACGATCGAATGGGAGTGAGTTGAGCCCTCACCCAGCATTCGCGCAGACGTAGTTCAGAAGGCTCTCGTTGATCGATCCCGGCGTGGCCACGACACCATTGTTGCGCCAACCGGGGTATTCATCCTCCCCAGCTCTCGCGACAGTATAAATCACTCGTTTCTGGCAATCAGCCGCTTCCTCCCAGTAATCGCCGAGATCATCGTCAATCGCGCTGTCGATACTCGCGGCCGTGAAAGCGATGAGCCCGTCACTTCGATGCCGAATGCTGTTCTGGTTGACACTCCATGCTTTCGTCCCGGTGGTGCCGACGTCCGCCCAGTGATCGGCCAGCGCCTGGCTGGCAATCAGTGCCGTGGGCAGTGCGATAGCAACCCTCCAAAGCTTCATGATGTCACTCCCGCCAATGAATCGTCGGACGAGGTAAAGGGCCTCAAGGGTGGAGCGACCCCGCTCATCGGACGTTCGCGCAGACGTAATTCACCACCACCTCGCCAAGCGTATTTGGGCTCACGCTCGTCCCATGATTGCGCCAGTCCGGATCGTCGCTGTAAGTCCCTGCCAGCGTGTCGTGGTCTCGCAACACGAATAGCTTGCGCGCCCGGCAATCGACCGCCAAGGCATCGACATCGGGATCCTTGAAGCTAGTAGCGTAGACAAGCCCGTCGCCCCCGCGCCGGATGCTGTCCTTTTCGACTTGAAGATTGCTTTGCCTGTCGATGATGACGAAATGCTCCGCCTGCGCCTGGGTGGCAACCAGGGCCATCAGCGCCGCCAAAAGCGCAATGCATATCTTCATGCCCCCATCACTTTCCAGATTGGTGCGCTCGTTCCGCGTTGCCTACTTCGGCGGATTGGCGTGGAAGTCCTTTGGATCGATCCGATGTGACTCGCGGATATCGGCGTTCGCCTTAGCATCCTGACCCAGAGCCATTTCGGCGGCCGCGCGGTTGCTGTACGCCAGCGCATAAGTCAGGGCGTCCTTGGGCTTCAGCTTGATAATCAGCGTGCACGCCGCGACCGCCTCGGCGTCCGAAAGCTTTCCGTCTTCATTGGCGCAGCGGTCGTTCTGCTCGTCCGTTGGCGCGTGAGCAGGCGGAGCGGCCGCGGTCAGCGCCAGCGCCGCAAACGAAAGCCCAATCAATGATTTCATTACGTGCCCCCTTTTCCTTCACGCGGCATCGAGCAGACGCTCGACTCGGCCCCAACGCGACGTTAGGCGTCTTGTCTTTCGTTAACGATTCAATTCGCGGTTACTCCCGGATTGACTCTCGAGCCGCGTCGCGACGCGGATCGTGAACGAGGTGAACGGGATCAATCGCGTGGTCTACGACTATACGTCGAAGCCGCCGGGGACGATCGAGTGGGAGTGAAAAGATGATGGTCGCCGCGCTCGCCGCGGCGGCGGCCTGCCCCGCACATCCCCGCACCGCCGCGGGCGTGCTCGCCACCGAGCAGGAATGGGTGCGGGCGATCGAAGCGCGCGACACGAAGCTGCTGTCGTGCATCCTCGCGCCGGAATTCGCCGACACCAGCTGGCGCGGCGAAGTCATCCCGCGCGCGACGGTCCTCGCGCGGCTGCCGTCGCACCCGCCGGCGACGCTCAAGCTCAGCGGCTTGTCGGTCGACCAGGAGGGTGGCTTCGCCATCGTTCGCGGGACCAACACGCAGCAGGCGAACGGGCGACCCATCGGCTCCGTGCGCTTCACCGACACGTTCGTCTATCGTGGCGGAACGTGGCGAGCGCTCTCGGCGCAGGAGACGCCGATCGCAATGGAGGGGCAATGAAGATTTGGCTGATCCCGGCCGCCGCTCTGCTGGTTAGCGCGGCTGCGCCCGCTGTACGCCTCGATCCGGATACCGCTGCCTGGTGGGCGACCACCGCGCAGCTTTCGAACGACGCGATGGAAGGGCGCGACACCGGCTCGCCAGCCTATCTGCGCGCGGCGCGGCTGGTGGCGGCGAAGTTCGCGGCGGCGGGGCTGAGGCCGGCCGGCGAGAACGGGAGCTGGTTCCAGAACTTGCCGATGCACGAGATCAGGGTGACGGCCGCGCAGCTGAGTGCCGGCGGCCGGCGGCTCGTCTTCCTCCATGACCTGACGATCTCACCCAATGCGGGGATGCCGGAAAAGGTCGACGCGCCGCTCGCCTATGGCGGATATTGCGGCGCGGGGTCGCTTGGCGGCGTGCGCGGCAGGATCGTGATCTGTCACGGCACGCGGCGGCCAGGGCTTCCGACCGGCGCCGAGCGGGAGGCGGCGGCGCGCGCCGCCGGAGCGATCGGCATGCTGACCATCGCCGACCCGGGTTTCACGGTCGAGCCGCCGCGCTGGCCCTATGCCTATGCGCGCACTGTCACGCTCGCCAGCGATCCGGAGAAGCCGGACGCGTTCCTGAGGATGACCCTCAACGCCGACTCTCTGGGCAAGCTCATCGCCGGCAGCGGACGCAGCGCCGCGGCGCTGATCGCCGCCGGAAGCGCGGGCCAGCCGCTGCCGAGCTTCGCCGTCTCCGCCCGATTCCATGCGCGGTTCACGCTTCGCCAGCGCGACATCAGCTCGCCCAACGTCCTCGCTTACATGCCGGGGAGCGACCCGAAGGTCGCGAACCAGGTGATCGTCCTCTCCGCGCACCTCGACGGTTACGGCTACGGCGAGCCGGTGCACGGTGACCGGATTTACAACGGGACGCTCGACGACGCGGCCTATGTCGCGCTCCTGATGCGCCTCGCCGAACGCCGCGAAGGACATCCGTACCGGCGGCCGATCCTGTTCGCGGCGTGGACCGGGGAAGAGAAGGGGCTGCTCGGCTCGCGCTGGTACGTCGCGCATCCGACGATTCCGCTCGCGCGAACCGCGGCCGACATCAACCTCGACCAGCTTCGGCCGATCTTCCCGCTCAAGCTCCTGACGGTCCACGCGCTCGACGACACGACGCTGGGGAGCGACGCCCGCGCAGTCGCGCACAGCCTGGGGATCGACGTGCAAAAGGACCCCGAGCCCGAACGCAACCTGCTCCAGCGGTCCGATCAGTGGAACTTCCTCAAGGCCGGAATTCCCGCGACTGCGTTCGTGTTCGGCTATCGTCCCGGCTCGCGCAGCGAGCAGATTTACCGCCAATGGTATCGCACCGGCTATCACAAGCCGCAGGACGATCTGAAGCAGCTGATGGACTTCAAGGCGGCGGGCGACTTCAACCGCTTCTTCTACACGCTCGTCGACCGAGTGGCCGACCAGCCGCAGCCGCCGGCGTGGCTGCCGGGGAGCAGGCTGAGGCCCCGCTGAACCGGTTAACCGCTAACCTGGCGTTTACCGCTGGATTGACTCGGGGGCGGCGGTTGGCTGTTCAATGACCGCCCATGAAAAGACTGCCCAAATCCGCGATCGCAGCCGCCGCGCTTGCCTCGCTCGCCGGTTGCTCGACCGCGCCGAAGCCGAAGCTCGCGGAAGCGCCGCCGCCGCCGCGCGTCGCGAGCATCGCGCCTTACACCTGGTCGCTCGGCGAGGCGCCGCAGGCTCACCGCGACATGGTCGCGGAGTTCGGCAAAGCCGGGTTGAAGCCGGGCCAGTATCTGTGGGCCGCATCCATTCCCGCCGAAGGCGAAGTCCGGGTGGTGATCGATCGGCTGACCCAGATGGCTTACGTCTATAAAGGCGACGAACTGATCGGGGCGACGACCGTCTCCACCGCCAAGCAAGGGCACATCACGCCGCTCGGTCAATGGTCGGTCCTCGAGAAGCGGCCCTTCTACCGCTCGAAGAAGTACGACAACGCGCCAATGCCGTGGATGGAACGGATCGACGAATACGGAATCGCGCTCCACGGCGGCGGCACGCCGGGCTATCCCGAGAGTCACGGCTGCATCCACCTCCCGATGAAGTTCGCCGAGAAGCTCTACGGCCTGACGAAGATCGGCACGAAGGTGGTCATCGAAGGCTGAGAGGGCGCGGCCGGATCAGCTGCCCGGCCGCGCTCCTGTCATCGAGGGCTCAGCGGCGGCCGCGACCGGTCGCCGGTTCGGGAGGGTCGTTGGTGCCGAGCGTCGCGGCGCCGGTGGCGCTGAACTCGGCGGGCTCGCCCTCGGTCTCGACCTGGACCTGGCCCGACGGATCGTGGGACAGGCCGCTGTTGGTCATTCCGGTGCGCAGCGGCTGATAGTTGGCGTGCCGCTGGCTCCGCCACGCGTCGAAGTCGCTGTGGAACTGCTGCTCGCGCTCGCGGCAATAATCCGCATAATCGCGGTCGAGCTCGCTCATATGACGGTCGCGCCAGCGCAGATAATGGTCGTCGGGATTGGCGCTGTAGCCGCGCCGCGCGGAATGTTCGCGGAACGCGCGGTCCTCGCGGTCGCGGTCGGAGAACATCGTTCCACGGTCGCGGTTGCGCCACCGGCGGTCGCGGTCGTCGCCGCGCTCGCGATCGATTCCGCCGTCGATACCATAGCCGTCTTCGATATAGCCGTGCGCCATGCTCAAATCCTCCTTTGCTCGCGAATTCCAAGAGGCGTTCCCGCCTTGCCGGTTAAACGTCCGGCGGCACGGTTCGGATGCGCTCGGCGCGGGGGGAAGTGCGCTCAGCGCGCCGGCTGGGGCGGGTGGACGGGCAGTTCGAGCGTGGTCACCAGCCCCGGCTGATTGTCGTCGAGCAACAGCTTGCCCTCGTGGAGGTGGGCGATCGACTGGGCAAGGGCGAGGCCGAGGCCGGCCCCTTCGTCGGAGCGGCTCGAATCCAGCCGCCCGAATCGGCGAAGCGCCTCTTCGCGCCGGTCGAGCGGGATGCCTGGTCCGCGATCCGCGACCTCAAGGCTGATCTGTTTGTCGCCGGCGCGCACTCGAACGTCGATCTCGCCGCCCTCCGCCGAGCCGTAGCGGATCGCGTTTTCGATGAGGTTGCTGAGCGCCTGGGCAAGCAGCTGGCGATGACCGAAAAGGGGCACCGGCCGGCTTGGCCGATCGAAGCGAAGCGAAGCGCCGCGCTCGTCCGCGACCGGATCGTACATTTCGGCAAGTTCGGCGGCGAGCTCGCTGACGTCGAACCAGGCGAATTGCTTGCGCCCGGTGAGCGCTTCCGAACGACTGATCTCGAGGATGGTGGAGAGAATCCGGATAAGCGCGTCGGCGTTGCGCACGACGCTGCCGAGAAGCTCTTCCTGCTCGGACGGGTCGGTCGCCTCGGCGGCTGCATGCGCCGCGGCGCGCAGCCGGCTTGCGGGCGAGCGAAGGTCGTGCGCGAGCGAATCGGTGAGCAGGCGAAGCTCTTCCATCAGCGTACTGATCCGGTCGAGCATGGCGTTGATCTGCATGCCCAGCCGATCGAACGAATCGCCGGTGCCCGACAGCGGCACCCGGCGGCTGAGGTCGCGCGCGGTGATGCGGTTGGCGACGGCCGCGATATTGCCGATGCGCCGGGCGACATAATGGGCGAGGATCACGCCGCACAGCAGCCCGAGAAGCCCCGCGACCGCCAATGCGAGCAACAACGACCGCTCGAGCGTTGCCCGGAAGGCGATGTCTTCGCCGACCAGGCGGCCGCTGATCAACCAGTGTCCGCTGGGCAAGCGGCTGAGTACGATTTCGGCCTGGTGCGGGCTAGGCTGGCCCCTCAGGCGGATCACCGCGCTGTGGTAACCTTCCTGCATCGACTGGACCGATGGCGCTTCCGCGAGATTGCCTTCGACTTCGCGCCCGCTTGCGTCGACGAGCCCGACCGCGGTCTGCGGATCGGCGTACGCGAGGGTATCGCCGATCGCCTCGTCGAGCGCCTCCTTGCCGCCGGTGCGATAGACGTCGGTGAGGACCTTCGACTGCTCGACCACCTGGCGGTGGAGGCTGGCCACCGCCTCGTCGTGGGTGCGGCCGTAGATGAAGCTGATCACCGCGAGGTTGGAGAGCAAAGCAAGCAGCCCCGCGAGAAGCGCAATCCTTAAGGTCGTCGGCACGGAGCGGCTTGTAGGGCGTCAGGCGGCGAGCATGTAGCCCGCGCCCCTCACCGTGTGCAGCAATGGCTTTTCGAAGCCCTCGTCAAGCTTTCGTCGAAGCCGGCTGACGTGGACGTCGATGACGTTCGTGCCGGGATCGAAATGATAGTCCCAGACCTGCTCCAGCAACATCGTCCGGGTGACGACGCGCCCTTCGTTGCGGGCGAAATATTCGAGCAGGAGATATTCGCGCGGTTTCAGGTCGAGCTTCTTGCCCGCGCGTTTCACGCTGCGCGACAAGGGATCGATCTCGAGGTCGCCGACCGTCAGCCTGTGGTCGGCGGGCCCTACCCGCGACTCCCGCCGTCGGAGCAAGGCATTCACCCGGGCGAGCAGCTCGGCGAAGGAGAAAGGCTTCACGAGATAATCGTCGGAGCCGCATTCGAGGCCCTCGATGCGGTCTCCGACCGATGCGAGGGCGGATAGGATCAGCACCGGCGTTTCGATGTGGGCCGCGCGAAGCGCGCGAAGCACGGAAATCCCGTCGAGAACGGGGAGCATCCGGTCGAGAATGATGAGGTCGAAGCTGCCGTCGGTCGCCCGGAACAGGCCGTCCTGGCCGTTCGTCGCCTGCTCGACGCTGTGGCCTTCCTGGGTCAGCCCCTTGGCGAGATAGGATGCGGTTTCCCGATCGTCCTCGACCAGAAGGATCTTGCGGCCCATTTCGGCTTTAGCTCCCTGTCCCTGCCGTGCGCACTCTATATGGTTCCGCACGGCGGCGGGAGGGAGTCTTCCCGCGGCGCCGTGCGGAAATCCTCTGAGTTACTGCTGGCTCGAGTTGGTCGTCGCGTCGGACGCCTTCTTCATCGAAGCCTTCTTCGAGGACATCTTCTTGCCCTTCGACGCGTGCTTCTTCATCGAATGCTTCTTGGCGTGCTTCTTGGCGTGATGCTTCGCCTTATGCTTCGACTTCGTCATCGTCGTCTTGGCGGTCGTCGTGCTGCCCTTGGTCGACACGGTCGTGGTCGCCTTGGTGTTGCCCGACTTCGTCGTCACCGTCTTGGTCGACGCGGTCGTTTTCGGCGCCGCTTTGGTCGCCGCGATGGCCGGCGTAGCGATAATCGCCAGCGCCGCGACCGAGCTGATCAGTTTCTTCATCTGGTACCTCCTCGTCCCGGCAGGATTCGCCGGCGAGCCGGCTGATATTTCCCGGCAAGTCTCAATGGTGTTTCACGCTTATTAAAGCTTGTTCATCGGGCCAATCGCCGGCTTTGCGTCGACCGGCGCTCAGCGCTACCTACGGCCGCCTCATGATCGCTCAGAAGACCCGATATGCGCTCCGTTCGCTCCTGTTCCTCGCCGAGGAGCAGGGCGGTGCGCCGGTGCAGCTGGCGCGCATCGCGGAGACTCAGCGAGTCCCGCCGAAATATCTCGAGCTCATCATGCTCGACCTCAAGAAAGCGGGCCTGGTCAAGAGCGCGCGCGGGCCGAAGGGAGGCTACAGGCTCGCCCGAACTGCCGAACAGATTTCCTTCGGCGAGGTGGTTCGGTCGATGGAAGGGCCGATCGCGCTCGTCTCCTGCGCGAGCGTCAATTTCTACGCGCCGTGCGGCGACTGCCACGATGAAGCGACCTGCGCGATCCGACGCGCGTTCACGATCCTTCGCGACCAAAGCACGGCGGTGCTCGATTCCATCTCGCTGGCGCAAGGCGCGCAATGGGAAGAGCGCTTCGGAATTGAAAAATAGCGCCTAGCGGAAAATCCCGACCTGCCGTTCTTCGGCCGGGGCGAGGGCGACGGCGGATTTTTCGACCGGAATCGAGCTTGCGGCGGTTCGGATCTGCGGGAGGTCGGGGCGGGCGAGGGCTGCGGCGGGTATCGCGACCAGCGCTGCAAGCACGACGTCGCCAATCAGCTGGCGATCGATCATCACGAACTCCTGTTCCTCAATCACGCGGGGTTCGCCCGCGCACTTGACGGCTGGACGCCCCGGCGCGGCGCAAAGTTCCCGTCGTTGCAGAGCCGTAACCAAGGTGCACTGGCGGCGCGGACTGACGGCGGCTAGAAGCCGCGCGCATGTCGACCTTCACCATCGACACTTCGACCAGCCGAGCGACTCCGTCCCCGGTGCCGGGGAAGCGCACGACCGCGCCCTCGATCCGCGCCCGCAAGCTGCCGGACGGCAATGTCTACCGGACCGAGCAGCCCATCGTGATGCTCACCGCCTATACGATGCGCATGGCGCAGCTACTCGACCCCCACTGCGACATGCTGCTCGCCGGCGACAGCCTCGGTCAGGTGATCTACGGCCTGCCCTCGACCATCCCGGTGACGATGGAGATGATGTGCGCCCACGGCGCCGCCGTCGTCCGCGGAAGCTGGCATGCGCTGGTCGGGGTCGACATGCCCTTCGGAAGCTATGAGGCTTCGCCGGCGCAGGCGTTCGAATCCGCCGCCCGGATCATGAAGGAAACCGGCTGCGCGGCAGTGAAGCTCGAGGGCGGCGAGGCGATGGCGCCGACGATCGACCTGCTCACCCACCGCGGCGTGCCGGTGATCGGCCACGTCGGCCTGACCCCGCAGGCGGTCAACGTGCTCGGCGGTTACGGAGCGCGCGGGCGCGAGGAGCGCGAGGCGGACAAGATCATCGCCGATGCGAAAGCGGTTGCCGACGCGGGCGCCTTCTGCATCGTCGTCGAGGGCGTGATGGAGCCGATCGCGACCGAGCTTGCGCGAAGCGTCGCTCCGCCGGTGATTGGCATCGGTGCCTCGGCCGACTGCGACGGCCAAGTGCTCGTCATCGACGACATGCTCGGCATGTTCGAGCGCACGCCGCGTTTCGTGAAACGCTACGACGATCTCGCCGGCCGCATCGGCGAGGCGGCGCGGACTTACGCGGACGAGGTCCGCTCCCGAAGCTTCCCGACCCCGGACCAGACGTACCGGCCGAAGTGACGGGCCGGGCGGGCGAAGGGCTTTGCGTTTCGCGCCGCAGCCGCTAGACGAGCCGCCGCCAGCTTCCGTTCATCTCGGGTGGGGAAGGGGAGCCGTCGGCAAAAGGATTCCCGAGCGAACGGACTGAGGAACGTCTTTGGCGCAGCCCCCGGACATTAGCGATACCTTCGTCAAAGAGGTCGACGAGAATCTTCGCCGCGACCGGATGCGGGACTTCTTCAAGGACAATGGCGGCTGGATCGTCGCCGGCGTGATCCTGTTCCTCGCCGTCGCCGGCGCGATGATCTGGTATCAGCAGCACCGTGAGCAGCGCGCCGAAGGCGAGGTCGAGCAGCTGGCGCAAATCTACAAGGACATCGGCGACGGCAACACGGCCAAGGTCCCGCAGCAGCTCGACGACCTGTCGCAGAGCGGAAGCAAGGGAGTCCGGGCGTCCGCGCTCTTCACCCGGGCGGCGTTCGCGCTGCAGCAGAACGACCAGAAACTCGCCATCGCGACCTACAAGACGATCCGCGATGACAGCTCGCTGCCCGATCCCTACCGCAACGCGGCCCTCATCCGCGAAACCTCGCTCGAGTTCGACACGCTGAAGCCCGACCAGGTGATCGCCCAGCTCGAGCCGCTGGCGAAACCGGGCAACCCATGGTTCGGCTCGGCCGGCGAGATGACCGCGCTGGCGCTGATCAAGCAGGGCAAGACCAAGCAAGCGGGCCAGCTGTTCGCGACCCTTGCCAAGGACAAGGATGTCCCCGAGGGAATCCGTAACCGTTCGATCCAGATTTCGGGAAGCCTCGGCGCGGACGCGAGCGCGGCGCTCGGACCCAACGCGCAATAGGACAAGAATGAGCAAATCGACCAAATTCACCGTTGCGGTGCTGATTGCAGCGGCGCTGGCATCGAGCGGCTGCAGCGTTTTCAAGAAGGGCGCGAGACCCAAGACGCCGGTGCTCGGCCAGCGCATCCCGGTGCTGACGAGCGAAGGCAATGTCGAAGTCGACCCCGCGACCAAGGCGCTTCCGTTCAGCCTGCCGGCGGCGACCGAGAACAGCAGCTGGACGGAATCGGGCGGCAACGCCACCAACTCCATGGGCCACCTCGCGCTCGGCAACGCCTTGCGGCCGGCATTTTCGGTCCAGGCCGGCCGTGGAAGCAGCCTCACCGCGCGGCTTGCCGCTCCGCCGATCGTCGCCAACGGCCGGGTCTATACGATGGACACCCTGGGGGCGGTGCGCGCGTTCGATGCGCGCACCGGGCAGATGTACTGGGCGAGCCAGACTCCGGACGTGCGCGGCAATGAGGCGGCGCTCTACGGCGGCGGCATCGCCTATGACAATGGCCGGATCTTCGCGACCAACGGCCTCGGCTTCGTCGCCGCGCTGAGCGAGCAGAATGGCGGGATCATCTGGAGGGCGCAGCCGGGCGGTCCCCTCCGGGGCGCGCCGACCGTCGCCAACGGCGCGGTCTATGTGATCAGCCAGGACAACCAGATCTACTCGCTCAAGGAATCCGACGGATCGACCAACTGGTCGGAAGCGGCCTCGGTCGAGATTGCCGGCCTGTTCGGAGCGGCGTCGCCGGCGGTGGGCCAAGGCACCGTCGTCGCCGGATTCTCGTCGGGCGAACTGAACGGCTATCGCTACGAAAACGGCCGGCAGGTGTGGCAGGACGAGTTGCAGCGCACCAGCATCAGCACGAGCGTGTCGTCGCTGTCCGATGTCGACGCCGACCCGGTGATCGACAGCGGCCAGGTATTCGCGATCGGCGCCGGCGGCCGAATGGTCGCCCTCGACATCGTTTCCGGCCAGCGCATCTGGGAGCTCAGCATCTCGGGCATCTCGACCCCGTGGGTCGCGGGCGACTGGGTGTTCGTGGTCACCAGTGAAGACAAATTGATGTGCATCTATCGCCAGAACGGGCACATCCGCTGGATCAACCAGCTGCCGAGCTTTCAGAAGCCCAAGGCGCAGAAGGGCGACCTTAGCTATTCGGGGCCCATTCTCGCGGGCGATCGGCTGATCCTCACCTCCTCCGACGGGCGGGTGATCGAGTTCGACCCCGCGACCGGCAATTTCCAGACGCAATTCAGCGTCGGGGCGCCGGTGAGCCTGTCGCCGGTGGTCGCCGATTCGACGTTGTTCGTCTACGACGACCAGGGACGACTGCACGCGTACCGGTAAACGACCCTGCATTCTTCCCCCGACCGGCGGGATTCGGGAATCTCTTTTCTTTAGGGCTGGACCCCGGCCTTCGCCGGGGTACAGGGCGTCATGCCGATCCCCACCGTCGCCATCGTCGGCCGGCCCAACGTCGGCAAATCGACCCTGTTCAACCGCCTGGTCGGCAAGCGGCTGGCGCTGGTCGACGACCGGCCCGGAGTGACCCGCGACCGGCGCGAGGGGGAGGCGAAGCTGCTCGGGCTCGATTTCCGGGTGATCGACACCGCCGGGTTCGAGGACGAGGACCCGGAGACGCTTCCAGGGCGCATGAGGCAGCAGACGGAAGCGGCTGTCCGCGACGCCGATGCCGCACTGTTCATGGTCGACGCGCGCGAGGGCCTGACTCCGCTCGACGAGGAAATCGGCCGCTGGCTTCGCGCCGCGAGCACACCGGTCATCCTGGTTGCGAACAAGGCCGAGGGGCGAGCCGCGGAGAGCGGCATCTTCGAAGCGTTTCGGCTTGGCCTTGGAGACCCGATCGCGCTCAGCGCCGAGCATGGCGAGGGAGTCGCCGACCTGTTCGAAGCGCTTCAGCCGCTGATCGAGGGGAAGATATCCGAGGAAGAGGAAACGGGCGGCGAAGGCGCGCCGCTCAAGCTGGCGATCGTGGGGCGGCCGAACGCGGGCAAGTCAACGCTCGTCAACCGGATGATCGGCGAGGAGCGGATGATCACCGGTCCGGAAGCGGGGATCACGCGCGATTCGATTAGCGTCGAGTGGGAGTGGGACGGGCGCGCGGTCCGGCTCATCGACACCGCAGGGCTGCGGAAGCGGGCGAAGGTCGACGACAAGCTCGAGCGCCTGTCCGCCGCCGACACGAAGCGCGCGATCGATTTCGCGGAAGTCGTTGTCCTGCTGCTCGACGCGACCCGCGGCCTCGAATCGCAGGACCTTCGGATCGCCGACCAGGTGATCGAGGAGGGCCGCGCGCTGATCATCGCGGTCAGCAAGTGGGACGTCGCCGAAAATGCCTCCTCGCTGTTCAACGGGATCAAGGCGGCACTCGGCGAGGGGCTGGCGCAGCTTCGCGACGTGCCGCTGCTCACCGTCTCCGGGAAGACCGGAAAGGGGATCGACACCATCCTCAAGGTCGCATTCGACCTTCGCGAAGCGTGGAGCCGCCGCATCCCGACGGGCGAGCTCAATCGCTGGTTCGAAAGCGCGATCGAAGCCAATCCGCCGCCCGCGCCCAAGGGCCAGCGGATCAAGCTGCGCTACATCACCCAGGTGAAAACCCGTCCGCCGAGCTTCGTGGTGTTCGGCAACCGCCTGGAAGAGCTTCCCGAAAGCTATCGGCGCTACCTGCTGAACGCGATGCGGCGCGACCTCGACCTCGACCCGGTGCCGCTCCGCCTCGACTTCCGCGGCCGATCGAATCCGTTCGACAAAAGTCGCCGCTAAGGAGAAATTTACCCTTCGAGCGCTAGACCCGAGCGGTGGGACCACGGCCGGAGGCAACCGGCCCTTGAGGAGCTTGGTGTGGCCGACGAGGCTCGGGACATCGTGGACTGGGGATATTTCGAGAAGAGCCGTGCGGAGCTCGGCCCTGGGTTTATCCGCATCCTCAGCTACTTCAAGGAAGACGGCGTCAAGTCGATCGCGCAGATCGAGGACGCGATGCGCGAGCAGAACACGACCGCGCTGGTGATCCCCGCACACACGCTGAAAGGCGAATCGCGCCAGCTCGGCGCCGAACCGCTCGCCAAGATCGCCGAGCTGATCGAGCAGACCGCGCGGCTGTGCATCGAAACCCACCGCTTCCCCGACGAGCTCGTTCCCGAGGTGGTCGAGCTGCGCAAGCTGTTCAGCCAGACGATCGAGCTGTTCGAGAAAGCCACCAACCCGCTGATGACCCGCGCAGGGGCGGCGCCCGGCGGCTTCGGCCGGAAGACCGTCGGCAATCAGGGGTTCGGGCGGATCTGAGCGTGCCCGTTCGTTCGTTTTGACGAACGATCGTTTCGCCCCCAGACTCGCGGGCATGGAAGACTGCGATGTCCTCGACGTGCTGCGCGCCTATCCGCAAATCTATCACGCCTGTCACATCGAGCATCGCACGCGAGCCAAATCGCCGACTGGATTGACCGAGCGCGACGGCAGCCTGCTCGCGCACATCGGGGCTGACGGCGGGAGCAGCCCGGCGGCGCTTGCACGGCATATCGGAGTCTCGCCATCGACGCTTTCGGCGGCGCTCGCGCGACTCGAGCGGCGCGGACTCGTCCGGCTGGACCCCGTCGCGGACGATGCTCGTAAGCGCCGCATTTTGCTGACGAAGGGCGGACAAGAGGCTCTTGTTCGCAATTCGGTGCTGGATGCCGGACGCGTCGCCAAGCTTCTTCACTCGATGGATCCGGCCGAGCGGCGGCAAGCGATAGAGGGTCTCAAGCTTCTTGCGGCGGCAGCCCGCGCGTCGAGGTACCCAACCGTTTGACGTGGAAATGGCTCATCTGGGTCGCGGCCCTTCCGATTGCCGCCGTCGCCGTCATCGCAGTCGCAGGCGCGCTTCTGCCACGAGACCATGTCGCGTCGGGCGAGCTGTTCGTTGCAGCCTCGCCGGACAAGGTTGTCCATCTGATCCGTGATGTCCCCTCGCAACCAGGGTGGCGTAAAGGCGTCCATTCGATCGACGTGCTGGAGCGGCGGCCGAACGGACTACGCTACATCGAGAGATCGAGTGACGGCGCAATCACCTACGACTTCACGGAGGAGCCCGGCCACCTGTTTCGAAGCAGGATCGCCGATCTGACACTTCCGTTCGGTGGAGAATGGACGATCGTCATCGCGCCCGAACGCGGCGGCAGCCTCGTCCGGATCGAAGAGCGCGGCTTCGTCAGCAACATCTTCTTCCGATTCTTCGCCGCGCTGATCTTCGGCTACGACCGAACGATCAAGGCCTATCTGCGCGACCTCGATTCGGCGCTCAGCGTTTCTCCTTCCTGATCATCAGCTTTAGCCCCGACCAGGTCTCGTCCACCGCGCACACCTTCACGTCGACTAGGCCCATCGGCAGGCAGGCGCTGCGGATCGTGTCCTCGGTGATGTCGGTCGGGACCTTGGAGGCCTTCTTGGGCCAGCTCACCCAGATGAAGCCGCTGGGGCTCAGCAGCGGAAGCAGCTGCTCGAGCTTGGCTTCGAGATCGACGCGTTCGGTGACAAAGATATGCGCGGCGTCGATCGGTGGCTCGGGCGTTTCAAGCAGGTCCAGCTTGGCGCGCCCGGCCCCAATCTCGTCCCGAACACTTGCGGGCATTCCGTCCCATGAGACGCGCATGCCGTCCTTCAGCGAGAGCTTTTTCGCCAGCGGCGTTCCTGAGTAGCCGGCGGTCACTTTCGCTCCTCCCTGTCCGCGCGAAAGCGGGGATGGGGAGGGGGACCGCTCGCCGAGGGCGAGTGGTGGAGGGGTTTCGCTGCGTCAGCGCAAAGCCTGATCACCGCATCGGCAATTTCGTCCGGATCGCGCAAGACATCCTTCGCTGGAACCCGAAGCACGTCGATGCCTTCGCTCTTCAGCCATGATGTACGCCTGTCGTCCCGCTGCGGACGGTTGCCGAGGTCGTGGGCCGCTCCGTCAACCTCGATCGCCAGTTTTGCGGCCGGGCAGTAGAAATCGAGCACATAGTCTCCGATGGCATGCTGGCGGCGGAAGTGCAGTTCGCCTCGTCGGATTCTAACCCAAAGAAGCTTTTCCGGCAGCGACAGCTCGCGCCTGAAGCGCCGCGCATTCTTGTAAGCCTTGTCGCTCGCGACCACCGGTGAACCCCTCCACCGCAATCTTCGTTGCGGTCCCCCTCCCCATCAGCTGCGCTGATAGGGAGGAGCGAAAGCGCGTCGTCAAGCTCCTCCTTGTCCTCGCGACAGCGAGGATGGGGAGGGGGACCGCTCGCGAAGCGAGTGGTGGAGGGGTTAGAACTCCGGAGTCAGTTCGCTGCCCATCAGCTTGGGGAAGAGTCCCTCGTGCGCGGCGCGGAGGTCGGCGATGGGAACGTCCGCTTCGATCTGTTCCTGCTCGCCCAGTAAAATCAACCGATCGCTGACAGTGTTGCCGATCCAATCGACTTTGACATCAGCATTACTGGCCAGCGCCAGCAATGCCTTCGCGGCCTCTTCGGAATGAACCGCGACCAAGTACCGTCCTTGATCCTCGCAAAAGTAGTCACGCGTTGCGGGTCCGTAGACCTGCACCTTCGCACCAACGCCACTGGCGAGTGCCATTTCCGCGAGCGCCACTGCCAGGCCGCCATCCGAGAGGTCGTGCACCGCAGTTGCAATGCCCTCTTTGATGAGCGTGCGGACGAACTCACCGTTTCGACGTTCAATTTCCAAATCGACGAAAGGCGTTGAACCCTCTTGGCGACCTCTGATCTCGCGAAGCCAAAGCGACTGACCCAAATCCCGCCCGTTCCTTCCGAAACTCTTGCCGTAAATGAGGCAGATTTCCTGACCCTCAGTCTTGAACCCAATCGTCGCACTCTTTTGCCAATCGTCGAGCAGGCCCACACCGCCGATCGCGGGCGTCGGCAGGATGGCGGTGCTGGTGCCGTCGTCGTTCTTGGTCTCATTGTAGAGGCTGACGTTGCCGCTCACGACGGGGAAGTCGAGGGCTTTGGCCGCTTCGGCGATGCCTTCGACGCAGCCGACGAACTGGCCCATCACCTCGGGCCGCTGGGGGTTGCCGAAGTTGAGGCAGTTGGTGATCGCGAGCGGCCTGGCGCCGACCGCGCAGAGGTTGCGGTAGGCCTCGGCGACGGCCTGCTTCCCGCCTTCGACCGGGTCGGCGTAGCAATAGCGCGGCGTGCAGTCGGTGGTGATCGCCAGCGCCTTCTTCGAGCCGTGGACGCGCACCACTGCGGCGTCGCCGCCGGGGCGCTGCACGGTATCGCCGCCGACCTGCTGGTCATATTGTTGCCAGACCCAACGGCGGCTCGCGAGATCGGGCGAGGCCATCAGCTTCAAGAGGTCCGCGGCGATGTCGGTGCTTTCGGGGATGTCGGTCAGCGGCTCTGGCGGCTTGGGGATGGCGTAGGGCCGCTCGTAGCAGGGCGCTTCGTCGGCGAGCGGGCCGAGCGGGATGTCAGCGACGGTCTCGCCGTTCCACACCAGCTCCATCCGCCCCGTGTCGGTGACTTCGCCGATGACGGCGAAATCCAGCTCCCATTTGCGGAAGATCGCCTCGGCCTCGGCCTCGCAGCCGGGCTTCAGAACCATCAGCATGCGCTCCTGGCTCTCGGAGAGCATCATCTCGTAGGGCGTCATGCCCTCTTCGCGCTGCGGCACCTTGTTCATGTCGAGGCGGATTCCCGCGCCGCCCTTCGACGCCATCTCGACCGACGAGCTGGTGAGGCCCGCCGCGCCCATGTCCTGGATCGCGACGATCGCATCGGTCGCCATGAGCTCGAGGCAGGCTTCGATCAGGAGCTTTTCGGTAAAGGGGTCGCCGACCTGTACGGTCGGGCGCTTTTCCTCGCTGTCCTCGGCGAAGTCGGCGCTGGCCATGGTCGCGCCGTGGATTCCGTCGCGGCCGGTCTTCGAGCCGACATAGACGATCGGGTTTCCGACGCCAGAAGCGGCCGAGTAGAAGATCTTGTCGGTCTTCGCGACGCCGACGGTCATCGCGTTGACGAGGATATTGCCGTCGTACGCCGCATCGAAATTGACCTCGCCGCCGACGGTGGGGACGCCGACGCAATTGCCGTATCCGCCGATCCCCGCGACCACGCCCGCGACCAGGTGGCGGGTCTTCGGATGATCGGGCCGGCCGAAGCGCAGCGCGTTCAGGTTGGCGATCGGCCGCGCGCCCATGGTGAAGACGTCGCGCAGGATTCCCCCGACGCCCGTCGCCGCCCCTTGGTAGGGCTCGATGTAGGAGGGGTGGTTGTGGCTCTCCATCTTGAAGATCGCCGCGTCGCCGTCGCCAATGTCGATCACGCCGGCATTCTCGCCCGGCCCGCAGATGACCCATGGCGCTTGCGTCGGAAGCTTCTTCAAGTGGACGCGCGAGCTCTTGTAGCTGCAATGCTCGGACCACATGACCGAGAAGATGCCGAGCTCGACGAGGTTGGGCTCGCGACCGAGCGCCTTCAGGATGCGGCCATATTCCTCGTCGCTGAGGCCGTGCTCGGCGACCATTTCGGGGGTGATGCGGGGGGCGTCGAGTACGTCCATGCGCGGGTCATTAGCGGGGGAGCAGGGTGGGGGCTAGGCTGGAACGAAGCTCCTCCCTTTCCTCGCATAGCGAGGATGGGGAGGGGAACCATTGAACGAAGATTCAATGGTGGAGGGGTTTTTCGGAGGCCGCAGAACCCCTCCACCACTGCCTTCGGCAGCGGTCCCCCTCCCCATCGCTTCGCGATAGGGAGGAGCGCTCAGATGTCGTGTCTCAGGAACTTTTCGGCGGAGAAAATGAACACCTGCGGCCGCCCGTCGATATAGTTGGCGAACGAGCCGCGCTCGGGCGACCAGCTTTCGTCGCCCACCCGCCACAGGTTCTGGCCGATCTGCTCCATGGGGACTTCGGTGCCTAGCCACAGCCGCCCGCCGCGCTCGACGATTTCGGCCATTCCGAGCCACGGGCTGTCGTTGACGTAGCGGCCGGCGAGCTTCGCCAGCTGCGGGTCGGAGGCGGGAAGCTGCGCGGTGCTTCCGCGGCGCAAATAGGTCCTCGGACCCCAGAAGGCGGCGCTCACGGCGCTGCCCCTCCGCTCGAACATCAGGCTGAAAGCGCGGAAGGACGGGTGCGTGGTGCGAAAGATCTCGCCGCCCCACGGCTGGAGCGCCGCCGACTGGCCGTCGGCGACGATGGTCAGCGGAGCGCCGGCGCGTACTTCGAACGTCCCGTTCGGGCCGGTGTAGGTGCCGACGTAAGCGGCCGCGTTGGGGAACGGCGTTTCGAGCGGCGGCAGCGAGGGAAGCGGGTGCCCGGCAGCGGCGTTGGTCAGCGCATCGACCGCGAACTGGGTGAGCAGCCGCGGGCGGTATTCGGCGAAGGCGCTGATCGTCGAGCTGGCGAAGGCCCCGACGCCGCTCGCGACGTCGAGATGGAAGGACGAGGAGAAGCTGACCATTCCGCCGGTATGGTGGAGGTAGGCGCGACGGCCCGAACCGACGTGCATCAGCCCGTTGCCGTAGCTCATGCCGCGCTCGTCGCTCGGAACGGCGTGAGTCGCGTAGGCCTGCGCCTGCTGCGGCGAAAGGCCGACGCCACCGCGTCCCTGGACCGCGTTGGCGAGGTTGCGCAGCCAGGCGAGCATGTCGTCGGCGGTGGAAGCGACGCTTCCCGCGCCCTCGGTGACGTCGACCCATGCCGCGGGTGCGAGCGGAACGCCGATCGCGAACGGCAGCTCGTCCGCCGCCTCATAGCCCTGGGCGTAGAGCTGCCGGTCGTTGCCGATGATCGCCCCGTGCGAGCGGCCCATGCGCAGCGGCGCGAAGATGCGCTCGGCGAGCAGCCGGTTGAGGGGCTTGCCGCCGGCATGTTCGGCGAGCTTGCCGAGGATCGCATAGCCGGTGTTGGAATAGGACCAGTGCGTTCCCGGCGCGAAGCCGGTCCAGAGTCCTCCATCGGGAAAGATCGGCGCTCCGTCCGGAAGGCCGGCCGTGTGGTCAAGCAGGTTCTGGAGCGTGATCCCGTTGCCGCGCGGGAGCGGAACGGCCGGCAGCAGGTCGCTGATCCGGCTGGTGAGGCTGAACCGTCCTTGCGCGACGAACTGGTGGATCAGAGTCGCCGTCATGGACTTGCTGATCGACCCGATCTCGAACAGCGTGTCGGGCGTGATTGGCGTACGTGCGTCCGCATTGGCGTAGCCGAAGTTCATGACCGTGCCGAAGCCGTCGGGCGTGGTCACGCCCAGGCTCAACCCGGGGAGGCGGAAATGTTGGAGGTGCGCCTCGCCATAAGCGCGGATTGCGGCAAGCGCCGAGGCGCGCTTGATATCCTGACCGAAAGCAGGAGCGGCGAGCTGGCTGCCGAGAACGACGCCGAGAGCTCCGCCGGTGAATGAACGCCTGCTGATCAGCATCGATGCGCTGTTCAGGGGACGCGTGCGAGTGTCAAGACGCGAGCGAAGCAGGCCGCCGCAGTCTCTTCGCGCTACTCACGATTGCTGCGCAATCGTTGCGCTGCGCTCGGCTGCCTGGCTCAGGCGTTGCAGGTCTGGGACGGATGGCCCGGAACCGCGATCTTCGCGCTCGACGAACTCGGCGAGCCGTCGACCGAATAGCCGTTGGCGGAGGTCATCGGCTTGCCCGGCTCCGTCGCGGTGACCTGGGTGGAGGTCGTGTCCTTGCCTGCGCGGACGTTCGCCGACTTGTTGTCGGACAGATAGTCGACGGTCACGACGCTGTTGTCAGTGCACCGGTAAAGCCTGGTCGCGATGATCGACGGCGGCAGCTTCACGTTCGCGTTCGCAGCGGTATTGGTGTCGTCGCCCGGAGGTCCGGCGATGATCGTGTGGCTTTCCTTGTTGCAGCCGGCTAGCGCGGCGGCCGCTACAAGCGTGAGAAGAAGCGGTTTGCGAGTCATGTCCTGCCATTTGCGGCCAGAACCACAGCCGTCAAGGCGCGTGCTTGCATATTGTCGAAGCGGGACATACGCTTCGTCGATCAATGGCGCATCAAGCCGGTAGCAGCGCTCAACGCATTCGCATCGGACTGACGGGACTGGCGTTCGCCTTCCTGCTCGTCCTCATTGGCTCGATCATCACCCGATCGAGCCACGATGGCCCGACCAACGCGACGCAGCAGGCCACGAGCAACGAGCCGAACGAGCCGCTGGCCGAGCTCGGTGTCGCGCCCGGCGGTTCCAGCGACACCACCAACAACAGCACCGCCAGGAAGAAATGATTCGTGCGCGGACGCGCGCGTTCCTGATCCTCGCCGGAGCGCTCGTTACGGCGCTGGCCGCGGCGGCGGCGTTGAGCCTTCGCCCACCATCGCCCCTGCCGCCGCGACCTCCCGGACAGCGGCCGGCCTTGCTCCTGCTGACAAGCCTGCCGCTGGTTTTCGGCGAGGATTTCTCGATCCGCGGGAACGGCTCGCCCGCGTTGAAGGCGCTCCAGAGTCGCTACCGGGTCGTTCCGATCAGCGTCGCCGATCCGCCGGAGCTCGGCAAGGCACGGCTTTTGCTGATGGCGCATCCGCTGGCGCAACCGGCCGAGGACCTTGTCGCGCTCGATTCCTGGGTGCGCGGGGGAGGGCGGGTGTTGCTGCTCGCCGATCCGATGCTCGAATGGCCGAGCAAGCGCCCGCTCGGGGACCTGCTCCGCCCTCCGCCGATGTTCATGGACACGGGCCTCCTCGCCCACTGGGGCCTGCGGCTCGACGCGCCCCACCAGCGCGGTCCCAAGGCGCAGAAGCTCGGCGGCTTCGACGTGCTGACGGACTCGCCCGGGAAGCTGTTCGGCCGCTGCTCGATCAGCGCGGACCGGCTCGTAGCACATTGCCGCATGGGTAGCGGGCGTGCGACGATCGTAGCCGACGCCGACCTTCTCGACACCACGGCGCTGGGGACGGACGCGAAGCATAATCTCGATGGCCTGCTCGAAGAGCTTGCCGATCTCGAGCGTCCGTGATTCGCCAAGTCACAGACTTATCCACAAGCCGGTACCGCGGGAACGATGCAGGAACATCCCGCGCAGGAGGCGGCCAAAAGTCCCTGAAATCCGCTATTTCCCATGAATACCCATTATAGCCCATAAAAACCCATTGTATCCCCTAAGCTCTTGAGTTACCTACAAGGGCTGTAGCGCGGGGGGCTAACCCGTTGATTCGAACCTGACGCGGCGCACGCGACGGCGTGCGTTCCCGCGCACGGTGCCGTTCGCGCTGCAAAGGGGAGTGCACGTGGCGCTAGAGCATCTGTTTCAGGGCAGCGCGCTGAACGCGGTCGACGGGAAGGGCCGCGTCTCCATTCCCGCGTTCCTTCGATCGGTCGTCGAACGCCGCGGCGGCGCGCGCACCATCGTGCTCGCCAAGCACGAGGCGTTCCCCTGCCTCAGCGCTTACGATCCCGCTTACGCCGCGCTCAAGCACGCCAAGCTCGAACGGCTGCTCGAGAAGGAAGAGACAAGCCCCGACGCCGCGCTCGAATATCAGCAGCGGAACCTCATGGCCTTCGCCGCCACCGAAGAGGTTCCCTACGACAGTTCCGGCCGCATCCTCATGCCCCCGATGATGCGACGGAAGGGCGAGATCGCCGATCTCGCCCTGTTTCTCGGCACCGGTGAGACGTTCCAGATCTGGAACCCGGACCTTCTCTTGAAGGACCCGCGAATCCCGGAAGACCTCAAGGACATCGCCCGCTTCCGCATCGAAGAGCGGAGGACGTCATGACCAGCGCCGGCGCGAAACAGGCCCCACATGTGCCGGTGCTGGTCAGCGAAGTGATCGACGCGCTCGCCGTCCATCAGGGCGACACGCTCGTCGACGGGACATTCGGAGCGGGCGGCTACACGCAGGCCATGCTCGCGGCGGGGGCGGGACGAGTGATCGGCTTCGATCGGGACCCCGAAGCCATCGAGGCTGGAAGATCACTCGTCCCGGACCGCTATTTCAAAGAGGGACGCCTGACCCTCGTCGAGGAGCGATTCAGCCAGATGGACCGGGTGCTCGCCGAACGCGGCATCGGCAAGGTCGACGCAATCGCGCTCGATATCGGCGTCAGCTCGATGCAGCTCGATCGGCCGGAGCGCGGGTTTTCCTTCCAGGGCGACGGACCGCTCGACATGCGCATGTCGAAATCGGGACTGACCGCCGCGGAGTTCCTGAATTCGGCCGACGAGGCCGAGATTGCCCGGGTCTTGCGCGACTATGGGGAGGAGCCGCGCGCCCGGGCAATTGCCCGCGCAATCGTTGCCGCACGTCCGGTGGAGCGGACGGCCGAGCTTGCGGCCATCGTCCGCCGCGCCGCGGGGTTCCGGCCTGGCCAGAAGAGCGATCCCGCGACCCGCACTTTCCAGGCGATCCGGATCCATCTCAATTCCGAGCTCGACGAGCTCGAACAGGGATTGGCGGCGGCCGAGCGCTCCCTGCGCCCCGGCGGGCGTTTGGCCGTCGTCACCTTTCACAGCCTCGAGGACCGGATCGTGAAGCGCTTCTTCCGCGAACGCAGCGGAGGGACTCCCGCCGGTTCGCGCCACCGTCCCGCGCTCGTCGACCCGGCAGAACCCACGTTCGAACGGGTCGCCAGGGCGGTTTCCCCGACGGAGCGCGAGCTGGCGGCGAACCCTCGCGCCCGCTCGGCTCGCCTGAGAAGCGCGGTCCGAACCAATGCCCCAGCCCGCAAGGAACGTCTGCAATGAGCACTCGAAGCTTCGGCTCCCTGTTCATGGTCGCAAGCTGCGCCGGAGCGGCGCTCGGCTGCTACCTCGTTTCCCTCCGGGTCGCCTCCGAGCGGGCGGCGCTCGAGGACGTCGAGACCCAGATTGTGTCGACGCAAAGCGACCTTCGGCTGCTCCAGACCGAGATCGGTACGCGCGGACGGCTGTCGCAGCTCGAGCGCTGGAACGCCGGGGCTTTCGAGCTTTCGGCGCCGGCTGCGACCCAGTTCGTGCAGAACGGCTTCGAGCTCGCCAAGCTCGTCCAGCCGGAGCGCCAGCCCGATTTCCATGCGCCGGTGGTATTGGCCTCGGCCCCTGCGCCGGCGCCGCAGAAGCCGCTGCTCGGATCGCCGGCGACCGACAATTCGGCCGCTCCGGCCACGCTCCTGCATGAAGCCAGTTTGAAGACCGAGACGCGCGAGGTCCCGGCGCAAGCGGCAGTCGTTGTGCCCCAGCGACCCGCATCGAAGTCCGCGAACAAGCCGGTTACGGCGGCGAAGCCGGCACTTCCCAAGTCCGCGGACAAGCCGGGCCTCGCGGCCGCCAAACCGCAGCACAAGAAATCGGTGGATAAGCCCGCGGTCGCCGCGGCCAAGCCGGTGACAAAGCATATCCAGCTTGCGAAGGTCGACCCGCTCGCGCCCCTTCCGGCGAAGCATTCAGGTCATTCCAAGGACGCACCTACCGGCCGATGAACGCACCGCAGCCTGCTCTCGTCGCGCCCCGGCCCGAGCGGCTCCGACTCGTCGGTCAGCGGCGGCAGACGCTCGCGGTCATGCACCAGCGACTGATGTTCGGCATGCTGGTCTATGCCGGGCTGGTCGCGCTGATAGCGCTTCGAATTCTCTACCTCGCGGCGTTCGGCGACCATGCCGGCCGCAAGGAGGAGCTGACCGCGCTCATCCCCGAGCGGGGCGACATCCTCGACCGCGACGGGCAGCCGCTGGCGCGGACGATCGACGCCTGGACGATTGCGGTCCACCCAAACAAGGTGATCGGCGACAAGCTCGCGCTGGCGCAGAAGCTCGCGCAGCTGATGCCGGAGCACAGCGCGGCGCAATATTTCGCGCTCCTGCGGTCGAACAAGCCGTTCGTTTACCTTCGCCGCCGCGCCTCGCCCGAGCTGGTTGAGGCGGTGAACGCGATCGGAGAGCCGGGCCTGGCGCTCGAGCGCGAGCCCGACCGGCTTTATCCGCAGACCACGCTCGCGGCGCACGTGCTTGGATTCACCAACATCGACGGAGAGGGCGCGGCCGGCGCCGAACGTGCGTTCAACGCGGAGCTTTCGGACCCGGCAACGCGCGGGACGCCCATCGTCCTCTCGATCTCCAGCAAGATCCAGCAGGCCCTCGAGGCCGAACTCGGCGACGCCATGCAGCATTTCTCGGCAATCGGCGCGGCCGGCGTGGTCATGGACGTCCACACCGGGGAAGTGCTCGCCATGACGTCGATGCCGACGTTCAATCCGAATGCGCCAGGGCAGGGCACGCCCGACCAATTGTTCAACCGCGCGACCCAGGGCGTGTTCGAGCTCGGCTCGACCTTCAAGCCGTTCACGCTGGCGATGGCGATGGATTCGGGCGTGGTATCCGGCCCCGCCGAGATGATGAACTGCCCGATGGTGCTGCCCGCCTACGGGCACCTCGTCCACGACACCCATCCGTTCGGCCGCCAATGCTCGATCGCCGAAGTGATGATGGAAAGCTCCAACATCGGAATGGCGCAGATCGCCGACAAGCTCGGCACCGAGCGGCAGAAGGCGTGGCTCAAGAAGATGGGCTTCCTCGACAAGCCCGAGATCGAGCTCATGGAGAAAGGCCGGCCGTTGACGCCCGGATCGCGCTGGGGGCCGTTCGAGACGATGACGATCGGCTTCGGCGAGGGCATTGCGGTAGCGCCGCTGCAGCTGGCAATGGGCTATGCGACGCTATTCGACGGCGGCATCTATCACCGTCCGACAATCCTCAAGGTCGGCCCAGGACATCCCCTCTCGCCAGGCCGGCGGGTGTTTACCGCTGATACCAGTTACCGGATGCGATCGCTGCTGCGCCTCGTCGTGATGCGCGGCACCGGGAGGAAAGCCGATGCTCCCGGCTACCGCGTCGGCGGGAAAACGGGCACCGCCCAGAAGATCGTGGACGGCCACTACAGTCAGCACCTTAACCTCACCAGCTTCGCCGGTGTGTTCCCAATGGACGACCCGCGCTATGTGATCGTCGTCATGCTCGATGAACCCAAGGCGACTCCGGAAACCTTTGGCTTCACCACCGCCGGCTGGAACGTCGCGCCCGTGGTAAGCCGAACGATCAGCCGGATCGCGCCGATGCTCGGGATCGCTCCCGACATGAACCGCGAACCCAATATGTCCGAAGTGCTGCCGTACGTTCAGGACGCGAAGCAAGACACGAAGAAGGACTGAGCCGGCGTGAGATTGCGGGACATCGCCGACGTCGACAGCGATTCCGAAGTGACCGGCTTTGCCATCGATCATCGCAAGGTTGAGCATGGAAGCGTCTTCGGCGCGTTCAGGGGCGCGGTATTCAACGGCGAGGATTTCATCGGGCAAGCAGTCGACCGCGGCGCGATAGCAGTGGTCGCGAGGCCTGAAGCGAACGTGGAGCGTGTGCCGCTGCTGTCGGACGCGGCTCCGCGCAAGCTGTTCGCCGAGCTGGCGGCGAAATTCTACGCGCCGTATCCGGATACGGTGGTCGCGGTGACCGGCACCAACGGCAAGACCTCGACGGTCGAGATGACGCGGCAGATCTGGCGCATGTCGGGCCACCGCTCGGCATCGATCGGAACTCTCGGCGTGACCACGTCGGACGAGCAGGTGAAGACCGGCCTGACCACGCCTGACATCGTCACCTTCCTGCACAACATGGCGGGGCTCGAGCGCATGGGCATGAGCCACGTCGCCTACGAAGCATCGAGCCACGGCCTCGACCAGCACCGCTGCGAGGGTGTTCCGCTGGCGGCGGCGGCGTTCACCAACTTCAGCCGCGACCATCTCGACTATCACGAGACGATGGAGGCCTATTTCGAAGCGAAGATGCGGCTGTTCGACGAGCTTCTGGAGCCGGGCAGGCCGTCCGTGATCTGGGCCGACGATCCGAAGTCGGAGGAAGTGATCGAGCGTTCGGAACGGCGCGGCCACCGGGTGATGACGGTGGGGCGAAACGGCGACATGATCCGCCTTGTCGACCAGACTCCAACTTCGCTGGGGCAGGCGCTGCTGCTCGAATATGAGGATCGCAGCCTCAAGCTCTCGCTTCCGCTCATCGGCGCGTACCAGGCGGCGAACGTGCTGGTTGCCGCCGGCCTCGCGCTGGCGACCGGGATCGGCTTCGACCGCGTATTCTCCGCGATGCAGCGGGTGGCGCCGGTGCGCGGGCGGCTCGAGCGCGCTGTCATCAGCCGCGCCGGCGTTCCGGTCTATGTCGATTACGCGCATACCCCCGACGCGCTCGAAGCGGCGATCGCTGCGCTGCGCCCCCACGTGGAGGGCAGGCTTATTACCGTCTTCGGCGCGGGCGGCGACCGCGACCAGGGCAAAAGACCGGAAATGGGAAGAGTGGCGATCGAGATGTCCGACGTGGTGATTGTCACCGACGACAATCCGCGCAGCGAGGACCCCGCGCGAATTCGCTCGGCGATCATGGCCGGAGCAGCCGGCGCGACCGAGGTCGCTGGCCGCCGCGAAGCCATCGCCGAAGCGATCCGCATCGCCCGCGACGGCGACATCGTGCTGGTCGCCGGCAAGGGCCACGAAACCGGCCAGATCGTCGGTGACAAGGTGCTGCCGTTCGACGACGCGCTGGTCGCGCGGGAGTGCGCGGCGTGACGCGGGTAGCGACCTGTTCGCTCCTCTCCATTGCGCAGCAATGGGGAGGGGGACCGCTCGGCGAAGCCGAGTGGTGGAGGGGTCGGCGCCCCACGGACGCCTCTGGCGTCCGATCTCGCGCTATCGGCATGCCGCTGGCATGCCGCGCATTTCGATCCCCTCCACCATTGAATCTTCGTTCAATGGTCCCCCTCCCCATGAGCTGCGCTCATAGGGAGGAGCAATGATGACCCCTCTCTGGACGAGCGACGAAATCGCCGCCGCGACGGGCGGCAGCGTGAGCGCGCCGTTCGAAGTCACCGGCGTGACCTTCGACAGCCGTGAGGTCGGCCTGGGCGACCTGTTCGTCGCCATGCCCGGCTCGGTCCATGACGGACACAGGTTCGTCGATGCGGCCTTCGCGTCCGGCGCCGCGGGGGCGATCGTGTCGCAGCCGGTTGGCGGCCCGCATGTCCTCGTCGATGACACGTTCGCGGCGCTCCAGGCGCTCGGCCGCGCGTCGCGGGAACGGGTGAAAGCGACGATCATCGGTGTCACCGGCTCGGTCGGAAAGACCAGCACGAAGGAAGCGCTCTACGCCGCGCTCGACCGCAACCGGCCGGGCAAGGTCCACCGTTCGGTGAAGAGCTACAACAACCACACCGGCGTCCCGCTGAGCCTCGCCCGAATGCCGCGCGACACCGAGTTTGGAATCTTCGAGATGGGCATGAACAATGCCGGCGAAATCCGCGCCCTGACAACGCAGGTCCGTCCGCACGCCGCACTCATCACCGCCATCGCCGCGGCGCACATCGAGAATCTCGGGTCGGAGGAAGCGATCGCGGACGCCAAGGCCGAGATTTTCGAAGGCCTGGAAGCGGATGGAATCGCGATCGTCCCCAACGACACGCGGCACCGCGACCGGCTGGTGAAAGCGGCGCGGCGCCGTGCCGACCGGATCATCACCTTCGGCAGCGGCGATGCCGACGTCCACGCGATCCACGCGGTGACTGCCGAGGGCAGCGGAAGCCTGATCAGCGCCGCGCTTCTCGAGCGCGAGCTGACCTTCACCATCTCGCAGCGCGGCGACCATTGGGTGTCGAACGCGCTCGCGGTGCTGGCGGCGGTCGAAGCGCTCGGCGAAGATGTGGCGGTCGCGGGGCTCGCGCTCGCCGATCTCGGCGGCCTCAAGGGGCGGGGGCAGCGCCACCTGATCGAGCTCGACGGCGGCGAGGTGCTGCTGATCGACGAAAGCTACAACGCGAACCCGGCGTCGATGGCCGCGACCTTGAAGAGCCTCGGCACCGAACGGGACGTGAGCCGCCGGATCGCCGTGCTCGGGCCGATGCGCGAGCTCGGCGAGCACGGGCCAGCGCTTCACGCAGGACTCGCACCCGCGGTTCGCGACGCGCATGTCGACCGCCTGATCCTGATCGGCGAGGAGATGCGGCCGCTGGCCGAGCAGATCGTGGGGAGCATTTCCTTCGACCTCGTGTCGAGCGTCGAAGAGGCGACCGAGGCGCTGATGCGGATGATCCGGCCCGGCGACGCGGTGCTGGTGAAGGCCTCGAATTCGGTGGGACTGGCCAAGCTCGTGGAGCGTGCATCGGGAGGCGTCGCATGCTCTACGTGATCGCCGACCAGCTGCACTTTGCCGGCCTCCTCAACCTCATCCGCTACATCAGCTTCCGTGCCGGCGCGGCGGCGGGCACCGCGCTCCTGATCGGGCTTCTGCTCGGCCCGAAGTTCATCAGTTGGCTGCGCGCTACCCAGGGGAAGGGGCAGCCGATTCGCGAGGACGGGCCGCAGAGCCACCTCGCCAAGCGCGGCACGCCGACCATGGGCGGCCTCCTCATCCTGATTTCGCTGTCGATCTCGGTTCTGTTGTGGATGAACCTCGCCAACCCGTACGTCTGGGCGTGCCTGCTGGTGACGGCGGGCTTCGGCCTGATCGGCTGGCTCGACGATTATGACAAGGTGAAGAAGGCGCACCATGCCGGGCTTTCGGGCAAGGTGCGGCTGGCGCTCGAATTCCTGATCGCCGGGTTTGCGACCTGGCTGATGGTGCGCACCGGCGGGACGGGGTTGCACCTTCCGTTCGTCAAGGAGACGGTGGCCGACCTCGGCTGGTTCTATATCGCCTTCGGCGCGTTCGTGATCGTCGCCTTCGGCAATGCGGTGAACCTGACCGACGGGCTCGACGGGCTGGCGACCATGCCGGTGGTGATCGCGTGCCTCGCCTTCATGCTCATCTCCTACCTGGTCGGCAACGTGAAGTTCGCGACGTACCTCGGGATTCCGCACGTCGATGGCGCGGACGACCTCACCATCCTGCTGATGGCGATGATCGGCGCGTGCCTGGCGTTCCTGTGGTTCAACGCGCCGCCGGCCGCAGTCTTCATGGGCGATACCGGAAGCCTCGCGCTCGGCGGCGCGCTCGGCGCGGTTTCCGTAGCGACGCACCACGAGTTCGTGCTCGCGCTGGTCGGCGGGCTGTTCGTGGTCGAGGCGCTCTCCGTCGTCATCCAGGTCGCGGTCTATAAGCGAACCGGCAAACGCGTCTTCCTGATGGCGCCCATACACCATCATTTCGAGCATCTCGGCTGGTCCGAGCCGACGGTCGTGATCCGATTCTGGATCATCAGCTTCGTGCTCGCGCTGGCCGGCCTCGCGACGCTGAAGCTGCGGTGATCACGGCCAGCGCCTTCGCGGGCAAGCATTACGCGGTGTACGGGCTGGCGCGGTCGGGCATCGCGACGGTGCAGGCGCTGCTTGCGAGCGGCGCGAGGGTGACGGCGTGGGACGCGAAGGAGGAGGCGCGTTCCTCCCTGCGAGCGCAGCTCGTGGGGAGGGGAACCAGCGTAGCTGGTGGAGGGGTAGAAGACGCAGGCGCCAGTTACCCCTCCACCATTCCCTCTCCGGGGAATGGTTCCCCTCCCCATGCTGCGCATGGGGAGGAACTCACCATCGCCAACCTCGACGAAATCGACCTCACCCAATTCGACAGCCTCGTCGTCACGCCGGGCCTGCCGCTCAACCGCCACCCGATCGCGAAACGCGCGCACGACGAGCGTATCGAAATCATCGGGGACATCGAGCTGTTCGCCCGCGCGCGCCCCGACCTTTCGCCGCACAAGGTGGTCGGGATTACCGGCACCAACGGCAAGTCGACCACGACCGCGCTCGTCCACCACATCCTCAGGACCGCGGGCGTGCCGACGACGATGGGCGGCAACATCGGCCTCCCGATCCTCGCGCAGGACCCGCTGCCCGAAGGCGGGGTCTATGTGCTCGAGCTGTCAAGCTTCCAGATCGACCTGACGCAGAGCCTCGACTGCGACGTCGCGGTGCTGCTCAACATCACGCCCGACCACCTCGACCGGTACGACAGCTTCGAGGCTTATACTGCGTCCAAGATGCGCTTGTTTGAAATGCAAAGCCGAGCTTCAATTGCAGTCGTTGGTACTGACGAACCGAATGCCTGCAAAATCTTCCGGACCTTCTTCGATGCGGGCCGCAACGTGCATCCGGCTAACTCCAATGTAGTCCGAGATCCGCAGCTCCTCTGGGACGACAGAGACACGTCGAAGTGGTTCAGTTTGCAGCGTGATTGGCCCGCTTTGCAGGGTCCGCACAACGGCGAGAATGCGTCGGCATCGGTTTGGGTGGCTGAATTGCTAGGCATTGCCCCTGCCACAATCGCTCTTGCGCTCGAAACCTACCCCGGCCTCCCTCACCGCACGGAGCGCATCCGCGAGAAGGGCGGCGTTGTCTTCGTCAACGACAGCAAGGCGACCAATCCGACCGCGACCGCGCCGGCGCTCGCCGCGTTCGAGCGAATCCGCTGGATCTGCGGCGGGCAGGCCAAGACCGACAATCTCGACGAGTGCGCGCCGCACTTTAAGCATGTGCGCAAGGCCTATACCATTGGCGAAGCGGGCGAATTGTTCGCTTCGCTCTTGTCCCCGCACATGGACGTGTCACAGTGCCAGACGCTCGAAAGAGCGGTGGGAGAGGCTTCGGCCGAGGCGGTGAGCGGAGACACGGTGCTCCTCTCGCCCGCCTGCGCGAGCTTCGACCAGTTTCGCGACTTCGAGGACCGGGGGGACCAGTTCCGGGCTTTGGTGGAGGGGTTATGATCGGGACCATCCGCGGCAAGATCAGGGAGAAGGCCGCGCTCATCGATCCCAGCCATTACGGCCGCTCCGACACGAGCGCGATCGGCCGCTGGTTCTGGGAGATCGACAAGGTCCTGCTGCTTCTGATCAGCGTCCTCATCGCGATCGGGCTGATCGCCGTCGCCGCCGCTTCGCCCGCCGCCGCCCAGCGCTACTCGGGCGGCAACGTCCGCTTTTCCGAGCTTTATTACTTCTGGCGCCAGCTCGCCTGGATTGCGATCGGAATCCCCGTGATGATCGCAATCTCGATGATGCCGCGCGAGCGTGCCCGGCGGATCAGCCTGTTCGGCGCGGCCTTCTTCTTCGTGCTGCTGATCTTCGTTCCGATCCTGGGACCGGAAGTGAACGGCGCCAAGCGCTGGATCAACTTCGGCCTCGGCCAGGTGCAGCCGTCGGAATTTTTAAAGCCGTTCTTCGTCGTCTCGATGGCGTGGCTTTTGAGCCTCAAGGAAGCCGACAAGTCGCTTCCCGTCTATCCGATCTCCGCCGTGCTCGTCGGCGCCATCGCCTACCTGCTGATGAAGCAGCCCGACTTCGGATCGACGATCATCTTCTGCGCCGTGTGGGTGGCGATGCTCGCGCTCGCCGGGCTGAACCTGCGCATCCTCGCGGGGCTCGCCATCGCGGGCGTCATCGGGATCATCCTCGCTTATTTCTTCTATGACGTTGCGACTCAGCGGATCGACGAGTTCCTGTTCGGAACCGGCGACAATTTCCAGGTCGAGAATGCGATGCGGACGCTGACCGCGGGCGGGCTGTTCGGCATGGGACCGGGCGGCGGCACCCGGAAGTTCGGCCTTCCCGAGCCGCACACCGACTACATCTTCTCGGTCGTCGGCGAGGAGTTCGGCCTCATCGCCTGCCTCGCCATCGCCGCGCTCTATCTCGCGATCGTCGCTCGGGTGCTGATCAAGCTGCTCGACGAGGAATCGCCGTTCGCGATCCTCGCCGCCGCCGGGCTCGTGATCGAGTTCGGCTTGCAGGCACTGATCAACATGATGGTCAACGTCCAGCTCGCCCCGTCGAAGGGCATGACGCTTCCGTTCATCAGTTATGGCGGAAGCTCGATGCTCGCGCTGTCGATCGGCATGGGCTTGCTGCTCGCCTTCACGCGACGGAACCCCTATCTCACGCGTTCACCATACGTGGTGAAATGGAGCGGGGAGTCGCTGTCCACATGAACTTCGTGTTGGCCGCCGGAGGCACGGGCGGACACATGATCCCGGCGCATGCGCTGGCCGCGGAACTCAAGGGCCGCGGCTACGGCGTGCTTCTGATCACCGACGAGCGCGGCGCGCGATTCCCCGGGTTGTTCGAGGGGATGCCGGTGCACATCCTCCCCGCCGGCCGTCTCGGCGGCGGTCCGCTCGGCTGGCTGAAGGCATTCGGCTCGGTGGTGAAGGGAAGGGGTGAGGCCAAGCGCCTCTACCGCGACCACCGGCCGGATGCCGTGATCGGGTTCGGGGGCTATCCGGCTTTGCCGTCGCTGCTCGCCGCGAGCGCGATGAACATCCCGACGGTGCTCCATGAGCAGAATGCGGTGCTCGGCCGCGTCAACCGGCTGCTCGCGGGCGAGGCGGTTGCGATCGGCACGGCTTATGACACGGTCGACCGGCTCAGGGCCAAATATGCCGACAAGGCGGTGCTCGTCGGCAATCCGGTGCGGGCCGAGATCGCCAAGCTCGGCGAGCTCCCGTTTCCACCGTTCGACGATGTCGCGCCGCTGAAGATCCTCGTCACCGGCGGAAGCCAGGGCGCGAGCATCCTGAGCAAGGTCGTTCCCGCCGGCCTCGGAATGCTTGCGCCGCAGCTCCGGCGGCGTCTTCAGGTCGTGCAGCAATGCCGGCCGGAGGATATCGAGCGGGTGCGGGCGCAATATGCCGAGCTCGGAATCCCCGCCGAGCTCATGACCTATATCGAGGACATGGCCGAGAAGATCGCCGACGCCCACCTGATCATCGGACGTGCGGGCGCTTCGACGGTCGCCGAGCTGACGGCGGCCGGCCGTCCGGCGATCCTCATTCCGTTCGCCGCCGCGACCGACGACCACCAGACCGCCAATGCGCGCGAAATGGTCAAGGCCGGCGGAGCGCGCGCGATCCAGGAAGCGAACTTCACGCCCGAGGTACTGGCGCGCCAGATCGAGGCGCTGGCGATGGACCCGGTCGCGCTCGGCAATGCCGCCGGCCGCGCGCTTTCGGTCGGCCGCCCGCACGCCGCGCGCGACCTCGCCGATCTCGTGGAGCGGATCGGCAACGGCGTTTCGCCGCTCGCGGTCGGACCTGTGCTGAGCCCGCGAAAGCGCGCGGTCGCTCCCGCCGGCGGAGTGCCCGCATGAAGGCAATGGGCACCGATATCGGGACCATCCATTTCGTCGGCATCGGCGGCATCGGCATGTCCGGCATCGCCGAGGTGATGCACCAGCTCGGTTACAAGGTGCAGGGCTCGGACGCCGCCGATTCCTATGTCGTGGAGAAGCTGCGAAAGAGCGGAATTCCGGTGAAGATCGGCCATTCCGCCGACAATCTCGGCGACGCTGCGGTCGTGGTCTGCTCGACCGCGATCAAGGAGAACAACCCGGAGATCCAGGCCGCCGCCGAGCGCCGCCTTCCGCGCGTCCGCCGAGCCGAAATGCTCGCCGAGTTGATGCGGATGCAGCGGACGGTGACGGTCGCAGGCACTCACGGAAAGACGACCACGACCTCGATGGTGGCGGCGTTGCTCGACAGCGGCGGACTAGACCCGACAGTAATCAACGGGGGGATCATCAACCGCTACGGATCGAACGCCCGGCTCGGCAAAAGCGAATGGTGGGTGGTCGAGGCCGACGAGAGTGACGGCAGTTTCCTCAGGCTCGACGGGACGATCGCCGTCGTCACCAATATCGACCCCGAGCATCTCGATCATTACGGCAGCTTCGAGGGCGTCAAGGACGCGTTCGTCGAGTTCGTCGAGAACGTGCCCTTCTACGGCCTCGCGGTGCTGTGCATCGACCATCCCGAGGTGCAGGCGATTATCGGTCGAATCCGCGACCGGCGGATCGTGACCTACGGCTTTTCTGCGCTTGCCGACGTGCGTGCCGACAACATCACGCCGGTGCCGGGCGGCAGCAGGTTCGACGCCTTGATTCTCGGGCGCGACGGAGAGCGGCGCACGATCGAAGGCGTGACGATCAAGATTCCCGGCCGCCACAATATCCAGAATGCGCTGGCCGCGATCGCCGTCGCAATCGAGCTCGGCATATCGGACAAGGACATCCTCCAGGGCTTCGACCGCTTCGACGGAGTCAAGCGCCGCTTCACCCATGTCGGCGAAGCCGACGGCGCGATCGTGATCGACGATTATGCCCATCATCCGACCGAGATCCGCGCGGTGCTCGCGGCGGCGCGCGAGGGAGCCGAGGGGCGAGTGATCGCGGTCGTCCAGCCGCATCGCTACACGCGCCTCCGCGACCTGATGGACGACTTCCAGAGCGCCTTCAACGATGCCGACGTCGTGTTCGTGGCTCCCGTCTATCCCGCGGGTGAGGAGCCGATCGAGGGAATCGATTCGAATGCGCTGGCCGAAGGGCTTCGAGCCCACGGCCACCGGATGGTGAGCGCCGTCAGCGATCTCAAGGAGCTCAGCCGCGCTCTGCGCGACCTCGCGGCCGAGGGCGACATGGTGATCTGCATGGGCGCCGGCGACATCACCAAATGGGCCGCCTCGCTGCCCAAGGGCATCCGCAAGGCGAGGGCGAAGAAATGAGCGCCGTCGCGACCATGCCGCAAGTGCAGGGGAAGCTCACCGCAAACGCCCCCCTCGCGCCGCTCGTCTGGTTCAAGAGCGGCGGCAATGCCGAATGGCTGTTCGAGCCGAAGGACGAGGACGATCTCGTCAGCTTCCTCCGAGAGCTCGACCGCGACGTCCCGGTCATGGCGCTCGGCCTCGGCTCGAACCTGATCGTCCGCGACGGCGGAGTTTCCGGTGTCGTGGTGCGCCTCGGCAAGGCGTTCGCGAAAATCGACCGGCTCGACGAGACCACGCTACGCTGCGGTGGCGGGGCGAGCGGGATTCTGGTCAGTTCGACCGCGCGGGATGCGGGGATCGCCGGCCTCGAGTTCCTCCGCGGAATCCCGGGCACGGTCGGCGGCTTCGTCCGGATGAACGGCGGTGCCTATGGCCGCGAGGTCAAGGACATCCTCGTCTCGGCGCGGCTCGTGCTGCGCTCGGGCGAGGTGGTCGAATGGCCGCTCGAGAAGCTCGGCTACACCTATCGCCACAGCGACGTGCCCGAGGGTGCCGTCGTGGTCGAAGCCGTCTTCCGCGGCATGCCGGGCGACCCGCAGGCGATCGGCGCGGAGATGGACGCGATTGCGCGGGCCCGCGAGGAATCGCAGCCGCTGAGGAGCCGGACCGGCGGCTCGACCTTCAAGAACCCGCCGGGCCACAAGGCCTGGGCGCTGGTCGATGCCGCCGGCTGCCGAGGGCTGACGATCGGCGATGCCCAAGTCTCGGAAAAGCATTGCAATTTCCTCTTGAATCTCGGCAGCGCGTCGAGTGCCGAGATCGAGGCGCTCGGCGAGGAAGTCCGCCGCCGGGTCGAGGCGAAAACGCACATCAGCCTCGAATGGGAAATCCAGCGCGTGGGACGAGCCAAGTGACTCGGCAACTCGATGCCCAGGAACAGCGGGTCGTCGACAATGTTCGCGACCATGGTTGCAGTGTCATGTACGTCTTTGACGAGAAGGGCGAACTTCCCGACTTCTCTTATTCCATCGGCTTCCCAGTGAGTGTCGGCCAGTCGGAGGTAATAGTCTTTGGTCTGAAGCGCGAAGTGATGCACTTCATGATAAATCAGGTCCATCGCGCATGCGCGGCGGGCCTCACGCTCGCTGAGGGCAAAGAGATTTCCGGGCTGCTCGAAGGCTTCGATTGCGTCGCGCGGCGCGTGACCGACACTGCGGCAATTCGCGAGCATTTCGGCTGGGCCATCTGGTTCCATGAGACGCAAGTGCGAAAGCCCATGACCGAAGCTTACCAGCTTGTATGGCCCGGCGCCGTCCAGGGTTTGTTTCCTTGGGAGGACGGTTGCGCGGCGGACCTTACCGAGTCGCAGCCAGCGTTGTACGGGACAAGAGAGGTCGCATGATCTCTCGGGATCTCCACGTCGTGGTCCTGATGGGCGGCTGGTCCAAGGAGCGCGAAGTCTCGCTCACCAGCGGCGCGGGGATCGCGGCCGCGCTGCGCGAGCGCGGCTGGAGCCGCGTCACCGAGCTCGACGTGGACCGCGACGTCGCTGCGCGGCTGACCGAGCTAAAGCCCGACGTCGTCTTCAACGCGCTCCACGGAACGCCCGGCGAGGACGGGACGGTCCAGGGCATGATGGACCTGATGGGCCTCAAATATACCCACAGCGGCCTCGAGACCTCGGTCATCGCCATCGACAAGGAGCTGACCAAGATGGTGCTCGTGCCGCACGGCATCCGGATGCCGGCGGGCAAGGTAGTCGAGAGCGAGACCATCTATTCGGCCGACCCGATGGAGCGGCCCTATGTGCTGAAGCCGATCAACGAGGGCTCGTCGGTCGGGGTCGCGATCGTCACTTCCGACGGCAATTACGGCGATCCCATCGGCCGCGACGTGCCCGGCCCATGGCACGAGTTCGACCAGCTGCTCGCCGAGCCGTTCATCAAGGGCCGCGAGCTCACCGTCGCGGTGCTCGGGAATGAAGCGCTCGCCGTCACCGAGCTCAAGCCGAAGGCGGGCTTCTACGACTATGCGGCAAAGTACACCGACGGCCTCACCGTCCACGAATGCCCGGCAAACGTGCCGGACGACATCGCCCGGTCGATGATGGACATGGCCGCGAAGGCGCACCGCCTGCTCGGTTGCAAGGGCGCGTCCCGCGCGGATTTCCGCTGGGACGATGAGCGGGGCGAAGCCGGACTCTATCTGCTCGAGGTCAACACGCAGCCGGGAATGACCCCGTTGAGCCTCGTCCCTGAGCAGGCCAAGTCGCGCGGCATTTCTTACGGCGAGCTGGTCGAGCGGCTGATTGCGGAGGCGCTGCGGTGACCGCCGCGCACGTCCGCCGGGGCGCTACCGCTCGCGCCAGGCCGCGCAAGGGCGCCAAGGTCACCGTTCCCAAGAAGATCGCCAAGCGGCTGCCGGTCGACCAGGCACGCGCCAACAAGGTCGCCGGACTGGTCTTCGCCGCCTTCATGCTCGCGATTGCGCTGGTCGTGGCGCTCGCGCTCGATATCCCCGCGAAGGCCGAGCGCGCCGCTGCAACCGCGGTCGGCCATGCCGGCTTCACCGTCAGCGGCTACCAGATCGTCGGCCTGACGCACATGAACCGTGCGCCCATCGACGCGGTGGTCACCGAGGAGCTCCGCCGAGCGGCGGACCAGGCCGGCACCGACAAGGCGCCGCAAGCGCTGGTCGACACCGCCGCGATCCGCCAGCGCCTGCTGCAGTTCGGCTGGGTCAAGGACGCCCGCATCCTGCGCCGGCTTCCCGATACTCTGGTTATCGACATCGTCGAGCGCAAACCAGCCGCGTTGTGGCAGAACCAGGGCCAGCTCGCGCTGATCGATTCCGACGGCGTGGTGCTGGACCGCGTTCCGGTCGACCGGATGCCGGACCTTCCGCTGTTGATCGGACCCGGCGCCAATGCCCACGAGGAGGGGTTGGCGGGGCTGATGGCCGACGTTCCGGCGCTGAAAGCCCAGCTTGCCTCGGCGACGTGGGTCGGTGGGCGGCGCTGGGACCTCAAGTTCCAGTCGGGCGAAACCGTGTCGCTTCCCGAAGGCTCTGACGCTGCTCGGAGCGCGCTCGTGAAGTTCGCGCGGCTCGACAAGCAGACCGCGCTTCTTGGCCGCGGTCTCATCCGTTTCGATCTCCGAGTCCCCGGCAAGATGATCGTCCAGCTGCCGCACCCGCTCGAGCCGGCAAAGCCGGCGCAACCCGTGGCCGGCTAAGCCGATGGTGCAGCCCGATCAGCAGGACCTCATCGCCGCGCTCGACATTGGCTCGTCCAAGGTCAGCGCGATGATCGCCAAGCTCGACGAGGAGGGACGCCCGACCGTGCTCGGCACCGGCCAGCGCGAGAGCCGCGGGGTCAAGCGCGGCTACATCACCGACATGGCGGCGAGCGAATTTGCCGTCCGCGAGGCCGTCGAACTGGCCGAACGCATGAGCGGCGTGACGGTCGAGGACGTATGGGCGAGCTACGGCGCGCCGGGGCTCGTCAGCGATCTTGCCAACGTCGAGGTCGAGCTCGGCGGCCATGCGGTCGAACAGGCCGACGTCGACGAGCTTCTCGACGCCGGCAAGCGCGCGATCGACCGCAACGGGCAGGTCGTGCTCCACGCTCACCCTGCGCTCTACACGATCGACCGCGCCCAGGGCGTCCAGCAGCCGATCGGACTCCACGCCAGCCGCCTTGGAGTCGATATCCATGTGATCGCCGCCGACCCGTCGCCACTGAGGAACATCGACACGGTGATCCGCCAGGCGCACCTCGGCGTCAAAGCCATCGTCGCATCCCCAATCGCCGCAGCGCTCGCCTGTTTGAGCGAGGAGGAGCGCGAGCTGGGCGTCGCGCTGGTCGAGATGGGCGCGGAGGTGACCAACGTCTCGGTTCACACCGGCGGGATGCTCGCCGGGCTGCGTTCGATCCAGCTCGGCGCGCGCGACATCACCAACGACATCGCCGCGGCCTTCGCAGTGCAGCGCCGCGACGCCGAGCGCCTGAAGTGCTTCTACGGCTCGGCGATGACGTCCCCACGCGACAATCACGAGATGATCGAGGCGACCCAGATTGGGGCCGACCCCGGCGCGGAACCGATGAAGCTCACCCGCGCGCAGCTGATGATGGTCATCCGCCAGCGCATCGAGGAGCTGACCAACGAGGTCGAGGCGGCGCTGAAGGCGCTCGGCTTTACCGGCCCGGTCGGGCGGCAGGTGGTCCTGACGGGCGGCGGCGCCGAATTGAAGAATGTCGCCGATTACATGCAGGGCGTGCTCGGCCGAGCCGTCCGCGTCGGGCGGCCGAAGCAGATCACGGGACTTCCGGACGCGCACAGCGGGCCGGCCTTCTCGACCCTCGTCGGCCTGGCACTGCTCGCGGCACGCGGCCGCGGCGACATTCGCGACATCGGTCCGATCGCTCGAGTCCGTCCAGCGAAAGGCATCATCGGCCGCTTCGTCGCGGCGATGAAGGGCGGTTACTAGCCACTCCGGGGGAGTGGCTGGTCACCGCCCTCGGGTACTAGCCACTCCGGGGGAGTGGCTGGTCACCGCCCTCGGTTACTAAGTCGCGCGACAGCCACCGTGGGGCGTGCTAGGCATCGGCCTCGCACGGGGGCGGGCGGTAATGGCGACACTTGCGCAAAGGCGCGGACTTCAGACGGTTCCGGCACTGATCCTGCTGCTCGGCGCGTCGCTGCTGCTCAACTATGTCGATCGCGGCGCGATCGGAGTCGCCGCGCCCCTGATGAAGTCCGACCTCGGCCTCTCGGCGACGGCCTTCGGAATCGCCGTTTCGGCTTTCTTCTGGATCTACGCGCCGGTTCAGCTCGTGCTCGGCTCGCTATGCGATCGCTGGTCGGTCTATCGCATGCTCGCGCTCGGGACCGCTTTGTGGTCCGCGAGCACCATCCTGATGGGGTTCGTCGGCGGCTTTCTCTCGCTGTTCCTGCTGCGGATGGTCCTCGGGGTCGGCGAGAGCATCATTTTTCCGGGCAGCTCGAAGATGATCTGCAGGCACGTGCCGCCGGAGCGCCGCGGACTCGCCAACGCGGTGGTCATGACCGGCGTGGCGCTCGGACCCGCCGTCGGCACGCTGCTCGGCGGCTCGATCCTCGCGACATTCGGCTGGCGGGCAATGTTCGTCGTGTTCGGAATGGCCAGCGCGCTGTGGCTGATTCCCTGGAGCGGACTTGTTCGAACGCTCCCCGTCCCCACGGGCGCCGATCGAGCGAGCTTCCCGCTGAAGAAGGTGATTGGCCGGTGGTCGCTGTGGGCGATGGGCGTTGGCCACGCCACATCGAACTATGGTCTCTATTTCATGCTCGCCTTCCTGCCGCTGTTCCTGGTCCAGCAGCGGGGCTTCACGATCCTGCAGATGACCATGCTCGCAACACTCGGTTACGCGGTCCAGGCGATCTCGGCGCTGGCGTTCGGCGCCGTCTCCGACCGCTGGGCTCGGGCCGGCGGGTCGGAACCCCGAATTCGCCGTTCGATGCTCGTCGTCGGCCACTTGATCTACGGAGTCGCGATCCTGGCGCTGTTTGCGGTCCACAGCATGCCGATGATCGCGTTGCTGCTGTGCATCCTCGGCGCGTGCGGCGGTCCGATTTCGGTCAACATATACGCGGTCGCCCAGATGTTCGCGGGGGAACGCGCATCGGGGACGTGGGTCGGCATTCAAAACGCGGTCGGCAACGTCTCGGGCATTTTCGGGCCCGCGCTGTCAGGCTTCATCATCGACCGCATGGGCTACGGCAGCGCCTTCGCCCTGGCGGCCGCGATCTCCATTGCCGGCGGTCTGTGGTGGGCCTTCGTGCTCCCGCGCATCGAGGAAATCACGCTCGATTGAGCGCCGCCGTGCGGCTATAGCCGCTCCCATGCTGACCGAAGACCTGCTCCAGGATGCGCACGGGATCGCCGGGCGCATCACCGCGCTTCGCCGCGCCATCCACGCCGAGCCCGAGCTCGGGCTAGAGACTCCGAAAACGCTCGCCAAGGTGAAGGCCGAGCTTGCCGACCTGCCGCTCGAATGGCGCGAAGGTCCGTCCTGCACCGGCGCGGTCGCGGTGCTCAACGCCGGCAAGCAGGGGCGAAGCGTGCTGCTTCGCGGCGACATGGACGCGCTTCCGATGCCGGAGGAGACGGGACTCGAGTTCGCGTCGACCGTGCCCGGCCGGATGCACGCCTGCGGCCACGACACGCATACGGCGATGCTCGCCGGCGCCGCGCGCGTCCTCGCCGGCCGCGCCGATGCGCTCCCCGGCGAAGTGCGCTTCATGTTCCAGCCGGGCGAGGAGGGCTATCACGGCGCCCGCTTCATGCTCGACGACGGGCTTCTCGACCCGCTGCCGGACGCCGCCTTCGCGCTCCACATCATGCCCAATGCGCCGCATGGCGCGATCGGAAGCCGCGCCGGGACGTTGCTCGCGTCCGCCGACACGCTCGAGATCGCGGTCGTCGGCCGCGGCGGCCACGCCTCGATGCCGCACCAGACCCGCGACCCGGTGCCGGTCGCGTGCGAGATCGTCCTGGCGCTCCAGACGATGGTCACACGCCGCTTCGAAGCGACCGAGGCGGTGGTTGTCACCGTCACCCAGCTCGACGCCGGAACCGCGTTCAACGTGATCCCCGACCGCGCATTTCTCAAAGGCACGATCCGCACCTTGTCGCCCGAGAAGCGGCACGCGGTGTGGGAAGACATCCGGCGCGTTGCCGAGAACATTGCCGCGGCCCACGACTGCAAGGCAGAAGTGACCGTTACCGAAGGCTTCCCGCCGACCGTCAACGACGAACGCGCGGTGGCCCTCGCCGAAGCGGTCGCGACCTCGCTCGCGGACGGCCAGTTCCTGCGCCTGCCCACCCCCATCATGGGCGCGGAGGATTTCTCCTACGTGCTGGAGAAGGTGCCTGGCATGATGGCCTTCCTCGGGGTCGCGGGCGAGGGCGCGGACCTCGCGCAATGCTGCGCGATCCATTCGACCCGGATGATGGTCGACGAAAGCGTTCTCCCGCGCGGGACCGCCTTCCTCGCCGGCTGCGCGACGCGCTTCCTCGACCGCGGCTGGGACTAAGGTCCGTCGTCGTCCTCAGAACCAGAAACTGAGGACGCTGCACAGCAGCACGATCAGGCTGACGCCGAAAATCCGTTCGGCGACCCGCTCGAACCGGTCCTGCGACCGGGTGATCGCCATGTGCGACGCGCCGCAGCTGACGAGGAGCAGCAGTGCGGAGCCGAATGCCAGCTCGTCGGCGATCGTGGTCGACGCCTTGCCGGTGATGTGCACCGCGGTGACGATGATGAGCGCGACTCCGAGCAGGGTCGCGGCCGTGTCGAGAATATAATGCTGTCTCATCGCGCTCCCCTTCGGCGAGGATTGCCGATCGAGGGAATGTTCGCAATAGATGCCGGCACGGGCTCGGGGGACAGGTTCATGCTGAAATCAGGCGTTCGCGCGTTCACCGCAATCGCGCTGGCAATGGCGGCAGCAAGCGCCACCGCCGCGCCGCCGCCCGGCTTCGTCCAGCGCGTCGAGCAGCTGCGGAAGGACTTCGGCGTTCCCGGCGTGACCATCACCATCGTCGAGGACGGCAAGGTGACGCTCGCCCACGGCTGGGGCGTGCGCGACATCACCGCCAATCAGCCGGTCGACGCCGACACGATCTTCTTCACCGGGTCGACCGGCAAGGCCTTCACCAACGCGGCGCTGGCGACGCTGGTCGACGAAGGCAAGATCAAGTGGGACGACCGGGTGATCGACCACATGCC
>DATNFJ010000072.1:0-44133 GCA_035606455.1 Sphingomicrobium sp.
TCCCGGTGATCGCCGCACGCTCACCCGCGGATGCATTCGAGTGCGCGATCGAGGCGTGCCGCATCGCCACGCGCTACATGACTCCGGTGATCCTGCTCACCGACGGCTATATCGCCAATGCCGCCGAGCCGTGGCGCGTGCCGGACATGAGCAACTATCAGCCGTTCCCGGTGCAATTCTTCGATACGCCGCCCGCGGAAGGCGAGGGCGTCATGCCATACGCACGCAATGAGGACCTCGCCCGGCCATGGATCAGGCCCGGGACGCCCGGCCTCGAGCACCGCATCGGCGGGATCGAGAAAGCGCCGGGCACCGGCAACATCGACTACCGTCCCGAAGTCCACCAGGAGATGACCAACACACGCGTCGGCAAGGTGCTCGGCGTCGCCAACTCGATCCCCGATCAAGAGGTCTGCCTCGGCCGCGAAGGCGCAAGCCTGGCGGTCGTCGGCTGGGGCTCGACCTTCGGCCCGATCCACCAGGCGGTCCGCCGGGCGATCGCCAAGGGACAGGACGTCGCCCACGTCCACGTCCGCAACATCTGGCCGATGCCGAAAAATATGTCTGTCCTATTGAAGAGCTTCAACCATATCCTCGTCCCCGAGATGAACATGGGCCAATTGAAGACCGTGCTTCGCGACCAGTTCCTGGTCGACGCCAAGTCGCTCACGAAGGTGTCAGGCCACCCGTTCCGGATCGCGGAGATCGAGGCGGCTATCGACTCCACGCTCGGGGAGGCCTCGCGTGCGCGCGCGTAGAACTCTCAACTTTGGCAACATTCGCCGGGGAATAGATCATTTGAGGCCCCACCGATGAACGAGATGACCACCATCACCACCGCCAAGGATTGGGCGAGCGACCAGGAGGTCCGCTGGTGCCCCGGCTGCGGCGATTACGCGGTGCTGAAAGCGGTGCAGCGCACAATGCCGGACCTCGGGGTCGCGCGCGAAAAGACGGTGTTCATCAGCGGCATCGGCTGCTCGAGCCGCTTTCCCTATTACATGGCCTGCTACGGCTTCCACACGATCCACGGCCGCGCCGCCGCGATCGCGACCGGCGCCAAGCTCGCCAATCCCGAGCTCGACGTGTGGATCATCACCGGCGACGGCGACGCGCTGTCGATCGGCGGCAACCACACGATGCACGTGCTCCGCCGCAATCTCGACTGCCAGATCCTGCTGTTCAACAACGAGATCTACGGGCTGACCAAGGGCCAATATTCGCCGACCAGCCGAGTTGGCACGCGCAGCCCCTCGACGCCGTTCGGCTCGGTCGACCGGCCGGTGACGCCATGCGCGTTTGCGCTCGGCTCCGGAGCGCGCTTCATCGCTCGCGGGATCGACGTCCACAAGAACCTGCCCGACGTCCTCAAGGCGGCGCACGCCCATCGAGGCGCGAGCTTCGTCGAAATCTTCCAGAACTGCATCGTCTACAATGACGATGTCTTCGCGAGCTTCACCGAGAAGCAGGCGGCGGCGGAGAAGCAGCTGTGGCTGGAGACGGGCCAAAAGATGCTGTTCGCTGGCGGCGCGAAGGGCATTGCGCTCGACCGGGAGCGGCTGGCGCTGAAGGTCGTGGCCGGCGACGATCCGGACGTGCTAATCCACGATCCGAGTAATCGCCAGCTCGCCGCGATGCTGATCCTGATGCCGCAGGGAAATTACCCGATCGCGCTCGGCGTCATTTACGAAGACCCGCGACCGACATTCGAAAGCGCGGTGATCGAGCAGAATCGCGAAGCCGCATCCGGCAAGACCCCCGACCTCCAGGCGCTCGTCGCCAAGGGCCAGACCTGGCAGGTCGAAAAGGAGCCGCACCAGCTATAGTGTTTGCTCCAGTGGCGTCATTGCGAGGAGCCGCAGGCGACGCGGCAATCCAGGACGACGCTGGATTGCTTCGCTGCGCTCGCAATGACGGGGCTCAGCGATAGACAACCTCACCCACAGCCTGGTCGGCGCCGTGCTCGGGCGCATGGGGCTCAAGCGGCTCAGCCCGCGCGCCATGCCGGCGCTGATCATCGCCGCCAACCTGCCAGACATCGACAGCTGGATCGCGCGCCCGCTCGGCCTTTCGCCGCGCACCTTCCACCGCGGCTTCACGCACGGGATCGGCGGCATGCTCACCATGCCTCTGTTAGCCGTCGCAATCATTTGGGCATGGGAAAAGTTGCGACCCGGCAAAGAAGGACCGATCAAGCCAGGCGGGCTGCTGCTTGCCTGCTTCATCGGCGTGCTCAGCCACCCGGCGCTCGATTTCCTCAACACCTACGGGGTGAGGCTTCTCGAGCCCTTCTCCCACCGATGGTTCTATGGCGACACCTTGTTCATCGTCGATCCGTGGATCTGGATCATGCTGATCCTCGGCCTCGAATTTTCCTGGCGCGCCGAGCGGTTAGGGCGGAACTGGGAGCGGCCGGCGGCTTACGCCTTCTGCGCCGTCCTCGCCTATATCGGTATGAACGCGGCAATTTCCGTCCGCGCCGCGGCAGCCAGCCGCACGCTTGTCGGCCGCGTCGAAGCGCCGACCATGATCGTCGCAGGCGAAGTCCCGCTCGAATTCTGGAAGCGGGAGGTGATGTGGCGCGGCGCGACTCATGCCGGCACCGTCGACTATGACCTGTTCGGCGATTCGGCGCGGCTCGACCCGAGCATCGTTCCGCTCAACCTGAACGACCCGCGGCTCGCCGAGGCAGCGCGGGCCGATCCGGACGTGTGCAATTTCCTCTTCTGGTCGCGGATGCCTCTAGTGATCCACGTCGACGGCAAGGCCTATCTCAGCGACCAGCGCTTCCCGGCGCTTCGCTCGGTCACCTTTCTCGTGCCGCTGGACAAGCCCCGCTGATCCTGTGGGGCCTGAACTTCCGACTCAGCTGTCGTCGGCGCGCCGTGTTTTCTGTCTTCGGCTGGCGGCGCGGCGCTCGGTTGCACGTTCGTCCGCTCGCCGATCCGTTTCCTGCCTGCGATCGTCGCCGGACCGCCGCTCGGCTCCCGACCTGCGGTCGGATTCGCCGCCCTTCTCACGCTCCGCCATGCCCGTCCCCTTATTGTTCCCGGCCAGTGCGGCGCATTCATATCATGGATCAGCTTATTTTGACGAATGGACGAATGTCTCGATGACGCGCTCGGTCAGCCGGGCGCAATCCAGCCCAACGAACGGGAAGGTGCCGATCAGCACGTTCCGGCGCTTCGCGGCACGACCTTCATGGAGCCGCTCGACAAGAAGTCCGGAGCTTCATAGCTTGGACCTCGTGAGCACCCGAGTAGACCATCTGGTGCGCGCGGATCGGGCGTTCGCCACCGGCAGCTTCAGGGACTTCATCGATATTCGCCTGAAGCATTATCGCAGCCGCGCCGAGCGCTTCGATGGTGGATGCCGCGGAGGCGAGATCGGCGTCGCTCCGGTGGCGATGGTCAAGTGTTGAAGGCGCTCTACGACCGCGCGCGTGCTCTCGGCGAAGGGCTCGCGTCAATCCGCACCCAGTTTCAGTTGCCCGGGGCCTTTTCCGCGGAAGTCGAAGCGGCGGCCGACGCGGCTGCGCGGCGGCCCATATCGGACCATATCGACCGGACCGACATTCCATTCGTTACGCTCGATCCGCTTAGCTCGACCGATCTCGATCAGGCCTTCGCGATCGAGCGGTCGGGAAGCGATCTCATCCTGCGCTACGCCATCGCCGATGTCGCCTGGTTCGTTCCCACAGACGGACCCGTGGACATCGAAGCATGGGGGCGCGGAGAAACCATCTACATGCCCGACGAGCGGCTCGGCCTTTACCCTCCGGTGCTCAGCGAAGGCGCCGCGAGCCTGCTGCCGGATGCACCCAAACCGGCAATCATCTTCGTCGTGAGAGTCACGAGCGATGGCGCTTCGAGCCTCGACGGAGCGGAGCGGGCGGTCGTTCGAAGCGGGGCCAAACTCGGTTATGCCACCGTTCGGGCCGGTGACCTGCCGGATGGTTTTGCCGAGCTGGCCCGCCGCGTCGAAGCGGCCGAGCAGGCGCGCGGAGCCGCACGGGTCGATCCGCCCCAACAGCAGGTGGTCGAACAAGCCGACGGCAGCTTTTCGCTCGAATTCCGTCCCGTCACCGCGGCGGAAGACGCCAATGCCGCCCTGTCCCTTGCGACCAACCTCGCCGTCGCCGAAGCGCTCTATCGCCATAAGACCGGCCTCTTCCGGGTGATGCCGGAACCCGATGGCTGGGCGATCCAGCGGTTGCGGCACAGTGCTCGCGCCCTCGGCGTATCCTGGCCGGAGGAAACGAGCCTCGAAGAGCGAGAGCGCAGCCTGGATCCAAACGATCCGAACGAGGCCGCGTTCATGCTTGCCGTTCGCCGCGCAGGAACGCACGCCAGCTATGCGCCGTATCGTGAGGGCGAGCGGCCGTGGCATTCGGCGATGCGGGCGACCTATGCCCACGCGACCGCGCCGCTTCGCCGGCTCGCCGACCGCTTCGTCATCGAAGCGGCGCTGGCCGTTGCCCAAGGCCGCAAGGTTCCGGATGCCGTCACCGCAGCGTTCGAACGGCTGCCCGAGGTCATGAATCGCGCCGACGCCAAAGCGGCACAGGTGGACGCCGCGGTTCTCGAGCTGGCCGAGGCGGTGGTGCTCGCCGGCTGCGTCGGCCGCGAATTCAAGGGCGCGGTGATCGACATCGATTCCCGCGGTGCGAAGGTTCAGATCGCCAACCCCGCAGTGATCACCCGGATAGGCGTCGACGGCCTTGCGATCGGCCAGCCGGTCAAGCTTCGACTCGACGAAGTCGATCCGTCCCGCAGGCTCGCTCGCTTTTCCTTGGCTTAGGGCTTGGGTTGCTTCGTCTGCCGCTCGAGGAAGTCGGCGACCACGCGCTCGGTCAGTCGGGCGCAGTCCAGCCCCGCGAAGGGGAAGGTTCCGGTCAGCGCGTTGCGCACTTCCGGCGCGAGCGCTTTCTGCAGCTTCCGGCGAGCGCGCATCAGCCGCGTCTTGACCGTGCCGGTCGGAATTTCGAGCGCTTCCGCCGCGTCCTCGATCGACACGCCTTCAATCTCGTGGAGCACGAAGACGGTGCGGAAATTCTCCGGGAGCTCCGCGATCGCCCGCTCGAGGATCGAACGCAGCTGGTCGCGCGCGGCTTCGGCTTCGGGGCTCGGCGCCTGCGAACCCTTGGCCAGCTGCTCACGATAGGTTTCGAGCACCTGTACGCCCTCCGCTTCGAGATGTTTGCGCCGGCGTTCCTGAGTCCGGCGACGTGCAAGCGCCTCGTTGATGGTGATTCGGGTCAGCCACGTCGTCAGCGACGAACGGCCCTCGAAGGCGCCCAGCGCCGGGAGCGCTTTTGCGTAGCACGATTGAAGCACGTCTTCCGCTTCCTGGCGGTTCTTGAGAATGCTCCAGGCCGTCCGGAACAGGCGCTGGTTGTTCGCCGTCACGAGGTGCCGAACGGCGGCAACGTCGCCCGACGCGCAGCAGCGCGCCAGATCGATGTCGGCCATTGCGGCATAATCGAGCGCAAGGGTCCCGGTGACGCTCATTTCGCGTCCATAGTCCCGCGCATCCCCGGATGATACTTGCAATAGAATACAGCGTGACCCGCGGAGTTGATGTGCAGGCTCCCGCTGGCGCCCGGCATCAGGTCGAGGTTGAAGCTGTTGTTCGACGCCGTGACCGTGTGCCGGAACATGTCCTTGTTCACGAATGTCACGACGTCGCCCACCTTGAGAGGCGGCACCGGCGCATATTTCATCTGATCGATGACCACCACGTGCGTAGCGGCTGCTGCCGGCGACGCGAGTCCGACCGACAGCAGCGCGCCTACAACCGCGGCGCACAGGGGGCTTCGCCGCGGGAGAAAGCTCATTTCAGCTTCGCCGCAAGCATCTCGGCGTGAGCCTGATGCTCCTTGAAGAGCGTCAGGCCGGTCTGGAGCAGCGACTTCAGCTCGGCATTGTGGGCCGAGGGAATGAGAGTCGATGAGAGTGCGTTGTTGACCGTCTTGTGAAACGCAACTTCATTATTGACATATTCGCGATCGAACGCGGCGCCCCGGAGCTTGCTCAGCTTCGTCCGCTCGGCGTCGGCGGCCTTGGTTAGCGCGGCGCTGGTCGGGTTCGCTTCCGGCGTCACGTGCAGCTTTTTCACCAGCGCGAGCGCTTTCTGGTTCACCGCCGTGTGGTCGCGAACCATTTCCTGCGCAAACTCGCGAACGGCGGGGTTGTGCGACATCTTGAGCGCCTGCTTGCCGGCCTCGACGTCGAGATTGCCGGCGGTGTAGGCGATGTGCGCGATCTGCGGGTCGGTCGGAGCGGCCGCGGCGACGGGCGCGGAGATTGCAAGCGCGCTCGCGGCGGCGATGAAGAGGGCAGTGCGTGTCATTGGGGATCCTCCCTGTTGTTGCCGACCGATTGGATGACGGCGGCGGAGAAAGGGTTCCCGGTCGCTAGGCGTCGACGCGAATCTTTTCGCCCGTGGAGGTCTCGGCGATCAGCCGCTCGACAATGGCATCCGCGACGACCTCCGGCGGTTTGATGCTGTCGGGCTCCTCGCCGGGAAAAGCGAGCGCGCGCATGCGGGTGCGGGTGGCGCCCGGATCGACGATGTGGACACGGACGCGGCCGGTATGTTCCGTTTCGTCCGCGTAGGCGCCAAGCAGCGTCTCGAGCGCGGCCTTGGACGAACCGTAAGCGCCCCAGAACGCCCGCGGTTCGGCACCGACCGAGGACGTCAGCGCAACGACATCCGCTTTGTCCGCCCTCTTGAGCAGCGGATCGAAGGCCGCGATCAGCGCCTGATTTGCCAGCAGGTTGAGGCTCAAAAGCCGCGAATATTCCTTCGGATCGATGTCCTGCACCGGCGTGAGTGAGCCGAGCATGGCGGCGTTCAGCACCAGCACTTCCAGCTTTCCCCAGCGTTCGGCGACGGCGACGGCGAGCTTGCCGATGCTTTCCCCTTCGGTGAGGTCGAGCGGCGCGATGGTCGCCGTTCCGCCGGCCTGGTGGATCCGATCCTCAACCTCCTCGAGCGCGCTCGGAGTCCGGGCGACGAGGATCACATGGGCGCCCGCGGCGGCAAGCGCCTCGGCCGTCGCCGCACCGATTCCGCGCGATGCACCGGTCACCAGTGCAAGTTTGCCGTCCAGCGGCTTCGATTCTGCCATGGCCGGGAGTAGTAGTGCCGTAGACGCCGGGGTCCAGACCTGGCGGTCCGGATGAAGGGGGGGAGGGGGCAATGCACTGGAAAACCGCGGCTCACCTGTTTTTCGCGCTGACGATTGCCGCCGTCGGAATCGTCGGGCTGGCCGACGGCGCATTTGCGCCGATCCTGGCCGGCGTGCCTAAATCCCTGACGGACAGGCAGCTTCTCGCTTATGCCTGCGACATTCTCCTGCTCGCGTGCGGAGCCGGCCTCCTCATCCGGCGCAGCGCGGCGCCGGCCGCGCTCGTCCTGCTGATCTTCCTGATCATCTGGACACTCCTGTTCAAAGTGCCGTTCATCATCCGCCAGCCGCTTGTCGAGGTTTCCTACCAAACGAACGGTGAGAATGCCGTGCTGATCGCCGGCGCGTGGGTGCTTTATGTCGCCTTCGCTGCGGACGCGAAGCAGTGGCGATTCCGTTTTGTCGCAGGCAATGCCGGCCTGCGGGTTGCGCGCGCGCTTTACGGCCTCGGATTGATTGCCTTCGGATTCTCGCACTTCGCCTATCTCAATCTTACTGCTCCGATCATCCCCTCGTGGATTCCGGGCCATGTGTTCTGGGCCTATTTCACCGGCACGGCCTATGTCGCGGCGGGCGTTGCGATCGTGAGCGGAATCCTGGCGCGGCTCGCCGCCCTCCTGGTCGCGCTTCAGATCGCGCTGATCACGATTCTCGTCTGGGGGCCGGTCGTCGCCAGCGGCAAGGTAAGTCCGATGAACTGGCAGGAGACGATCGTCTCCTGGGCGCTGACCGCCGCGGCCTTCGTAATCGCGAGTTCGTATGGAGGTGAGCGGTGGACGATCCGCCAGGGCTCCGGACTGTTCGGCGCGCGGTTAGCGGCTCGCCACCAGTGACAGCGGCACGCCTTTCTCACTCTCCGACACGTCGCTGAGGGTGGTCGGATAAATACCGGTGAAGCACGCGTCGCAGCGTTGCGGCCGGGCTTCGTCGCGCTCCTGCCCGAGCGCCCGATAAAGCCCTTCGATCGAGACGAAGGCCAAGCTGTCGGCGTTGATATAATTGCGCATCTCTTCGACGCTCATCTGTGCTGCCAGCAGCTTCGCGCGCTCGGGCGTGTCGACTCCATAGAAGCAGCTGTGCCGGGTCGGCGGGGAGGCGATGCGCATGTGCACTTCGCGAGCCCCCGCATCGCGCATCATCTGCACCAATTTGACCGAGGTGGTGCCGCGAACGATCGAATCGTCGACGAGCACGATGCTCTTTCCGGCGACCAGCGCGCTGTTGGCATTGTGCTTCAGCTTGACGCCGAGGTGCCGTACCTCCTGGCTCGGCTGGATGAAGGTCCGGCCGACATAGTGCGAGCGGATGATTCCCAGCTCGAACGGGATTCCGCTCGCCTGCGAAAAACCGATCGCCGCCGGAACGCCGCTGTCGGGTACCGGCACGACATAGTCGGCTTCGACGGGCGCCTCACGCGCCAGCTCGGCACCGATGTTCTTGCGGACCTCGTAGACCGAGACACCCTCGGCGACGCTGTCCGGGCGCGAGAAATAGACATGCTCGAAGATGCATGGCCGCGGCGGGACCTTCTCGAACGGGCGGAAAGACCGGATGCCGCTGTCGTTCACGAGGACGACTTCGCCAGGCTCGACGTCGCGAAGGAAGCTCGCTCCGATCACGTCGAGCGCGACCGTCTCGCTGGCGAAGATCGTCGCTTCGCCGAGCTTGCCCATTACCAGCGGCCGGATGCCCAGCGGATCGCGGCAGGCGATCAGCCCGTCGTCGGTCAGCACGACCAGCGAATAGGCGCCCTCGACCTGCTGCAGGGCGTCGGTCAGACGGTCGAGCGTCGTCGTGCAGTGGGACGTCGCGACGAGATGGATGATCACCTCGGTGTCGCTGGTCGACTGGAAGATCGAACCCCGGCGGTTGAGCGTCCGGCGAAGCTTCATCGCGTTCGACAGATTGCCGTTATGGGCAACGGCGAACCCGCCCTCCGCAAGCTCGGCGAACAGCGGCTGCACGTTGCGCAGCGCCGTCTCGCCGGTGGTCGAATAGCGAACGTGTCCGATCGCGGTTCGGCCGGGCAGCCGCCGCATCACGTCGTCACGGTCGAAGTTTCCGGCGACGTGACCCATCGCCCGGTGGGAGTGGAAATGCTTGCCGTCGTGGCTGGTGATCCCCGCGGCTTCCTGCCCGCGGTGCTGGAGCGCGTGCAGCCCGAGGGCGACGAAGCTCGCCGCATTGTCGGCGCCCCAGATGCCGAAGATTCCGCACTCCTCGTGCAGCTTGTCCCCATCTGCATCAAGAGCGTCGAACGGATTGGTCGTCAGCATGCTTTCTGGGTCCCCGGCCACCCGTGTGCGTCTGTCGCACGCCATATAGGGTGAGGTCGGCTCCTTGTCGCCCCCACGCTGAATAAAGTGTGAAATTTTAACCGCTTAGCTGTCTTAGCTTTTGTAAATGGCGGGGAATTTCCGCTGCAGCGCCGAGATCTTCGGGCGGTCGTTGACGAGGATATAAGGGAAATAGGGATGCTGCTCGGCGAAATGCTGGTGATAGCCTTCGGCCGGATAGAAGGCGCCATGTTCGATTCGCGTGACGATCGGCTTGCGCCAGATGTGCGCAGAGTTCAGCTTGGCGATGTACGCCGTCGCGAATTTCTGCTGCTGGGGCGTCTGCGGAAAGATGGCCGAGCGGTAGCTGGTGCCCACGTCCGGCCCCTGGCGGTTCAGCTCGGTCGGATCGTGCGCGACGGTGAAATAGATTTGGAGCAGCTTGCCGTAGCTGATCTGCGACGGATCGTAGGTGATCTTCACCGCCTCCGCATGGCCCGTCGTCTCCGAGCTGACCTTGTCGTAGGTCGCGTCCGCCGCGCTTCCGCCGGCATAGCCGGACACGACGCCCGTAACGCCCTTCACATGCTCGAACACCCACTCCATCCCCCAGAAGCATCCACCGGCGAGCACGGCCGTCTCGCTCCTCGGCGGCGGGGAGGCCGCGGGTGCGGGCGCCGGCGCGACAGTCATCAGCAGCAATGGGATCATCAGGCGCTTCATCATCGATCCTTTCGGTAGCGTACCTAATGTACACGAGCCGACATTTACAGCGGCTGGACGGACAACCGCCTGGGCAATAGGACGCTGCTGACACGGAGGTAAGCGAATGCCCACCTACACGGCGCCGGTGCGCGAGACCCGCTTCATCCTCGACGAGGTGCTGGACATCTCTCGCTATTCGAACCTCCCGGGCTTTGCCAACGCGTCGCCCGACGTGGTCGAAGCGATCCTCGAGGAAGCCGGCCGCTTCTGCCAGGAAGTCCTGCAGCCCCTGAATCGCATAGGCGACGAGGTCGGCTGCAAGCGCGCTGATGACGGCTCCGTCACCACGCCGCCCGGGTTCAAGGAAGCATGGAAGCAGTGGGTCGAGGCGGGATGGCCGACGCTGACCGCGCCGGAGGAGTTCGGCGGCCAGGGATTGCCGCAGGTCATCGGGACGGCGATCGGCGAATATGTCCTTTCCGCCAATCACAGCTTTGAAATGTACCAGGGGCTGACCAGCGGTGCGATCGCTGCGCTCGTCGTCAAAGCGTCCGACGAGCTCAAGCAGCGTTACGTGCCCAACATGGTGACGGGCAAATGGACCGGCACCATGAACCTCACCGAGCCGCATGCCGGGACCGACCTCGGCCTGCTGAAGACGCGCGCCGAGCCGAACGACGACGGCACCTATTCGATCACCGGTACAAAGATCTTCATTTCGTCGGGGGAGCACGACCTTAGCGAGAACATCATCCACCTCGTGCTCGCGAAGCGCGCCGGGGCGCCGGACACGGTCAAGGGCATCAGCCTGTTCGTCGTCCCCAAATTCCTGGTCAACGACGACGGCAGCCTTGGCGAGCGCAACGCCGTCTCCTGCGGCGCGCTCGAAAAGAAGATGGGCATTCACGGGAACGCGACGTGCGTCATGAATTATGACGGCGCCAAGGGCTGGATCGTCGGGGAGGGGGAGAAGGGCCTCCAGGCGATGTTCATCATGATGAACGCCGCGCGCCTCGGAGTCGGGCTTCAGGGCCTCGCGCAGGGCGAAGTCGCTTATCAGAACGCCGCCAATTACGCGCGCGAGCGGCGGCAGAGCCGAGCGCTCAAGGAGTCCGAGCGCGACCCGAACGCGAAGGCCGATCCGATCATCGTCCACCCCGACGTGCGGCGGATGCTGATGGAATCGAGGGCGTGGAACGAGGCCGGCCGGGCGCTGTGCCTGTGGGGATCGCTCCTCGTCGACCTGATGCGGCGCTCTCCGGATGAAGCCGAGCGCCAGCAAGCGGAGGACCTGCTCGGGCTCGTGACGCCGGTGATCAAGGGATATCTGACCGACAAGGGCTTCCAGGCCGCGGTCTATGGACAGCAGGTGCTCGGCGGCCACGGCTATATCCGCGAGCATGGGCTGGAACAGTTCGTCCGCGATGCTCGGATCGCGCAGATCTACGAGGGAACCAACGGCATCCAGGCGATGGACCTCGTCGGCCGGAAGCTCCCGCGCGAAGGAGGCCGGGCGGTACGCACCTATTTCGAGCTGGTGGGGCGGGACATTGCGGATGCGAAACAGGCCGGCGATCCCGCGGGTGTTGCAGCCGCGCTGGAGCCGGCCCTTCAGGACCTTCAGTCGTCGACCATGTGGCTCGCGCAGAACGGCATGGCCGATCCGAACAATGCCGGCGCCGGGGCCTACGCCTACATGGACCTGATGGGCCTCGTCACGCTCGGCTGGATGTGGCTCAAGATGGCCCTGGCGGCGACGGACGCGATCGCCCGCGGCGGAGGCAAGGAGGGCAGCGACTTCTACGAGGCCAAGCTGACGACCGCGCGCTTCTACGCGCAGCGCGAATTGCCGGTCTCCACGGCGCTCAGGCGCAAGATCGAGGCGGGTGCGGAAAGCCTCATGGCGATCCCGGCGGAAGCATTTTAGCCCGAAGGCCAGCCAGGCTCACATCTTTCTCTGCCACCCGGCTCTGCCAAGCCTCGGCCCGCCCGAATTGGCGCAACATCGCCCATCGCGCTTCGTTTATCGGCGGAAGTCTCGCGAATCCTGCGATTCCCGCGAGCCAACGGAAGGAAGTTCCCATGCGTAAATTGCTGATCGTTTCGGCAGCGGCTGCCGCAGCGGCGTTGGCCGCGAGCCCGGCTGCTGCCCAGATTTATGTGGGCGTCGGCGCTTCGCCCTACGGTTATGGCTACAGCCCCTACAGCTACGGCTATTCGTACCCGAGCTATGGGTATTCGCCCTATGCGTACAGCTACAGCCCGTACGGTTACGGCTATTCCTATCCGAGCTACAGCTACGGATACCGGAGCTACGGCTACCGCTCCTCTTATTATTGCAAGCCGCGGCGGCACCATCGCAATGGCGTCGTGTGGTACACGCGCGGCTGTTAAGCCGGCTGAAGAGCAATCGAGGCGGCTCGGCGCGACCTGCGCTGGGCCGCTTTTTTATTTACCAGAAGGCGAGCGCCAGGCCGGTGCCGACGATCGCAACCGTAAGGCCCAGCCCGATCGCCGCGCTGCGCCAGTTCCCAAATGAGCTTTCCATCGCATTCCTCCCCTTAAGTCCCCGAGTCGACTTATACCACAAAAGAGCAGCTTGGGTGAGGTGAAATGCTGGCTAGTCAGCGACTTAGCTTCGCTCTGACGATCCGTTAAACTGGCGTTCAAGCTACCACGACGAGTCGCGCCGGGGACGGGATGAGCGCCGCCCCGCGGCCGCCGCCGAAGCGTTCTTATGCCCAAAGGCTCCAACCGTATGGAAGGAGGATATGAGCCATGCGTATGATGACCAGAATGCTGGCCGGCGCGGCCGGGATCGCCGCGATTGCCGGAGCGGCGCCCGCCTCGGCGCAATATTATCCGTATAACAGCTATAACAGCTACAACCGTTACAGCGCCTACGGCGTGAACCCGAGCGTCGCCGCGTCGCAGTGCACGGCGGCGGTTCAGAACCGGCTGTCCAACCGCACCAGCCTCGGCGCGATCCTCGGATCGCTGGTCGGCATTCCGACCGCCAGCTACGGGCGCGTCCTCAGCGTCACCCGAGAGACTCCGACCCGCAGGGGAATGCGCATCAACGGTCTCGCGAGCAGCGGTCGCTATGCCTATAACGGCTACGGCCCGTACGGCGTCGGCGCCTATGGCTCGCTCGGTTACGGTTACAATGCCGCGGCCGACCTGTCGTGGAGATGCGACGTCGATTATCGCGGCTATGTCCGGAACGTCGACATCCGACGCCGTTAACAAGCCAATCGCATTTCGCGAGGAGAAGCGCCGGCAATCGCCGGCGCTTCTTTTTATGCGCAACCGTTAACCCGCTGTAAAACGAGCATTTACCGAGACATTGCAGGTTCACTCGAGAGCCGGATAAACCCTTTCCTCGATTTGTGCGTTCATGACGCCGGCGGGCGCTCCGGGCGCATTTTTGAGAGACGAAGTGGACAATGATGGCAAAGCTTGCGCGCGGTGCTCGGCCGCTCAAGGGACTGTTCGTTGCGGGGCTCGTCGCCGGAACCGCTGTCGCGGGCCTGGCGATCCCTGGCATTCCAGCGTCGGCCGCGGCGGTTCAATCCGATGAGGGAATCGCGGCCTTCTACCGCAGCCGGGGTGGCGCGCCGCTGTGGCTCGCACCGACGTCGGGCGCGGCGGCGCAGCAGCTCATTTCACTGCTTGCGACGGCGCAGGCCGACCACCTCAACCCGAGGCGCTACAATGTGAAGGCGCTGGGCCGGGCGGTCGATGATGCGCGCGGCGGCAGCCCTGCGGCCGTGCAGCGCGCTGAGACGATGCTGAGCGAAGCCTTCGTCGCATACGCGCGCGACCAGAAGCATGACCCGGGAGGAATCACGTACGTCGATCCGCAGCTCAAGCCCACGCCGCCGTCCGCGGGCGAATTGCTCGCCGATGCCGCGCACGCGCATTCGCTTTCCGACTACGTCCAGACCATGGGCTGGATGAATCCGATTTATGCGAAACTGCGCGCCGCGATCGCGAGCCGCCTGTACGCGAACGATGCACAGCGCCGCCTCCTCGAGCTCAATTTGGAGCGAGCGCGCGCACTTCCGTCGGGAAATGGCCGCTACGTGCTCGTGAATCCGCCCGCAGCGCGGCTGTACATGTACCAGAACGGCCAGGTGGTTGACTCCATGCGCGTCGTGGCGGGACGGCCGGACCCGGTCGCGCAAACACCGATGATGAACGCATTCATCCGCTACGTCGCTCTGAACCCATATTGGAACTCGCCGCCCGATCTCACTTCGAAGCTCCTTGCGCCGCGTGTGCTGAAGGGCGGCCGGGCGTACATCAATCAGCACGGCTACGAGGTGCTTTCCGGCAATGGCCCGGACGCCCACCCGATCGACCCGATGTCGGTCGACTGGCACGCGGTCGCCGCCGGAAAGCCCATCCGCATGCGCCAGAAGCCAGGCCCGGCCAATTCGATGGGCCGGATGAAGTTCATGTTCCCCAATACGCAGGGGATCTGGCTGCACGATACGCCCGAAAAGGAGAAGATCGACGACGCGGCGCGGCTGCAAAGCAACGGCTGCGTTCGACTGGAGGATGCAGCGAGGCTCGAGCGCTGGCTGTTCGACGGGCGTCCGCCGAGCTGGAAAGGCGCGAAGCCCGAGCAGAAGGTCAATCTTCCGGCGCCGGTGCCGCTCTACATCACCTATTTGACGGCGGTGCCGAGCGGGACGTCAATCGTCTATTTCGACGATTTCTACGGGAAGGACCGGGCGCAGGCACAGCGTTTCGCCGGACTGTTCTGAGGGCCGTGGGCTAGCTCGCCTCGCGCTGCTGATCGACGTACCACGGCCTCAGCATCTGGACCTCGTTACGCTTTTCCTTCTTCGGCGCGAGCCGGGTGAGATCGAACACCTGGCCGAACTGGACCCCGAACCTGCCCGCCTGAGCCCAGCGCACCACACCTCGGACCGGACCCACGCCGACGATATCGATGGCCAGCTCGGTCCCCGGCGCTACAGGAAGGTTACAGTCGACCATCGCGCCCATCGAAGAGATGTTGCGCAGCTTCACCTCGACCATGGCACCGTCGATGCAGGTCATCGCTCGGCGCATCAGCCGGTGGCGCGGCTCACGCGTGCAGGCATAGCCTTCGGCTTCGACCGTGACGCTGTTGGCAAGCTCGCGCGCGATCGACGCTTCGCTCGGCTTTCCGAAAATGAAGCCCTGGACCATGCTGACGCCGAGCTCGCGGATCAGCTGCAGGTCGTCGTGGGTCTCGACGCCCTCGGCGCAGCTGTCCATCCCGAGTGTTTCGGCCAGGGTCACGATCGCGCGGATGATCGCGGCGTTGCGGTTGGTTGTGGACGCGGCGCCGCGGACAAAGCTCTGGTCGATCTTGATCTTGTCGAACGGCGCCTTCTTCAAATAGCCGAGCGAACTGTAGCCGGTGCCGAAATCGTCAAGCGAGAGACGGACGCCGATCTTCTTCAGCTTGGCGAACGTCTCATCCGTCGAATCGCCCTCGGCGAGGAACACGCCTTCGGTAATTTCCAGCTCGAGACGCTCAGGAGACACGCCCGTCTCCGCAAGGTGCTTCGCGACAATTTCGCTTACATGCGGATCGTTGAACTGCAACGGCGAGAGGTTGACTGCGACCAGCACGTGGTTCGGCCACCGCGCCGCTTCCTCGAGCGCGGTTCGAAGCACCCATTCGCCGATCTTGCCGATGAGTCCGGCTTCTTCGGCAAGCGGCACGAACTTGGCCGGCGAGATCGGTCCGCGGGTGGGATGTTGCCAGCGGCACAGGGCCTCGAAGCCGGAAATCTCCTCGCCCGCGGTGCGGACGATGGGCTGATAGTGGACCGATAGTTCGCCGCGCTCGATCGCCTGCCGGAGGTCGTTCTCGAGCAATTGTCGCTCGGCCGCCTCGCTGTGCATCGCGGCTTCATAGAAGCAGTGCTTGCCGCGGCCGGCCGCTTTTGCCGCGTAGAGCGCGAGGTCGGCGTTGCGCACCAGCGCATCCGCGCTCGCCCGGCCCGGATCGCCGATGGCGATTCCGACCGAGGCGCCGATCATCACCTTGTGGCCTTCGATCTGGTAGGGACGCGAGACCTGTTCGATCAGCGTTCGGGCGAGCGATTCGAGCAGGCCGATGTCGACCGTGCCCGGAAGCACCGCCTGGAATTCATCGCCGCCGAGGCGGCCGACCTGGCCATGATTGCCCATGACCGATTTCAACCGGTCGGCCACTTGCCGAAGCAAGGCGTCGCCGATGGGGTGTCCGAGCGTGTCGTTGACGTTCTTGAATCGATCGAGATCGATCATGAACAGCGTGCAGCCCTTTTGCCGGATCGATGCGTTCCTCAATGCTTCATCGAGCGTCTGGCGCATCATCGCCCGGTTGGGCAGCCCGGTCAGCGAGTCGAAGCGGGCGAGACGGGTGATTTCGCGCTCCGACTTGCGCTGTTCGGTAAGATCGGTGCCGATGCCGCGGAAGCCGAGGAAACGACCACGGTCGTCGAAGATCGGATTGCCCGACAGCGACCAGTGCACGTCCTCTTCGCTCGCCGGCCGAACGACCACGTCGGAAAAGGGAAAGCGCGCCGACAGGTGGAAGCCGAGCGTCTTGCGCTCCTCGGACGATTCCGATGCATGGTCGACCGACAGCAGGTCGGTGAACTGGCGTCCGAGCAGGGCTTCGGGATCGCAGTGGAAGTCCTCGGCGAGCTGCTGCGACACGTAGGACAGGGTGCCGAGAGAATCGGTCTCCCAGAACCAGCCCCGGCCGCTGTTCTCGAACTCGTCGACGAAATTGAGCGCTTTCTTCGCCTGCCATTCGACGGCCAGCCGGCGGCGGCCCGCGGCGACGCTCTCCTGGGTTACCGCGACGCTGTAGACGACCATCACCACGGCGAGCGCATCGACGACGAAGGTGACCACTCCGCTGGGCGAAAAGAGCGCAGTGGCGATGACCGCGACAACCGCGTTGATGATCGCCAGCGGCGGCGAGACGATCGAGACGATCGAGCGGATGAAAAATCCGCTGATCACCGCGAGCAGCGCAAAGCCGCCGCTTCGAATATTGAGCTCGCCGATGCCGGCGCTTGCCATCCACAGGACACCGGTCAGCCCGATGTAGCCGCACATCAGGCGGGTGACGGTGTGGGGCGCCAACTGCATCCGGCGCCAACCGAGCATGACCAGACCGGCGACCGCGTCGAGAAGGAGCGATCCGCCGAGCGGTGCGATCGACCTGGCGAGCGTCGCTGCCGGGACTGTTCCAAAACCCTGGATGACCAGCGTTGCAGTGATGATCAGGTGCCCGATGAGGAGAAGCCACGGGGCGAAGGTCCAGCCGCTGACTCGCCGCTCGGACAGGGTCGCATCATTGCTCGTTTCGTGATCGCGAACGTCGAACAGCAGGACCTCGCGTGCGGACGCGCGCGCGGCAGATGGAAGCTCGTGCTCCGGGGATTTGCCGAACAATGTCCGACGCATTGACCTCACCTAAAACGGAACACCCCACGCGCCCGCCGGCCCATCCTTAACTTTCGGGAATTGAAGGTAGGGCGAAGAAACGAGGTTAGCTGTCGGTTAAGTGTCTATTCGGGAAGGAAATCGGGAACAGACAAATACCGCTCCCCCGTATCGTAGTTGAAGCCGAGTACGCGCGGATGGCCGCCCAGCTCGGGGAGCTTCCGCTCGATTGCCGCGAGCGTGGCGCCAGACGACATCCCGACCAGCATCCCTTCCTCGCGCGCTGCTCGGCGCGCCATTTCCTTCGCCTCTTCAGCCTCGATGTCGACGACCCCGTCGAGAATCCCCGTATCGAGGATCGCTGGAATGAAGTTCGCGCCGAGGCCCTGGATCGGATGCGGGCCCGCCTTGCCGCCGCTGAGGATCGGCGATGCGGCGGGCTCGACCGCGAAGACCTTGAGATCAGGCCATTCTTTCTTGAGCACCTGCGCAACCGCGGTGATGTGGCCGCCGGTGCCGACGCCGGTGATCACCGCGTCGAGCGGGGCATCCGCGAAATCGCGCAGAATCTCCTGCGCGGTCGTGCGCCGGTGGACCTCGACGTTTGCGGGATTGTCGAACTGCTGCGGCATCCAGCTTCCGGGGGTTTGCTCGACCAGCTCGCGCGCCCGGTCGACCGCGCCGGACATGCCATTCTCCTTCGGGGTCAGGTCGAACCGAGCGCCGTAGGCGAGCATCAGCCGTCGCCGTTCGATGCTCATGCTGTCGGGCATGACCAGGATCAGCTTGTAGCCTTTCACCGCCGCGACCATGGCGAGGCCGATGCCGGTGTTCCCGGACGTCGGCTCGATGATCGTGCCGCCCGGCTTCAGCGCCCCGCTCCGCTCGGCGTCCTCGACCATGGCGAGGGCAATCCGGTCCTTGATCGATCCGCCGGGGTTCGCACGCTCCTGCTTGATCCAGACCTCCGCCCGGTCGCCGAACAAGCGGTTGATCCGAACGATCGGGGTGTCGCCGATCGTCTCGAGGATATTGGCGGCCTTCATGCGGGGCTCTCCTCAGGATTGCGCCCCGCGCAAGTCGGGAGGATCGAAGCTTTTTGCAAGGCGCAGCTCGGGGAACCACCACGACCAGAGCAGGACCACCGCGATCGCGCCGACGCCGCCGGCGATCACTGCGGGAATGGGGCCGATCAGCGCCCCAAGAAAACCCGACTCCGTTTCGCCGAGCTCGTTCGACGCCGAGATGAAGAGAGACGAAACCGCGCCGACCCGACCGCGCATCTCGTCGGGCGTATAAAGCTGGATGAGCGACTGGCGGACATAGACCGAGAACATGTCGGCGGCGCCGAGGAGGGCGAGGCAGGCCAGCGACAGCGGCATCGAGCGCGAGAAGCCGAAGACGATCGTCGCGCTGCCGAAGACGGCGACCGCGAACAGCATCTTGAGCCCGACATTGTGCTTCAGCGGCCGCGCCGAAAAGAATGCCGCGGTAAGCGTCGCCCCGACCGCCGGCGCCGCGCGCAAGTGGCCGAGCCCCTCCGGTCCCGAATGGAGAACGTCGCGCGCGAACACGGGCAGCATCGCCGTCGCGCCGCCGAGCAGGACCGCGAACAGGTCGAGGCTGATGGCGCCGAGCACGAGGCGGTTGCGGCGGACGTACGACAGGCCCTCGACCATCTGCGCCCACGGGTTGGGCCCGCGCGCAAGCTCCGTCCGCGGCACGCGCGGGATCGCGAGCAGGCAGAGGAAGGCGACGAGGAACAGGATGCCGCTCACCGCATAAGGCGCGTAGGGCGCATAGGCGTAAAGATATCCGCCGAGCGCCGGGCCGAGGACGGCCCCGGTCTGCCAGGCGATCGAGGAGAGGGCGATCGCCCGGGGAAGGATCTCGAGCGGGACGAGGTTCGGCGCGAGCGCTCCCAGCGCCGGTCCGGCGAAGGCGCGGCCGACGCCGAGCAGCGCCGCAACCACGTACAGGGAGAGAAGCGTCGTCGTGTCGGTCCAGGCGAGCCAGCCGAGCGCCGCGGCGCAAACCAGCTCGAGCGCGACCGCCCCGCGCGCGATCCAGCGCCGATCGAGCCGGTCGGCCGTCCAGCCGGTGATCAGGGTCAGCAGGAACAAGGGAATGAACTGGACGAGCCCGATGATCCCGAGCCGGAACGCCGCCTCCTTCAACCCCATGGTGTGGCGCGCGATATCGTAGACCTGCCAGCCAATGACGATCACCATCGCCAGGCTGCCGATCGTCCACGTCAGGCGCGCGAACCAGAAGAGACGAAACTCCGTGATTCGAAACGGTTCGGGAAACAGGCTCACGCGCGGCTGACTAGGGTTGCTCGCGCGCAGCGGCAACTCACTTGGACCGCGGCTTTCGCGTAAGGCCGAGCCGGCTCACCAGCCACGGCATCGTCAGGCCCTGGATGAAGATCGAAAAGGCGACGACGACGAAGGCCGAGAGAATGATCGGCCCTCGCTCCGGCACGCTGAGCGGTACGGTCAGCGCCAGCGCCAGCGCCAGCGCCCCGCGAAGCCCGCCCCAGAAGAGCACGTTCTGGAAGCCGAACGGTACCCGCAGCTTCGATCCGCGAAAGAGGTTCGAAAGCGGATAAACCGCGACCGCCCGGCCGGCGAGCACGAGCAGGATCGCGATTGCCGCGGTTTCCCAGCCGAGCCGCGTCACCGGCACGCCGACGAGCTGGATTCCGATCAGCAGGAAAACGAACGAATTGGCGAGGAACGCGAAGAATTCCCAGGCGGCGAGGACGTGCGGCCTGCCCGATTCGGAAATCGGCCCTTTCGCGCCGAGGTTGCCGATCATCAGCCCGGCAGTGAGCGATGCGAGCACGCCCGACGCGTGCAACCGCTCGGCGACCAGGAACGATCCATAAGCGGCGAGCGTCGTCAGCGTGATCTCGACGAGATGATCGTTGGTGCGCCCGGCGAGGAGCAGGATCAGCGCGCTCGCGATGGCGCCGATGAGCGCTCCTCCGAAAAGCGTCCAGAGGAAAGCCGGGACAACGCTGCCGACGTCCGCGGACGCGCCCGACGCGATTGCGACCAGGACGGCGAAGGCCACTGCAACCACGCCGTCGTTCAACAGGCTCTCCGATTCGACCAGCATGCACAGTCGCTTGTCGGCCCGCATCTCCTTGAACGCGGCGATCACCGCGACGGGATCGGTCGCCGCGATCAGCACCGCGAACAGGCTTGCGCCGATCCAGCTCCAGTGAAGCCAGTAATGGAGCCCGATCGCGACAATCGCCGCCGCCAGAGCGACCCCGATCAGCGCCAGCGTGACCGTCACCGGCAGCTCCCGGCGGAAATCCTTCCACGGCAGCTGCATCGCCGCTTCGAACACCAGCGGCGGAAGCAGGATGTTGAAAATGAGATCGCGTGACAGGGTGAATTTCGGCGCCTCGGGAATGAGCGCGATCAGCAGGCCTGCAGCGACCAGCCCGGCGCTGTAGGGCAACCCGACGCGCCGCGAGATCATCGCGATCACGCAGGCGACCAGCAGCAACAGGCCGATCGGTGCGAGCGAAATGCCGTCCATGACGGGGGCATAACAAGGCTTTTGGCCAAGGTCTGCCCTGCTGCTGTTGCTGCAGGGGGCTAGGAGAACGAAACGGGATCAGTTAGCGTGCAACCGATGGCCAAGCCGAAGTCGCGTTACGTCTGCCAGGCATGCGGTTCCGTCAGCACTCGCTGGCAGGGCCAGTGCCCCGATTGTGCCGAGTGGAACACGCTCGTCCAGGAAGCCGCCGAAGTGTCGAGCATCTTCGCTGCGAAGCATAATCTGCAGGGCGGGGGACGGGTGATCCCGCTGGTCGGGCTGGAAACGCCGGCGGCGCTACCCGAACGGTTGCCGAGCGGCCTCGCCGAGTTCGACCGAGCGATCGGCGGCGGGATCGTGGCGGGGTCGGCGATGCTGGTCGGTGGTGACCCGGGCATCGGCAAGTCGACGTTGCTCTTGCAAGTCGCTGCGCGGCTGGCGAGCGAGGGCCACAAGATCATTTACGTCTCCGGTGAGGAATCGGCCGAGCAGGTGCGGCTGCGTGCCGTGCGTCTCGGCCTCGGCCCCTCTCCGGTCCGGCTGGCGGCGGCGACATCGGTCCGCGATATCCTGACCACCGTCGGCGATGGCGAGCCGCCCGCGCTGCTGGTCATCGACTCCATCCAGACCATGCATTCCGACCTGATCGAAGGCGCGCCCGGCACGGTAAGCCAGGTCCGTGCTTCGGCGCAGGAGCTGGTGCGCTTCGCCAAGGAGCATGGCACCGCGGTGGTCCTCGTCGGCCACGTCACCAAGGACGGTACCATCGCCGGCCCGCGCGTGCTCGAGCATATGGTCGACACGGTGCTGAGCTTCGAGGGTGAGCGCAGCCACCAGTATCGCATCCTCCGAGCGATGAAGAACCGCTTCGGCGGCACCGACGAGATCGGCGTGTTCGCAATGGAAGGGCAGGGGCTGAGCGAGGTGCCGAACCCCTCGGCTTTGTTCCTGACTCACCGCGGCGAGCCGGTGAGCGGCACGAGCGTATTTCCGGCGATCGAGGGCTCGCGGCCGGTGCTGGTCGAAATCCAGGCGCTGACCGTCCGCCTCGCCACCGGCGCGACGCCGCGCCGCGCGGCCGTCGGCTGGGACAGTGGGCGCCTGGCGATGGTGCTGGCCGTTCTCGAGGCGCGCTGCGGCCTCAGCTTCGCCACCGCCGAGGTCTATCTCAACGTCGCCGGCGGCTACCGCCTCAGCGATCCGGGCGCCGACCTCGCCGTCGCCGCTGCGCTGGTCTCGGCCATGTCGGAGCGGCCGGTCCCGAGCGAAGCCATCGTGCTGGGCGAAATCGCGCTATCCGGCGAAATCCGCCCGGTGGCGCACATGGGCCTGCGCCTCAAGGAAGCCGCCAAGCTCGGCTTCGAAACGGCGTGGGTGCCGAACGGCATCAAGGGAGGCGAAGGCCTGCGGGTCGCCGAATTCGCCAACCTGCGGCAGCTGGTGGATCAGGTCCTCGGGCGGTGATGTTTTGACAGTCGTTCAAGCAATTGACGTGAGCTCTTGGGCACCTCTCGCCAAGGCGTCGACTGGCCACAAGTGTAGTTCACAAACACGCTATTTTTCGCGACGGCATACGCCTTCGCGAGTGGATTCGGGGTCAGGAACAAAAGGTATTCACCCCCCACATCGTGACCGGCGGGGAGGCTAACCCACGGCCGGTCCATATAAAAACCACCGCTGTTTCTTTCGGTGAAGAACTTCAACGTATTTGGCGGAATGCCTTTGTAAGCATGCACAACGCGCAGAGTGTATGTTGTCCACAAGGTCTCGTCCTCTGTATTCGGCCGAAAGACGCCGTCTCGTGCGGATAACACGCGCGCTCGAACAACCCACTTAGAATCAGCAAATTCCTGCCGAATGCTCGTCCTTGCATTCAGCACACCCTTGTAGTCGCAAATCGCTAGGACCGGACTCGCGACTGAAGTCACCGCTGCAAAGCCGAACGCGAGCCACAATCGTCTCATTAGCAAAAGCGTATATCTGATTACGCCGGATGCAACCGTAGCATCCGGCTCGCTTGCGGTTCGTTAGTCGGCCGATCATGGATCTGCCCGTGAACCGAGAGACCGCGAGCGGCGACCAGCACCAGGCCGACGACGGCTTGCCCGTCCCCCGCCGTTACTGGTCAGTCATCAGCATCTGGCTCGCCCTCACCATGGCGGTGCTCGACGGCGCGATCGCCAATGTCGCGCTTCCGGTGATCGCGCATCAGCTCGGCGCTTCGCCCGCGGCCTCCGTATGGGTGATCAACGCCTATCAGCTGACGATCACCGTGCTGCTCCTTCCGCTCGCGGCGCTCGGCGACCGCATCGGCTACAAATGCATCTACATTCCGGGCCTCGCGTTGTTCACCGTCGGCTCGGTCGGCTGTGCGGCCGGCGGGACGCTGACATTGCTCATCGCCGCGCGCGTCTTCCAGGGAGTCGGCGCGGCCTGCATCATGAGCATGAACGCCGCGCTGGTGCGGGCCACCTACCCGGCGAAGATGCTTGGCCGAGGGATGGGCTATAATGCGATGGTTATCTCGGTCGCCGCCGCGATCGGCCCGACGCTTGCCGCACTGATCCTCAGCATCGCCTCGTGGGAATGGCTGTTCCTGATCAATTTGCCGGTCGGAATCGCCGCGCTCGCGGTCGGCCGCAAGTCGCTCCCCGAGCCGCAGGGACACGGCCGTCCGTTCGACTGGGCCTCGGCGCTGCTCAGCGCGGCGATGATGGGACTGATCGTGTTCGGCGCGGAGACCTCGGCGCGCGTCAGCGCCACGATCGGAATCGCAATGATTGCCGCGGGAATCGCGGCCGCCGCCGCTCTCGTCTGGCGCGAACGGGGCGAGCCGCGCCCGCTGATGCCCATCGACCTGCTTCGGATCCCGGTGTTCAGCCTGTCGATCTGCACCTCCATCGTGTCGTTCGCGGCGCAGATGCTCGCTTATGTCGCGATCCCGTTCCTGTTCCAATCGGTGCTGGGCCGAAGCGTGTTCGCGACCGGCCTGCTGATGACTCCCTGGCCGATCGGCGTCGGGATCGCCGCGCCGTTCGCGGGAAGGCTTGCCGACAAGGTCAATTCGGGGCTTCTCGGCGGCATTGGACTGGCGATCTTCGCCGTCGGCCTGTTTTTCCTGTCGCGGCTCGGCCCGTCGCCAGACGATTTCTCGATCGCCTGGCGCATGGCCCTGTGCGGGCTCGGCTTTGGAATCTTCCAGTCGCCGAACAACCGGACGATCGTCAGCGCCGCGCCCAAGCCGCGCTCCGGCGCCGCGGGCGGAATGCTCGCCACCGCGCGGCTGCTCGGCCAGACCGCCGGCGCGGTGGCTGTCGGGGTCGCTTTTCACCTCGCCGGCGTGAGGATCACTCCGACCTTGCTGTTCGCCGCGGCGATTGCGGCCGTCGTCGCGGCGGCGATCAGCCTGTTGCGCCTCAACGTGGCCCCTCCCGGCCGCGTGGCGGTCTATCGCCCCATTCTCGACTAGCCCGACGCTCTAAGCTAGCGCCGGGCCATGACCGCGCTGGACGTCTTCGTCTTCCTCCTGCTGATCGGCGGGGCCGCCGTCGGCTTCGTGCGCGGGTTCGTCCACGAGGTGATCTCGCTCCTCGCCTGGATCGTGGGCATCGCGATGCTGAAGCTGTTCCACGCGCAGCTCTGGACCGGGCTCGAGAACAGCTTCCACACCAGCCCATCGGCCGGCGCGGTGCTCGCTTTCGCCTTGCTGTTCGTCCCCAGCTTCGTCCTCGTCAAGCTGCTCGCGCGCTCGCTCGGCGGGCGGACCCGGCGGCACAGGCTGCTGGGCCCGTTCGACCGCGTTCTCGGCGGCGGCTTCGGACTCTTGAAGGGCCTCCTCGGCGCGACCCTTTTCTTCCTCCTCGCCAATCTGGCGACGGACATGGTCTACGGTCCGCAGGCCGACCGCCCGCAGTGGATGACCAAATCGCGCACCTATCCGCTGCTCAATGCCAGCGGCCGGTCGATCGTCGACTGGGTCCAGGCGCGACACCTGCACGTCAACAAGGTCGGTGAGCAGAAATGATCCGCTGCGTTCATCCTCCCCTGCATTTGCAGGGGAGGGGGACCGCCGAAGGCGGTGGAGGGGCCTTCTCCAGCGGCGTGAGACCCCTCCACCAGCTTCGCTGGTCCCCCTCCCCTCGAAATCGAGGGGAGGATAAGGGCGTCAAATGATCCGCCTCTACGACACAATGGCGCGCGAGAAGCGCGAGTTCGTGCCGCAGGACCCTGAGCGCATCACCATGTATGTGTGCGGGCCGACGGTCTACAATCGGGCGCATATCGGCAATTTCCGTCCTGCGGCCGTGTTCGACGTGCTGGCCCGGCTGATCCGCCACACTTACGGCGCCAATGCCCTCGTCTACGCGCGGAATATCACGGATATCGAGGACAAGATCATGGCCGCGGCGGCGGCCGAGGACGTGCCGATCGAGGCCATCACCTCGCGCTATGCCGCGCTCTACGAGCAGGACGCGGCGGCGCTCGGCGTGATTCCGCCCGATGTCGAGCCGTTCGCGACCGGCCACGTCGGCGACATCATCGCCATGATCGAGCGGCTGATCGCCAGCGGCCACGCTTATCTCGCCGAGCGGCATGTCCTGTTCGATGTCGCTTCCGATACGACGTACGGGATTCTGAGCCATCGCGACATGGAATCGATGATCGCGGGGGCGCGCGTCGATGTGGCGCCGTACAAGCGCAGCCCCACCGATTTCGTGCTGTGGAAGCCGTCCGCGGACGACCAGCCGGGCTGGGAATCGCCGTGGGGACGGGGACGGCCCGGCTGGCACATCGAATGCTCGGCAATGATCGAGCGCCATCTCGGTGAAACCATCGACATCCATGGCGGCGGGCTGGACCTCGAATTTCCGCACCACGAGAATGAAATCGCGCAAAGCCGCTGCGCGCATGGCGGCGCACCGCTCGCGCGCTACTGGATGCACAACGGCATGTTGTCGATGGCCTCGGACAAGATGTCGAAGTCGCTCGGCAATATCGTGACGGTGGACCAGCTGCTCGCGCAGGGACACCGCGGAGAGGTGCTGCGCTTCGCCTTGCTGATCGGCCAATATCGCCAGCCGCTCGAATGGTCGGATCAGTTGATCGCCCAAGCGAAGGCGACTCTGGACGGCCTCTATCGCTCGGTCGGCAATGCAGAGGCGGGGGAGCTGGACGAGGGCGTCGTCGAAGCGCTTTCCGACGACATCAACACACCGCTGGCCCTGGCGCGGCTGAACGCGATTGAAGATCCGCGAGTGCTTAAGGCGAGCGCGGCGCTGCTCGGCCTGCTCCAGTCCACCGGTGACGAATGGTTCCGCGGCGGCGGCGACTCTGCCGCGATCGAGCAGCGGATCGCCGAACGCGCCGCGGCAAAGCAGGCCCGCGACTTCGCGACCGCCGACCGCATCCGCGACGAGCTCAAGGCCGACGGCATCATCTTGGAGGACGGGCCGGGCGGCACTACTTGGCGCCGCGAATGAGCAGCCGGCTGTACACGACCGATATCCTCCGGCTCGCCGCGTCGCTGCACGAGGAGCGCGACCTCGACCGCGAAGATGGGCGCGCCGAAGTGCGCTCGCCGACCTGCGGCAGCCGGATCACGCTCGCGGTCGAGCTCGACGAGGACCGGCGGGTGCGGATGATCTCGCAGCGGGTCCATGCCTGCGCCTTCGGCCAGGCGTCCGCCGCGCTGGTCCAGCAGCACGCCGTGGGCCGTGCCCACGATGAGGTCGCCGAGGCGCTGGTAACGATCAGCCGTTGGCTGGCGGAGGAGCAGGACGAAAGCGGCGACTGGCCCGGGATCGCCGTGCTCGAGCCCGCGCGGCGACGAAAGTCGCGCCATGGCGCAATCCTGTTGCCGTTTCGCGCGCTTCTCGCCGCGATCGAGGCCGCCACGTGACCACGCCCGCCGAAACGGCGCAGGCGACCACCGCCATCCTCGAAAGCGGCGCGATCATGCTCGGCGCCGCGCTGGTCTTCGTCACCTTGTTTCGGCGGCTGAAGCTCGGTGCGACCCTCGGCTATATCGTCGCCGGCGCGCTGATCGGCCCGTTCCTGTTCGGATTCATCCGCGACCCCGAACAGCTGACCAGCGTCGCGGACCTCGGCATCGCGCTGTTGCTATTCATCGTCGGGCTGGAGCTTCAACCGAGCCGCTTGTGGCGGCTGCGCAAGGACATATTCGGTCTGGGCCTCGCTCAAGTGGTGCTGTGCGGCCTCGCGATCAGCGGCTTGCTCTACCTGGCGCTCGGCCTTTCGCCGGAAGCTTCGCTGGCGGTCGGCCTGCCGCTAGCCCTGTCTTCGACCGCGCAGGTGCTTCCGATGCTGCGCTCGGACAATGAGCTCAACACGCCGCAGGGCGAGCGCGCCTTCTCGATCCTGCTCCTGCAGGATCTCGCGATCGTTCCAATGATCACGATCATCGCCGCAATGGCCCGGGTCGAGCTCGACCCCGGAGCCCCGGTCGGCTGGAGGCTCGCGCTCTACACGGTGCTGGCGGTCATCGGCCTCGTGATCGTCGGCCGCGCGGTGCTCAATCCTCTGTTCCGCCTCGTTGGCAGGCTCGGCGAACGGGAGCTGTTCATCGTCGGCGGGCTGTTCACCGTGATCGGCTCGGCGGCGGTGATGCATTCGCTCCACCTGTCGGTGCCGCTGGGTGCATTCGTCGCCGGCGTGATGCTCGCCGAATCGCCCTACCGGCACGAGCTGGAGAGCGACGTCGAGCCATTCCGCTCGATCCTTCTCGGCCTGTTCTTCCTCTCGGTCGGTATGCTGCTCGACCTCAGAATCGTGGAAGCGCGTCCGCTGCTGGTGATCGCGCTCGCCGCCGGCGTGATCGTCACCAAGACGATCCTCATCACCGCGCTCAGCCGGATCTTCAGCGCCTCCTGGACCCGCAGCTTCCGCCTCGGCCTGCTGCTCAGCCAAGGCGGCGAATTCGGGTTCGTGCTGTTCGCTCAGGCCGCCGCGGCCCAGCTGATCCTTCCGCCGACTGCCTCGCTGTTCGGGGCGGTGGTGACCCTGTCGATGGCGACGACGCCGTTCCTGATGCGGCTCACCGACTGGCTCGAGCGCCGCGAGGTACGCGGCGGTGACGGCCTCGACGGACCGGAGCTCTCGCCCGAGACCAGCGCCATCGTCGTCGGTTACGGCCGGTTCGGGCAGACCGTCGCGCAGATGCTTCAGGCCAAGGGCATCGGAGTCACGATCATCGACAAGAAGCCGGCACAGATCGAGCTCTCCGGGGAGTTCGGGACGAAGGTCTATTACGGCGACGGACTTCGGATCGACCTTCTCCGCACAGCCGGCGCCGAAACCGCGAAGGTGATCGCCTTCTGCAACGACAATGAGGATGGAGAGCTGACTCGGAGCGCGGTGAAGGCCGTGCTCGAAGCCTTCCCGCAGGCTTCGGTCATGGTCCGGGTGTTCGACCGGCGGCAGCTGATCGAGCTTCGCGGCCTCGACCTGGTGCTGGCCGAGCGCGAGCTGTTCGAGAGCGCCGTCGTGATGGGCAAGGCGGCGCTTCGGGCGAGCGGGATCGGCCCGCGCGAAATCGACCGGGTCGAACGCGAATATCGAATGCGCGACTGCGACCGGCTCGAACGGCAGCAGGAGAGCGGCGACCTTCGCGCCGGATGGGAGAATTCGTTCGGGGAAGGCCGCCCGCTTCCGGACGAAGAGCCGACTCCGGCCTAGCCGCGCGTTCCAAGATGCCGGTCGAGCGCCCGAACGATGGCGTCGACCACCTCGCGATGGGCGCCCGAGCCGCTTTTGATGTGCAGGTGCGCCTGTTCGTAGGCCTGACGGCGCTCGTTCGCGAGCCGTTCGAGCGTTGCCTGGGGATCGCCGTTCCTGAGCTGGACGCGGGTGTCGCGGCGCGACGTTCGCTCGGTGAGGATATCGACCGGCGCGTCGAGCCACACCGTGATCGCGTGTTCGTTGAGCAACTCGCGGGTGCGAGGGTCGATGAATGCGCCTCCGCCTGTCGCGATGACACTCACCTGGCCGTCGTTCACGAGCCTCGCGACGAGCCGCCGCTCGCCGTCGCGGAAGTCCTGCTCGCCGTAGCGTTCGAATACTTCCGCCGGCGACAATCCGGCCGCGTCCTCGATGGCGGCATCGCTGTCGACGAACGGCACGCCCAGCCGCCGCGCGAGGCGGCGCCCGACCGTCGACTTTCCTGCTCCCATCAGCCCGACCAGCACGACCGGCCGATCGAGACGTTTCGCCAAATCCATCACTCTAAGGGGCTATACAGCGGCTCCCCCGCTCGGCAAAAGCGCCTCCATGTCCCGTTTGCTGGTGCTCATCATCATCCTGGTCATCGTCATCGGTGGCCTGATTTACCTCTCCACCGTGCCGAAGCCGCGGCCCACGCATACGATCGAGGTTGCGGTGCCTCAGGGGGGCAATGCGCATTAGGCCCTATCTGATCGTGTCGGCTGCTGCGCTTGCGATCGCTCTTCCGGCGATCGCCCAGCAGGTGGCGCAGACTCAGCCGCCGCCCGCCAATCCGAATCCCGCCGCGGCGACGCCGCAGGGGCAGCCATCAACCGCGCCGTCTCCGGACACGTCTGGCGCAGGCGACGAGACCGCGATCGAGGAGGTCAGCCCGGCGAACCTCCAGCCGGCGCGCTCGGTGCAGCCGCCGGTCGAATATCCAGGCTGGGCGCGGCGCGATCCCTGGGTCGTGGGCAAGCTCGATCCGACGGCCGAAGGACTCGGCGAGAACCCGTGGGGCGGCGCGAGCGGCGCATTCCTGAGCAGCCTGATGCGGCACATGAACACGCCGATCGCCTCGCGGTGGGCACATATCGCGCTTCGGGACGCGCTGCTTGCGAAGGCGCGTGCGCCACGCGACGTGAACCCGATCGACTGGGTCGCCGAACGCTCGTGGTTGCTACTGCGAATGGGCGAAGCGGACGCCGCGCGCATGCTCGTCGACGGAGTCGACAGCGACCGGTTCACTCCAAAGATGCTCCAGGTCGCGGTCCAGACGGCGCTCGCCACGGCCGACGCGGCGGCGCTGTGCCCGCTCGAGCCCGGCATGCGCAAATATGATTCGGCCACGCAGCAGCTGGTGCAGGCGATGTGCGCCGCGCTCGCTGGCGACCAGGACAGCGCGTCGGCCCAGATCGACGACGCTCGACGCCACGGCCGAATTGGCGGAATCGACCTCGCGCTTGCTCAGAAGGTGATCGGCGCAGCGGGAAGCGGACGGGCGGCGACCATTGACTGGGGTCCCGTCGACAGCCTCACCGCATGGCGCTTCGGTCTTGCCGCCGCGACCGGAATGGCCCCGCCGGACCAGCTTGTGAACGCCTCCTCGCCGCAGCTCCACGCATTCGAGGCGCGGGCGCCTTTGCTCTCGCCGCAGCAGCGGCTTCAGCCGGCGCTGGTGGCGGGCGGCCTCGGAGTCTTCTCCTCGCAAAGCCTGGTCGACCTTTATTCGGCGATCTACGACACGACCGATCCGACGGACGTTCCATCGACGGACGCCTGGCAGCTTCGTCAGGCTTATGTCGGCAAGGACGAACCCACCCGTCTCACCGCGATCCGCCACCTGCTCGGCATCGGCAAGGGCGGACTTCAGAAAGAGGCGGCGCGGGCGCTCGTCGCTCGAGCGGCGACTCTGGTCACTCCCGACAAGAAGCTCGCAAAGGATGCGCCGGACCTCATCTCCGCCATGCTGGCGGCGGGCTATGATCGCGCGGCTGCACGGTGGATTCCCGCGATCGGCGGAATGGACGACGAGGACGGCGACCGCTGCTGGGCAATGCTTGCGCTCGGTGCGCCCGACGTGACCGACATCGGCACCGGCCGGCTCGGCGGATTCATCCGCCGGGACAAGAGCCCGAACAAGGTTCGCAGCGCTTTCCTCGTCGCCGGCCTCGCGGGCCTCGGACGGATCAGCACCGACACGGCCAATTCGCTCAACCGCCGCTATGGCCTTGGCCTCGGCATGACGAGCAGCTGGACCCGGATGATCGACGCGGCCGCCGGGCGCGGCCAGGCCGGCACGGTGCTGGTCCTCACCGGCACCGGCCTCCAGACGCCGGAATGGACGAAGGTGCCGGCGGCGCATCTTTACCACGCGATTTCGGCGATGAAGCGGACCGGCCAGGACTTCACCGCCCGGATGATCGCAGCCGAGGCGCTTTCCCGAACGTGATCGCCGACGACCGAGCGCTCGTCGACCGGTTCCTCGACATGATGGCTGCCGAAGCGGGCGCGTCGAAGCACACGCTCGCCGCCTACCGCAACGACCTCGACCGCGCGGCGGAGATGATCGGGTCGCTCGGCACGGCATCGACCGACGATCTTTCTCGGCTGGGAAGCGGGTGGGCGGAGCTTGCGCCGTCGACCGTCGCCCGCCGGTCGGCGGCGCTCAGGCGCTTCTACGGCTTCCTCGTCGACGAGGGACTGCGCCGGGACGACCCGTCGTCAGCACTGCCGCGCCCGCGCTTCGAGCGCCCGCTGCCTCGGATCCTCGATGAGGAGGAGGTTCGGCGGATGTTCGAAGCCGCGGAGGATCGCGCCGCGAGCGGCGAAGCGACGGCTGTTCGCAACCTCGCGCTTCTCGAACTGCTCTACGGCTCGGGGCTGAGGGCAAGCGAGCTCGTCGGTCTGCCGCGCGGGGCGGTGCGGGCGACGCAGCCGTTCCTCATGGTGCGCGGGAAGGGCAGCAAGGAGCGGCTCGTCCCAATCTCGACGCGGGCGCAGGCCGCCGTCCATCAATGGCTCGAGCAAGTCCCAACGAGCGCGCTCTGGCTCTTCCCCAGCGGCAAGTCCCACCTTAGCCGAGTGCGCCTGTTCCAGATCGTTCGCGCCATGGCGGTAGACGCCGGCATCCTGCCCGACCGGGTGAGCCCACATGTCCTGCGCCACGCATTCGCCACGCACCTGCTGTCCGGTGGCGCGGACCTTCGAGTACTCCAGTCGCTGCTGGGCCATGCGGATATCGCTACGACCCAGATCTACACCCACGTCGACAGTGCCCGCCTCGTCGAGCTGGTGAATGCGCGTCATCCGCTCGCCACCCGTATTCGTTGACCTTTGCCGCAGCTTCGGCCTACGCGCCGCCTCGGCATGTTGACGTACCTCGATTTCGAGAAGCCGATCGCCGAGCTGGAAACGAAGGTGGCCGAGCTGCGCCAGACGGCAAGCGCGACCGATATCGACATCGACGCCGAGGTCGGTCGTCTCGAGACCAAGGCGACCAAACTCCTGCGCGATACCTACGCCAAGCTGACGCCGTGGCAGAAGGCGCAGGTCGCCCGTCACCCGGAACGGCCGCATTTCAAGGATTATGTCGCCGGTCTCGCCGACGAATTCCTGCCGCTCGCGGGAGATCGTTCGTTCGCGGACGATCCTGCGATCATCGGCGGTCTCGCGCGCATCGACGGGCGCCGGGTGATGCTGATCGGTCACGAGAAAGGCGACGACACCGCCTCCCGCCTCAGGCACAATTTCGGAATGGCCAAGCCCGAGGGCTATCGCAAGGCGATCCGGTTGATGGCGCTTGCGGACCGGTTTGGCATCCCCGTGGTTTCACTCGTCGATACACCAGGCGCATTTCCCGGAGTCCAGGCGGAAGAGCGCGGGCAGGCCGAGGCGATCGCCCGCTCGACTGAGGAATGCCTGTCGCTGAACGTACCGATCATCGCTGCGATCGTCGGTGAAGGCGGGTCGGGCGGCGCTGTCGCGATCGCCACCGCCAACCGCGTCCTGATGTTCGAACACGCCGTCTATTCGGTGATCTCGCCAGAAGGCTGCGCGTCGATCCTGTGGCGCACGGCGGACAAGGCCGCCGACGCCGCCGAAGCGATGAAGATCACCGCGGCCGATCTGCTCGGCCTTGGTGTCATCGATCGCATCGTCGAGGAGCCGCTCGGCGGCGCGCAGCGCGATCCCGATGCGGCGATCGGCGCCTTGAAGGGCGCTCTCATTGAGGAGCTGGACGGCTGCAGCAAGCTCGGGCCGAAGGAGCTCGTCGCCCAGCGCCGCGCCAAATATCTCGCGATCGGCTGACCGGAACCCGCGCCAGTCATTCTCCGTTCAAAGTGCCGGGGCTTTTGTTCTCCGACCGAAACGGAGGCGAGCTGAAAATGCGAAACAGCGTCCTGTTGCTTTTGGCCACGGCGCTCGCGCTGACGCCGGCATCGGCGCAGCAAGCGCGCTACCTCGACCCGCAGGATATTGCCCAGGCGCAGCGCGAGAATGCGCAAATGATCGAGGAGCTCGGCGGCGCCGAGACCGGGCCGCGCGCCGTCTATGTGTCTTCGGTCGGGCACAGGGTCGGCGCCTTTTCCGGAATCGCGAACGCCGGGCAGGTGCTGCACTTCACGACCCTCAACTCGGCGGTCGAGAACGCATTCTCGGTGCCCGGCGGCTACGTCTACATCACGCGTCAGCTGATGACCCTCATGGACGACGAGTCGGAGCTCGCATTCGCGCTCGGGCACGAGGTCGGCCATATCGCCGCGAACCATGCCCACGAGCGCGAGGAGGTCGAGCGCGAGCTGACCTGGCAGGCGCTCCCCGAGATCATCTTCGGCCAGATGATCGGCGGCGGCTACGGCAACGAGATCGCGCTGAGAGGCGTGCTTGCGGCCAAGCTGCAGACGCTGAGCTTCTCGCGCGAACAGGAATATGAAGCCGATACGCTCGGCCTTCGCTACATGATCGCTGCCGGATATGATCCTCGCGGCGCTGCGGAGCTGCTTCAGTCGCTCGCCCGGGAAACCGCGCTCCAGGCGCGCCTCCAGGGACAGGCCAACCGGCGCATTCCCGAATGGGCGAGCACGCACCCGCTGAGCGAGAATCGGATGAAGCGCGCTCTTCTCGAAGCGCGCGAGACGGGACGCCTCGGAAGCGGGCTCCGCAATCGGGATCAGTTCCTAAGCGAACTCGACGGAATTACCGTCGACGACGATCCCGCCCAGGGCATCATCGATGGTCCCGTCTTCACCCATCCGGACCTGCGCATCCAGTTCCGGGTGCCGACCGGATATCTGATGTCGAACGGCACCTATGCGGTGACCATCTCCGGGTCTGCCGGCAAGGCGCAGTTCGGCGGCGGTCAATACAGCGGCTCGCTCGACAGCTACATCGCCAAGATATTCGAGCAGCTAACCTCCGGCGGCAGTCAGCTCGCGATTCCCCGACCCGCGCGGACGACCGTCAACGGCATGCCGGCGGAATATACGACCGCGCGCATCAGCAGCGATTCCGGCGCGATCGATCTCAGCGTCATGGCGTACCGATGGGATGCGCGGCACGTCTATCACTTCGTGATGCTGACGTCCGGCGGGACAGGCATTGGTCCGTTCCGGCCGATGGTCGACTCGTTCCGCAAAATCTCGCCCCAGGAAGCGGCGGCGATCCGGCCGCGAATCATCCATGTCGTAACCGTCGGTCCGGGCGACACCGTTCAGTCGCTCGCCAGCCGGATGGCCTATCGCAATCTGAAGATAGAACGATTCATCACGCTGAACGGCATCACCGCCGACGCTCGGCTGGTGCCGGGCCAGAAAGTGAAGCTCGTCGTCTACGGAGCGCGCCGGGGCTGATCGCGATTACATATAACTATTCGCGTTCGTCAGAATCCTTCCCCACATACCCCTGCTGCCACCGCCCAGCGCCTGCATTCCGCCGATTGCGGCGACGGCGATGAGTGCGGCAATAAGGCCGTATTCGATCGCAGTTGCTCCACGTTCATTCGCGCCGAGCATGCGCAAGATCTTTCGGATAGCGATCACGCCACCCTCCTCTGGTCCACGTCCACACGGCGGGTGTAGGCGAGACGCGGTTAACAAGTTTCACCCATTCTAGAGTTAATGCCGCATCAGCCGTTCGGAGGCGCCCAGGCGGCAAAGTGGATGATTTCGAACGTTTCGGCGGTTCGCACTCCGTCGCCGGCCTCGGCGAACGCGCGTTCGGCGGCGCGCTGCTGAGCGCGCGAGAGGAGAGGCGGACGGGCGCGCAGGAGATTGGTAGCAGCCATGCCGCGCAGATCCGCGACCAGACCGCCGAGCGAGCGATAACGGACCCGGACCCGATCCACGTCGACGACGGGGTTCAGGAACCCGGCATCGGATAGCAGCGGCGAAAGCGCCGAAGGCTCGATTCGCGGGTGGACGTGAGGTGCCGCTCCGGCGGAAAGGGCGTCGGCGGCGCGCATCGCCGCGCGTAGCTGCGGAAGCGTGTCCCCACCGGAAAGAGCGCCCATGAATAGCCCCTCCGGGAACATCGCGAAGTGGACCAGCCGAAGCGCAAGCGGAAGATCGTTCACCGTGTCGAACGTCCCGACCGAGAGCACCAGGTCATAGGCCTGCGCCGGCGGCTCCCACGCATCTTCAACGATTGGAGCGCCGCCCGCCGCCGCTGCGAACAGGGGCCCGGGATCGCGGGCATCCACTTCGGCGGCGACCTCCGACACTCGTCTCGCCCAAGCCGAGTCGGGACAGCCGATCAGCAACGCCCGCTCGAACCGCCGCTTCATCAACGACACGCGTTCGAGGCAGTCGTCGAAAGCGCGCTGCAACATGAACAGCTCGGGACCGCCTCGGGCAGCGCGGTCGCGGCGCAGCGCGCGCAGGTTCATGTCGAAGAGATCGGGCACAGCGGCGCTTGTGCGATGCGCGCGCGCGGGCGACAAGAAGCGATGGAGAATCTCGCCGTCCTGGTCCGCACCTGCGCGCGATTGCTGCTCGATTTCGCGCTTCCGCCGCGCTGCGCCGGCTGCGGTACGATCGTCGACCACGTCCACAGCTTCTGCCCCGATTGCTGGAAGCAGGTCGAATTCCTTGGCGAGGGCGGCTGCGTATGTTGTGGGATTCCGCTGCAGGCGACCGAGCAGGCGACCTGTGCCCGCTGTCTCGCACAGCCGCCCAGGATCGCCCGGACGCGGGCTGCGGTCGCTTATGACGATCTGTCCCGCGGGCTCGCCATTCGCCTCAAATACGGCCGCAAGGTCGCAATCGCCCGGACAATGGCGCATTACATGGCGCCCCTCGTAAGGCCGGAGGGCGAGGCGCTCCTCGTGCCGGTGCCGCTCCACCGAACGCGTCTGTGGAGCCGCGGGTTCAACCAGTCGGCGCTGGTCGCGCGCGAACTTTCCCGCCGACTCAAGATCGCGAGCGACCCGTTGGTCCTCCGCCGCGTCCGGCGAACGCCGCCGCTGAAGGGCATGAGCCCGCTGCAGCGTCGAAAGACGGTCGCCGGGGCCTTCCGAATCCCCGACAAGAGGGCTGTCGCGGGGAAGACGGTGGTTCTCGTCGATGACGTGCTGACGACCGGCAGTACGGCCGAGGCCTGTGCCCGCGTCCTCAAACGTGCCGGTGCCGCGCGTGTCGAACTGGTCAGCTGGGCGCGCGTGGTGAAACCTTCGCAGTTGATGCGTTAATGGCAGCGCTTAAGTATCACGTCAGAGGACGCGCGGCGTGACGGTTGAGATCTACACCAAGACATTCTGTCCCTATTGCTGGCGGGCCAAGCAGCTGCTCGAGGCCAAGGGACTCGAGTATCGCGAGATTTCGGTCGATTACGGCGGCGAGATCCGCGAGCAGATGATCGCCCGCGCGAACGGCCGGACGACCGTGCCGCAGATCTTCATTCGCGAGCACCATGTCGGCGGGTGCGACGATCTGTTCGCGCTCGACCGAAGCGGCCGTCTCGACGATTTAATATCCTCATGACGCGGATTGCGCTCTTCCAGTCGAGCACGGGCATCGATCCCGAGGCGAATGCGCGCTCGCTCGAGGAAGCGATCGCGGAGGCTGCGGCCGGCGGGGCCGAAATCCTGTTCACGCCTGAGATGTCCGGCCTGCTCGACCGCGATTCGGGGCGCGCGGCGAAAAATCTCCGCCAGGAGGAGGAGGACGAAGTCCTCGAACGCTGCCGCGAAGCCGCCCGGCGGCACCGCATCTGGGTTCACATCGGCTCGCTCGCGGTGCTGGTCGATGAAGGCAAGGTCGCCAACCGCGGGTTCGTAATCGACCGCGAGGGCGAGGTCCGTGCGCGGTACGACAAGCTCCACCTGTTCGACGTCGACCTGCCCACGGGCGAGAGCTGGCGCGAATCCAACGTCTATTCCGCCGGCAAGGGCGTGGTCCTGGTCAACGGGACTCCGGTGGGCAGGCTCGGGCTCACCATCTGCTACGACCTGCGCTTTCCCGGGCTGTTCGCGCGGCTTGCCGAGGCCGACGCCGACGTGATCGCGGTGCCTGCCGCGTTCACCGTCCCGACCGGGAAGGCGCACTGGCACATCCTGCTCCGCGCGCGCGCGATCGAGGCGGGGCTGTTCGTGGTCGCGGCCGCACAGGTCGGGCGGCACGAGGACGGCCGCCAGACCTTCGGCCACTCGCTCGTGGTCGATCCCTGGGGCGAGGTGTTGCTCGACATGGGCGAGAAGCCGGGCGTCGGCTTTGCCGACATCGACCTCAAGCGCATCTCGGACGTCCGTTCGCGCATACCGGCGCTTAACCACCGCCGGCCCATTCCCGACGCGGTGACCCTGTGATCGTCTTCGACCTTCAATGCCGGGATGGCGGAGAGACGTTCGAAGCCTGGTTCCGATCGAACGCCGACTATGAGGAGCAGCGCGGCGCCGGCCTGGTCGAATGTCCGTTCTGCCAGTCGGCGAATGTCGAGAAGGCGCCGATGGCGCCGAGGGTGCCGCGAAAGGGCTCGGACAATCCGCTCGCCCGGCTCGCCGCCGCACAGGCCGAGCTGCTCAAGGATTCCCGATGGGTCGGCGACAAGTTCGCGGACACGGCTCGCGCGATGCACAGCGGCGACATGCCGCCCGAGCAAGTGCACGGGAGCACGACGCTCGAGCAGGCGAAATCGCTGGTCGACGACGGAATCCCCGTCGCTCCGCTGCCGCTCCCCGTCACCCCGCCGAACCAGGTCAATTGATTGGTTCGGCCGCCGCCCCTATTCGGGACCGAACGACCCCGTAGCTCAGCAGGATAGAGCATCAGATTCCTAATCTGAGGGCCACTGGTTCGAATCCAGTCGGGGTCGCCAGATTTCAGGGGAGCGACATGGCGACGACCCACGGCAGTGACCACAGGAGCGGGATGTTGCGGCGGCTCTTCGTCGAACATCCGCGATCGCTCGGGATGAGCTGGTCGGAGCATGGCGTTGGAGCTGTCGTCATCGGCGCCACTTTGGTCGGCGCGGGCGCGGCCTGCCTCGTCCACGCGCTCGTCCCCGGCTGGTTCACGCAAACGGCGGGCAAGACCGTCGAGCGAATGCACGACCACATGCTGCGCCGGAAGGCTGGCGCGGCGAATCCGGAGAATTGGCCTGACTACGAAATCTGACCGGCGGGTGCCGGTCGTAATAGTCGGCGGCGGCGCCTCGGGGACGATCCTCGCCGCTCAGCTGGCGCGCCGGGGTATCCAATCGGCGCTGATCGACGGCAGCGGCAGGGCGGGAAAGGGCGTTGCTTACTCGACTACCGAGCCCGCCCATCTGCTCAACGTCCGCGCCGAGGGGATGAGCGCCTGGGCCGGCGAGCCCGACCATTTCGCGCGCCGCTTCGAGGACGAGGGTGGCGACCGCCGCGGCTTCGCCCAGCGGCGGCTGTTCGGCCGGTACCTTGGCGAGATCCTGGACGAGGCGGTGGCAAGCGGACGCGCCAGCCTCATCCATCGCTCGGCCGTCCGGGCGGAGCGGGCGGACAGCGGCTGGCGGGTAACGCTCGACGACGGTTCCGCGGTTGAAGCCGACGCGCTCACGCTCGCGATCGGCAATCAGGAGCCCGGGGCTCTGCGCGCATTCGACGGTATCGCAGAGCGATTCGTTGCGAATCCATGGGGCGCGGAAGCCCGTGCTGCGGTCGAGGACCTGGCCTGCAGCGCCGGAGACGCGCTTCTGGTCGGTACCGGCCTGACCATGGTGGATCTCGTGCTGTCGCTCGATTCAGCCGGATTCCGTGGCAGCATCCTCGCACTGTCGCGGCGCGGGCAGATTCCGCGGAGCCACGCCGATTATCAGCCGGCGGCGGTCGAAGCGAGCGAGGTGCCGGACGGCAGGGTCCGCACGATCTGGCGCTGGCTGCGGCGGCGCAGCGCCGAGGTCGGCTGGCGCGCGGCGGTCGACAGCCTGCGCCCGCATAGCCATCGCCTGTGGCAAAGCCTCGCGCCCGATGAGCAGCGGCGGTTCCTGAGGCACGCCCGCCCGTGGTGGGACGTCCATCGCCACCGCATCGCGCCCGAGGTCGGCGCCACGATCGCTCGGCTGATCGGCGAGGGACGGCTGCAGGTGGTGGCCGGCCGGGTCGTCGCCGCGCGCGAGACCGACGGCGCGCTCGAGGTCGAGATTCGCCCGCGCGGCCGCAACGCAAGCGAACGGCGGACCTTCGTTTATGCGTTCAACTGCACCGGCCCGCTCCACAATATCGAACGCACGGGCGATCCGCTGCTGCGCTCGCTGCTCGAAAGCCGCCAGGCGCAGCCCGATCACCTCGGGATGGGCCTCGAGGTCGATGAGAATTCGCGCGCCGGGGAACGTTTGTGGGCCCTCGGGCCTCTAACGAAGGGCCGATATTGGGAGATCATTGCAGTGCCGGACATTCGCGAACAAGCCGCGCTCGTCGCGGGGGATATTGCCCGGGAGCTCGGTCGATGAGCCCGTCCGATCCGGTCAACGGCGACCTCGTCGAATCGCTTCCCAAAGTGGAAGTGCCCAAGAATGTCGAGGAAGCGATACGGACTTTGATCCGCTGGACGGGCGACGACCCCGACCGCGAAGGGCTGCTCGATACGCCGCGGCGGGTCGCCCGCGCCTGGCGGGAATATGCCCGCGGCTACCAGGAAGACCCGGCGGTTCACCTCAGCCGCACCTTCGAGGAAGTCGGCGGCTATGACGAGATCGTGCTCCTGAAGGACATCCCCTTCCAGTCGCACTGCGAGCACCACATGGCACCGATCATCGGCAAGGCATCGATCGCGTATCTCCCCAACGACCGTGTCGTCGGGATCAGCAAGCTTGCCCGTGTGCTGCACGGCTTCTCGCGACGGCTTCAGGTGCAGGAGCGGCTCACAGCGCAGGTCGCCGACGCCATCTGGCAGCATCTTCAGCCCAAGGGCGTTGCCGTTGTCATCGAAGCGAGCCACGCCTGCATGACCGCGCGTGGCGTCCAGACGCCGGGAGTCATGATGACGACCAGCCGAATGATGGGCACCTTCCGTGAGGACGAGCGAAGCCGCCGCGAAGTGCTCGCGCTGATGGGCTATTGAGAAACGAGGGCGGCTGCTTCAGCCGCCCTCGTCCGACTGGTCAGGCGTGGCTCGGCGATTCCATCCCGTGCTTGAGCTGACTCATCTGGTCGTGGCCCGAGCGGACCGACTGATAGCAGCGCTCGACGCATGAGCGCGCTTCGCCGGTCAGCGTATCGGAATTGAGCGCCGCTTCGAATTTCTCCTTGAGATAATCCTCGCCGCGTTCGACCTCGTCGATGATCGCTTTTTCATCCTGCCCCGTGATCGCGGCCTTGAGGTCCTCGAAGCGCTGGTGGGTCTTGCCCATGAACGACCCGCTGTCCTCGGGGTCGCCGCCGAGCCGCCGCACTTCGTTGCGAAGGTCCTCGACCACCCGCTGCCGGTCGTTGGCGCGCTGCCGGAAAATCTCGGCGAAACGCTGGTTGTCGATGTCCTTGGCCGAATTCTCGTAGCCGGTGATGCTGTCGATCGTGGTCGCGATCAGCGTGTTCAACGTGCTGATTTCTTCGGAATGATTATGGTCGTTCATGCGATTACTCCCGCTGGTGAAGGGTTCGGGTGCTGAACGCTCGAGCGGGCCAAGCGGGGGCGGTAGCACTGGAGAAATTTCTGGTTACCGGCCCCGAATTGCTGTCAGTCTGCCGCTCCGGCCGAGCGCGAGTCGCCTGGCCAGCAAGGGGGAGTGCATGAAGGCTTCACAAGTCGTTACACTGTCGACGATCGCCGCAGTCGCATTGCTCGCGGCGGGAAACGCAGCGGCAAAGACCTATGATCTTCCGGCCACGCCGACCACGGTCGCGTGGGGACATTATGACGCCACCGCCAAGCCGGTGCTCACCGTCCAGTCGGGCGATGTGGTCGTCGTCCACACCTTGCTTACGAACAGCCCGACAGGCCTGGAAAAAGCCGGCGTCGCTCCCGCGGACGTGGAGAAAAGCCTGCGCGCGGTGTTCGACGGGGTGCCGCAGAGCGAGCGAGGGCCCGGCGGCCACATCCTGACGGGCCCGATCGCGGTGGAAGGCGCCGAGCCCGGCGACACGCTCGAAGTTCGGATCCTCAAGATCGATCTCGCGATTCCTTACGCCTACAACGGCTTTCGCTACGGCGTCGGCTTCCTGACGGACGATTTCCCTTATTCGAAGATCAAGATCGTTCCGCTGGACCGGGAGCACATGGTCGGCCATTTCGCCCCCGGCATCGACGTTCCGCTTCACCCCTTCTTCGGCAGCATGGGGGTGGCGCCGCCCGCTTCCTTTGGCCGCTACGATTCGACCGCCCCGACGATCAGCGGCGGCAACATGGACGACAAGTCGCAAGTTGCCGGGACCAGCATCTTCTTCCCGGTCTATGCCCCCGGAGCCTTGCTCGAGGTCGGCGACGGCCATGCCGCGCAAGGCAATGGCGAAGTCGACATCACTGCGCTCGAAACCTCGCTCACCGGCACGCTCCAGCTGATCCTCCACAAGGGGATGAAATCATCCTATCCGCGCGCCGAAACGCCGACGGCCTATATTTCCATGGGCTTCGACGACGACCTCAGTCGCGCGACCCGCAAGGCGTTGACCAACATGCTCGACTTCCTGGTCAATGAAAAAGGCATGACCCGCGACGACGCCTATATGTTGATGAGCGTCGCCGGCGACGTCGAGGAGACCGAGCTCGTCGACCGCAACAAGGGCGTCCACGTGGTCCTGCCCAAGGCGCTATTCACGACGGCTCACCCGCAGCGATAGGGACGATGGTGCTGACCCGGCGCTGATTTCGGGTTAGGCTCGGCGCGCCGGGTCGGAAAGGTTCCTATGTTCCGCAGCGTATCTGTAATCCTGACATCCGCGCTCGTCCTGTCGCAGCCCGCTCCTGCCTTCGCTGCCGCCGCTCCACTCCAGCCGGTCAGCAAGTGGAACGTCAGCAATGGCGACACCCTGTGCATCGCGTCTCGAAGCTACGGCAGCCCTGCCGGGCCTGTCAGCCTGTCGATCGTTCCGTCTCCCAATGGCGAAACCTACGAACTGCTCGTGGGCAGCAAATATACGGCGCGCGGACGGGCCATTGAGGAACAGGGCTCGGTCAACTTCGGAAAGGGCCCCATCGATGCCTGGGCGCTCTTCTACCAGACGGTGAACCGAGGCTCGGACGTTCACGACTTCCGCATTCCGGCAGCGGAAATGACTCAAGCCGCGTCGGCACCGACGATGTCGCTGCACATTTCAGGTTCGTCCGATTTCACGTTCGCGCTGGATTCGATGACGCAGGTTCTGGACGGACTGAAGAAGTGCTCGGTCGACCTGGAGCGCAATTGGAACATGGACCGACAGCAGTGGAGCAAATTCTCCAGCCGTGCCCATGCTGACTTCAAGAACCTCTTCAATCCCGAGGATTATCCGCTCCAGGCGATCTGGAAGGAACAGGGGGGAACGGGGCAATATCTGCTGCTGGTGGACGAGCACGGAAAGGTCGACGGATGTCAGGTCCTGCAACCGACCGGGGTGCCTGTGCTGGACGTCACCGTCTGCGCCGTGATTCAAAACAAGGCCAAGTTCACGCCCGCGCTCGACGAAAACGGCAAGCCCGTTCGAAGCGTCGTCGTTACGCCCACGATCAATTGGAGGATTCCGTAGAGACGCTGGGCGACGACCGGACTCGCGTCGCGTCTACGGATTGAGTTAGGCTGGCTTGCCGGATCAGGGAGGTCGACATGTTCAGGCGTACTCTTTGTGGATTACTCACTTCCGCGTCACTTGTTGCGGTGCCCGGTCCCGCCGCGGCGCGGCCACTCCAGGCTGTCGGCCCCTGGGATCTGGATTACGGCCAAACGCAGTGCATTGCGTCCCGCAATTATGGCGATGCGGCCAAGCCGTCGACGCTTGCGTTCCGGCAGTCTCCGAACGGCGAGACATATGAAATCGTGATGGTGCGGCCAAGCCCGCCACCCGACTATGCCGAAGAGCTGCAGGGCAGCGTGGATTTCGGCCACGGGCCGGTCAAGGCATGGCTGCTGCACTATCGGCCGACCGGCGGCAAACTGAATGTCTATGAATTCAGGATTCCAGCGGCCGATATGGCCCAGGCGCGCGCGGCAGACTCGGTCGCTCTCACTGTCGCGGGAATGCCGCAGTTGGACTTCGCGCTCGCGTCGATGCCGCAGTTGATGAGCGGCCTCGATAGCTGCACCGCCGACCTCAAGCGCTACTGGAACATGGATGGCGAAAAGGACGGGCTGATTGTCAAGCCGGCGCGTGGCGATCTGCGCGACCTATTCAGCTCCGCCGACTATCCGACCGAAGCGGTCCACCAGGGCCAGGAAGGGGATAGCCAATATCTATTGCTGGTGGACGAGAAGGGAAAGGTTGCGGGTTGCCAGGTCCTCCTCGCGAGCGGCGTGCCGGTGTTGGACGCGATGGGGTGCGCCGTAATCGAGGAGAAGGGACGGTTCACGCCCGCGCTGGACCGGAACGGGAAACCGGTCCGAAGCACGGTCGTGACTCCGAAGGTGCGGTGGCAACTCGGCTAGGCTCCGACTCCCGGCAGGTACGCGGCAACCTTCGCCCAGGGCAGGTCGAACCAGAAGACCGCCAGCGGGAACACCACCCATAGCGCCGTCATTCCGATCCCCAGCTGGGTCGCCGGATGGACCCGTCCGACCGTCTTCCGATCCCACAGGATCATCGGCACGAAGAGCAGGAATCCAATCAGCATCTGGATGGTGAAGCCGAGCACCGTCGGCGGC